>NZ_JBEXCR010000022.1:0-209028 GCF_040605375.1 Nonomuraea sp. NPDC005650
CCCTGAACGCCTTCGCCATCACCTTCGAAGGCCGCTTGACCCCGACCATCCGATAACTAATCAAGATCGAGATACACCGTTAGCTGGACACACCCCATCGCGCTCATGGTCACAGGCTGGCCCTTCTCGAAGGTCGGAGGCTGAGCCGGGTCCTCCTGGTGTGGGACCTCGACGAGGATGCGTGGTTCTCCGACGGCCTGGTCCTGCTGGACTTCGAAGGCGAGCAGATCGAGATCGTTCACCAAAGATTCGATGACCTCTCGATCACGTGGAACACCGTCGACGTGACTCAGCCCTTGGACTGGGCGGAGGAAGGATTCCGGCTGGGGTGGCGAGAGGACGCGCCCGGTGAGTTGGCCGCGCTCAAAGGGCAGCGGTTGCGCGGCGTAGAGCTTCTCGAATGGGCAGACCAGGACATGGCACAAGGCATGGTGGCCGTCAACTTCACCTTCCCGAACGGCCAGGTGACGATCTACAACGCTCTCGACGAGAACGGCATGGAATTCGACTCCCCCGATCCACGGTACGCGCGGCACAAGCTCGACCGGCCCTGATCCCGTCGAAAAGAGGAGCCGGCGCTCACCAGTGGGCCCGGTGAATCAGTTTGTCGCGCGCAGATCGGTGGCGGTCAACAACGATGAAAGACTGATGCCTTCCGCCGCTAACGCCGCCGCACCTCCCTGTTCGCGGTCGATAACGCACAATGCCTCGCCGACCTGGGCCCCAATGCTCCGCAGGTCAGCAGTTGACCGGACGATCTGGCCGCCGCTGGTGACGACATCTTCAACCACCAGCACCCGCCGCCCCACCACATCGGCACCTTCGGCCAACCGGCAGGTCCCGTAGGTCTTGGCCTGCTTACGAACGAACGCGCACGGCAGGCCGGTGTGCCGCCCGAGGGCGGTGACCACCGGGATCCCGCCCATCTCAAGCCCGGCCAACACCTCGATACCGTCCGGAACCATTGGAGCCATCGCCCGAGCGATGTCATCCAGCAGAACGGGGTCGCCCTCGAACTTGTACTTGTCGAAGTACTCGGTGGCGGTAAGTCCTGAGCGAAGCACGAAGTGGCCAGTGAGGTGAGCTGCAGAGTGAATCCTTCGAGCCAGGTCAGAGCGCATCACAGATACCCATTCTCCCAGACAGCCGCGATTTCTCCACAGCCGATTCGGTCATGAGAACTCACCTGCAGAACCACAGCCCCGGGCGCGGGCACGAGGGACACACTCAGAGCCACTCACTACATCGCCTCACCACGGAAGTCGCCGCCCAACCGACCACCCGTCTTCACGCGCCGCCGCCCAGTAATGACCACCGTCCCGATGGCGTCGACCTCCACGTCGGCCATCCATCCCCTTCCTGCGCAGCCCTTGCAGGGTTGTCGATGAGCCGTCGTTGGTCACCTACTGGCGAAAACCCACATACTTATGCCGTGCACCATCGTCCCGATCCCCTGCCCGAGTTCTATGACTGCGACTGTCCAGACGTTTACTATTGTCCTCAGGTCGGCGAGGTCGAGTGTCCCCGCCATAGTGGCTTCGCTGTCTGCCGCAACGCACCTGATCACCACGTAACAATACGGGCATGAACTATTCTCGTTCCGCCTTGAGACAGGGAGTCAGCAAGTGGACGTTAAGCGCGCGCGATTCGCGCTGATGTGGATCGGCTTCCTGGTTTTCGTTCCCAGCATCCTTCTGGAGCGCTATGCGCTGGACGCCAGAAAGAGCGCCAGATATAGCGAATACTGGAAGCTGTTGCGCGGGCAGGAGTATTTCGGAAGCACGCCAAACGCCGATGCATCCTATGAGACTTTGATCATCAGCGGATGGATCGGCATCGGCCTTGGCGCTGCCTGGATCCTGGCTGCCATTACCTGTTTCTTCCTCTCCCGCCCCCCATTGGACCTCATGCCTTCTACCAGGAGGCCCAAGAAATCCGGGGCGAACACTCCCCTCATCCGATTGTTTCCGTGACTTCCCCGTCCGCCTCGTCGCTTATGAGGCAGCAGTACGCGGCCAGGGGGTCGGGCCGGTAACGTGGCCACCGTCGCCCGCTTCCGGTCCGGTGAGCGACCACGCCTGCTATACGGCCTGGGCGTGTACCGCAACCGCATCGAGCCTTCTCCTGGCGTGACTACCGAGATCCGGTCAGCCCACAGCAAGGCCGTGGGCTGACTTCATTGTCGCCACCAACCGGATGCGCCCGAATCGTGCGCCTGGACACCCCGACAAGCCCATGTTCGCCATGCGAACTAATGTCCCGGCGGTTCGGAAAGGTTCTGTGGTGCCGTCCGCGACCGACGTACGAAGAAGCCGGCACCCCACCGCAATCCGCGCAGGAGAAGCCGGACCACACCGAAAACGAAAGCGATCTGGAACACCGCAGAGCACATGAACAGGACTTCGCCGAGCGACTCCCGGCCACTCTCACGTGCCCATTCAATGAGCACGGACGTGGCAATCATGCCCAGCACGTAGCCGAGCATCGCCAACGCCTCGTTGTACCCGGCCCGCATGAACCAATCGTAGGCCCGCCGCAGTCTTCAACGCAGCGTAGGTACACTCGCCCCGTGTCCAGCATGCGTTGGCCGGACGAGCGACAGGCGCGACTGGCACACTCACCCCCTGGCCCTCTGCCCCGTCCGGGGCCGCCCATAGGCTGTGGCCGTGAGTTGCTTCGCGTTTCGCATAGAGGCCGTGTACCCAGATCTCTTAGACGACTTTGATGGCATTCTGCTCGCCGGTCCTGTTCTGAGTCGCGGGCAGGACTTCGGCGTAGGAGATCCATTGACAGTGCCCACCGAAACCGGGCGAACCATCGGGCGCTGCACCGGCTTTCCACTCATCCGGTGGAGTGAGGATAGACGGGGACGGGTTGGCGTCATGGTGACCGACGTCAGAGCCGACAAGGTTCTGCTTGGCCAGATCGCTGAAGCGGTCGAATAGCCAGTTTGGATCCAGCACATCGGCCACGCCGACGCCGAGTGCGGCCCACTCGTCAGTGGGGCAGGGACGGACCTCCTTCAGAGGAGGGGAATCCTGGAAGTTCACGACCTGATTGTGCCCGCCAAGTGCATCAGTGCCAGACCTGAACTCCGTGATCAGCACCTTCTGCTTCCCCAAGCCCAACGTCTCCAGAGACAATGAGTCAATGAGCTGGGTAGCCAACGTGATGGTGTCGGTCGACTCGTGGGACCGTGCGAATGTGGAGTCGTTGAGTGAGTGGCTGCGTACGCAAGCTCCACTTCGGTGGGATACGCCGGCGCGAGGGTGCGGCTTTCTGCGTGACACCACTGGCCAGGACACGACATGGGGTGGATGGAAGTATCCGGAGTGTGACGTGTGGGCCGGCGCGCTCAACCATGCCGACGTGAAGGCCGTCCTTGATCATATCGCGCAGATGCCCTGGCGCTGCCCCAACGCACTGCAGGTCTTTGTGATGGATCAGGAGGAGTCGTTCTTCAGGGTGTGGATGTTGAGGGATGGCGAGTTGCGGCAGTACGCACCGGTCGAGCCCGACGAAGAGGATGAGGACTTCTACCCGGCCGATCTCTGAGCATGTCCGCACGGAATTGCTCCGGATGTGGCCGAGCTTATGGACATCATGGCAATCGCGGCCACACCGGATGCGCTCTTGACCCGGCGACCTCAACCGGGGCATTCAACCAGCGAGGAGGACGGACCTCCGAATGAAAAGTGCATCGCCCAGTCGCTACCACCATCAGCGGTGTTGATCTTGTCGTGATCGTCTGCCTGTGCTTACGTGTTCGGGTGAGGGCTGATTCGGATATGAGCGCGCGTCTCGAACCCGTTCCGGCGAAAATGAACCCGGCAGGCGGCAAGGCGCAGTACATCACGCCGGCCCTTGCCCTGGGCGCGGTTCCCCTTCTGGTCGCCAACTGGCTCATCACGGCCGTGGTTCTTGGGCGCGAATGCGTCGTGTTGTATGAGGGCGGCAACATAACGGAATGTGGTGGCGGGCTTTCGGAGGAAGAGGTGTCCGCCTCATCGGGAATGATCGCACTGGTGATGCTCGTCATCCAGATAGGACTGACCGTCCTGGTGAGCCGGCGCATCCGCTCTGGCCGGCGGTGAGGTTGCATGGCCTGCGATGGGTGCTTGATACGGCCGAGCGGGCCGCGTTCTCGCCGCCGGTCAGGACCGGCGCCCACACCGCGCGCCCGGCCGAGCGAGCGGCGAGCCGTGCGGCGACGCGGAGCGCTGTCGCCTTGATGCCGCGTGGGCGACCCACGCATCCACACCCCTGATGCTCGGCTGGCCTCCGCTCTTTGGGGAAGTCCCTGGCCGCGGCAACAAGCCCCGCGACTACACCGTCCTCGAAGATCAAAAGGCTCTCTCCCCGGTCAAGCGAGAGGGCATCGCCTCGTGGTAGCTCAAGGATCGGGTGTACCGAAGCGTTGGACGATGATGATCGCGATTACGAGGAGCGTGCCGCACACCGTCAGCGCGAGGAATACCCCGGCGAGGTCGGCGATCGCGGCGACGGCGAGCCCGCAGGCGATCTTCCCCGCGTACTCGGCCTGGGCGAGCAGCGAGTGCACGGTGGCCCTGACGGCACCGACGGTCTGGTTGTTGACCCAGATGGTGCCGAAGCTGCGGGTCAGCGGCAACGCGCCTGCGGCCAGCAGTACAGCGAGGCTGCCGCTGGTCGCCTCGTATGCGAGGGCGAGACCGACGGCACCGGCCGCGGCGACGGCGCACGCGACGATGTAGCCGCGCCGGGCGGTGTGCGGGCCGCCGATCCTGGGCTGCGCGATGCGCAGGGCGGCTGCACCCGCGAGGCACATCAGCACACCCAGGCCGGTGAACCAGACGACCGGATCGACGTTCGGTGCGAGGGTCACCAGCCGCAGTGGATACAGCCGGCCGAAGGCGTCGGCGACGCCGTTGACCAGGAACGTCGCGGCGAAGACGGCGAGCAGCGTGCGACTGCCGCGTACCAGGCGTGACCCGCGGGCCAGGATCGACCAGGCAGCCGACCACCGTCTTACTGGGACCGGGGTGAAGCGCCGCTCACGGAAGCCGACGACGACGTACAGGCCCAGAAGCAGCATGGCCGCTCCGGCGAGCACCATCGCCGTACTGCGCTCGGTGAGCCAGGCCAGTCCGCCGATGCCGGCCAGCCCGGCGACGGTCCCAGTGAGCTGGGCCTGCTCCGCCCGGATCAGCACCACCGGGACGCGCGCCGGATCGTCGAGTTCGTCGCTGATCCACGCCACATCCGCGCCGCCGGCGAAGGTCCACGACAGTCCCCACAGCATCTGTGTGGCCATCAGCGAACCGAAGTCACCGACCAGGCCGGTGGCGAGCATGGCGATACCCATGAGCACATGGGAGACCACCAAGGACCACTTGCGGCTGAGGGTGTCGGCGACGACGCCGGCGGGAACCTCGAACACCAGCGCGGCGACGGCTTGCGCGACGCCGATCAGCACCAGCTGCGACGCCGGCAGACGCGCGTCTACGACGAGGTAGACGCTGGTCACCAGCCACCAGCCGCGATGCAGTACGGCTCGGCACCAGGTCCACCGCACGAACATGGTGCCGTGGCCTGGGCGAGTGCCGCTCACCAGGCCGGTCTGCGTTGCTTGTCCAGCGACACCGGCACGATCACGATCGTACGAACCGGCCGACCGGCTGTGCCAGCGAGCAGGGGACCGTCAGGCGGTGAACCGGAAGGCTGGAGCTCTTGCTCTGGCCAGAAAGGATCATCCATGAGTGCGCAACGACCCCCAAGAAGAGATCAAGGCCCGGGTCGGGAATCATCCTCTGAGCTGGGCGGAAGGCCAGTCCTGAGTGACCGTGGTCGACCCCTCTCAATGGCCCGGCGATCAGCCCGCGACCTGGTATTTCTCGCGCAACGCGCGCATCCCGGCAGCCTGACGCTCCTGTTGGGTTGATACCTCGTGGTGGCTCTGGGACGTCCCGGGGCCGTCGGCACGTGTCCTTCTTGTCAGCCGCCGCACCCGCACACCTTGGGACTACCAGGATGGAGCCTCAGTGATCGCTTGAGGCCGGGCGCCCGCCCTCGCCGACGAACCGGCCGAAAGTATGATCTCGGCCGCCACGGACCCTGCTTTCGACCGGTGCCAGCCCCTGGGTGGCCCTGCAGGATGAGGCCCCATGCCACGCGAAGAACTCCCCCACGAATCGCCTCCCAAGGGGCCCGCCGGTCATCCCGGCCACCGTCTCCCGCACAACGGGCCCGCTGTCTCCCCCGATCCGCCTCAGACTGCCGCGTTCGCGTCGGGCCGGCCCCAGACCGCTGTGCTCTCCTCGGGTCGCCCCCAGATCATCGCGCTCGACGTGCTGCGCGGGTTCGCGCTGTGCGAAATCCTGCTCGCCAACATCCAGCTCATGGCCACCGGCAACTCCGCCGTCGTGGCGCCGCCCATGGGCGACTGGGACCCCTGGCTCGGACTGCCGATCTTCTCCCTGCTGTTCGGTATCGGGTTCGCGCTACTGCTGAACTCCGCCACGAGCCGCGTCCCCCGCCCACGCCTGGTCCTGCTACGCCGGCTTGGGGCGCTGCTCGCGATCGGCCTCGTGCACATGTTGCTGTGGCCGGGCGAGATCCTGACCGACTACGCCGTCGTCGGCATCCTGGTGCTACTGCCCTCGACCTGGCTGCCGCGGTGGGCCATGGCCGTTCTCGCCGCGACGCTCATCCCGGCGGCGCTGATCTTCGGCGGGGGCGGGCCCCTGCTGATCGCGGGGCTGTTCCTGCTGGGCTCGGCATTGGTCCGCTACGGAGTGATCGAGCGCATCGAGCGTTCCACCCGAGGGCCGCTCCTGCTGGGCCTGGTCTTCGCGGCGGGACTGGCCTCTGCCCTGTGGGTACAGGCCGGCATGCGGGCCGTGGGGGCCACGACGTACCTGTCTTCCACGTCCAGCCTTGCCGATCTGCTGCTCGTCGGTGTGTACGTGTGCGGCCTGCTGGTCCTGCTCAGAACGCCGCTGCGACCGGCGTTGCAGTTCGTCTTCGCGCCACTGGGCCGAATGGCACTGACCAATTATCTGACCTCCACACTCCTCGTACTGGCGGCCAGTCACATCCTCGGCCTGCCGATCGACCAGTCCTTGACCGCGGCGTACTGGACCGCAGGAGCCATCCTCACGGCCCAGTGGCTGTTCTCCACCCTCTGGCTGCGCCGCTACCGTCAGGGCCCCATCGAATGGCTCTGGCGCTGGGCCACCTGGGCCCACCGCCCGCCCCTCAGCCGGGCCAGGACGTCATGAGCTCGGGGCCGGAGTCGGTGACCTCCCAATTGGCGCCGCACGCCAGAACAGCATCCCAACGGTGTTGATCGCGGCGATCCGTTTGCCTACCCGGCGTTTCTCTACGTCATCAGGCGAACGCCGAACTCACGATCATGCTGCCACCAGCCGCAGCAGGGCCGGGAGCGGGCGCGGTGGCGTCTCCTGGCGGTAGGGCTCGGAGCCTGTCCTCCGCCGGTTTCCCGCTCCCCCCGATGACCATGGCCAGGTTCATGGCTCCGTTTCCACGTGCATGCGGTTTTCCCTCACACGGCTCACCGACGGCATTCGGCTTGTCCCGCCAGTACACGGACAAGTGCCCGAAGCGCACCTGCGGCGGTCCGATCTTTCAGCAACCCCAACAAGAAGCTCCAAGCCGCCGAACGGCTCGTTGCGGGGCGTTCGGCGTTGATCGGCCCCATGGTGTTTCAGGAGGTCAGGGTCCGTTGCTTGTGCGGTTTGGTTCGGGCTTACGTGGCACGGCGCTGAGTCGTTTGTGCCGTCACAGTGCCATCTGGCACAGCGACATGAGGGTGATGTTGGCGGCGCTCGGGACGCGTCGGCGGTGGGCTCATTCAGCCTCGACCACGAGCTTCTTGGGAGGGGCGATGATGTGCACAGGCGTTCCCCAGCCCTTGTAGAGGACGTTCATCCTCACGGTGTCAGCTATCTGCTTCGCGCCATAGGGCTCGTACACGATCTCGGCCTGGAAACGCCTGGGCAGGTTATCCGGGCCCAACCAGAGCTTCCACTTGACGCGGCCTCCGTCCCAAAATCCTTCTCGCTCGCTGTAGTAGATGCCGGCCCAGCGCGAGCCAATAGAACCGACTTCCACCGTGCCGTCGTAGCGGGAGGTGCGGACGCCGTCGTAACGGTCCTTGGTGGGTACTTTCTCGGCGCTGGCGGAGATCAGTTGCAGGAACTTGGGGTTCAGAGCGTCCACCAGGTTTTGTGACCAGAGAAAACCGTCCTTGTCTCGCCAGTGGTTCCATTTCTTGCCCTTGGGTAGGGTGTCCCAGCCGCTTTGGGTGTAGCTATCGCGACCGATGTTGACCACGCGGGAGGGCACCGGGTCTAAGTCACCCACGGTGAAAGCCCCCGTGACATCGCTGGCGTAAACACCTGTCTTTGCGGCGAAGCGGTGCTTTCCATGAGCAACCGTCAGGCTGGCGTCCGAGCCCAAGCCATTACGGGTTTTCTTGGAGAACAGCACACTGCTCTTTTCTGCGAACTCACCCTTGAGCGCCGATATCGCCTGAGCCAGTGAACCGGCCTGTGCGTGCGCCACACCTGCCAGAGGCGATGTGAGCAGCAGGACCAGGACGCTCAGCAACGCGCATAAGGTTCTCATGGGATCATCTTCGGCGACTGCTGATCTCGGCCTTGTCACCGGATGATTGCAGGAGCGACACCGGCTGGGTCTCCCGCCAAATAGCCGCGGGCGGCTTTGCCATACACAGCCAGTTCGGGCGGTCCCGTGAAGATGCGGGAGTACATCGCGATCTCGTGCGGCCGGGTGACCCGTCATGACGTCAGAGCCTCCGATCGGCTGGTGATGAACGTTCTTCTCAAGGACGATGACTAAACGACGATCGCCCTTGTGCAGGACCTGCTGTTTGCCCACCCGGACCTGTACGGCACCCTCGACGTCGTCAGGGAGGTCGCGGCGCCGTTGGAGCGCGGCCGGCACGGCAGTGATGCAGGCGCGTGTCTGGAGCGGGCCGGGTATGAGGTTGCGGCGTAGAAGCGGAACCGGCGCACACGCTCCCAGAGCGGCTAGAACCGACTCTTGTACGTGGCGGAGCCCTGTGCGTTCCATATGCCGCCATTCGACGAGCATGCCCTCGCTGCCTCCAAGGAGGCGATGAGGTCCTCGGCTGCTCCGGTACTCCACAGTGCCGGCACCACGCCCGTACGTCGTGGGTCGAGGACGGCCGATGTACATGCTCGATCCGGCTGACCTTGGATGCGTGCCAACCTGCCAGCCGCCCAAGCTCGCGCCCCCGCAAACGGGCATCCCTCCGGAGCCTGCGGAGCGGGCGGCCAGGATTTCGAGCGCCTCCTGTGCGCTGGATGATGATGAGCGCAAGGGTCAAGTCGTCGTACGGGATGGCGTGATGCCAGACCGCCTCGAAGACCTCGCTGCACAACTCGGATCTGGCCCGTCCCAATTGGTTCAACCTGGACCGACGGGCGCGGACGATCTACCTGGAACGACATCGGAGGGCGCTGGATTGCAACCAGAACTGTAGCTAAGGAGCGATTATCACGGGAGGCATGACCTCGATGATGCGTGCCGTACCAGAGGGTGGCCGCCTCTCATGCATAGTGATCAGGTCACCCGGCTTAAGGCGCCGCCAGTGCCCTGGTGTCAGAGGAAGCAGTCTCACCAGCCCGCACCCGCCCGGCTTCAGGGAGTCTCGGCCCTCCACCCAGAGGAAAGCGATGTTCCACAGAGGCCCACCCTCGGGTATCCGCTGGCCGATGTCCCACATGGGCCGGTGCACATCGCCAGGAGGTATCGCCAGTGCCCGGCCTCCGTCCTCGGTAGAGGTGAGACACAGTTCAGCCCTGAAGGCACCACTACGGGCCTCACCGCGCCGCCATTCGTACCAGGCAGCGTCATTCTTGAGCCACATCAGGCGGGCGGCGTCGGCCAGCCGGCTCCAGAACTCAGGCGGCTGTGGATCCGCATCACCGAGATCCTCAAGAAGGAGGAGGGCCATCTCCCAGTCGTCGTCTTCCAGACACTCCACGACGCGAGTCGCGTTGATACCGGCATCCTCGATACGCGCGCCGGTGAGATAGAGCTGGACAGCCTTACGAAGCGGGGAGTCCTCGGAATCCACAGCCTGATTGTGGCAGGCTCACGAACCCTGAACCTACGAATTAGAAGATCGATCCCGCGCTCTTCCGGGCAGTGCAATGCAGGTCAGGACGGGTAGACGGTCCCTCCTAAACGCCTCTGGACGGCATGGAACTCCCCACGGTTCCCCTTGATCGCTCTACGAACGAGCACGCAACGGGCACGCGAGGCTGACGCATTGTGGACGGCATTGTCGACTGCCTACCCCACGGCTCCTGACCTGCCGCCGCGCCCGACTTTATGGGCGTTGGATCCAGTCACCGGTCACGGACTGCGGCACCGAGGAATCGTGTGCTCAGCATGTCCTCGGAGAAAGAGAAGCCGGTGATCTTCTTCGCCAGGGCGAACGACCGTGGGAAGGGGGCGTCGATGCCGGGCCCCTCCCAGGACAGGCCGACTTCGCGCATCTCACCGACCAGGCGGTCGGGATCACTGCCCCAGCGTGTATCGGGAACCAATTGATCGAAGCGTGTGACCTCTTCGCTGTCGACCGCGTAGACGAAATAGTCCGTGGCATGGAGGTTACGATAGATCGACACGACCTCAGTCGACTGAGAAAGGCTGCGCAGTAGGAGCCTGTTGAGGCCGATCGATCCGGTCCAGAGCTGGATCAGCACGGTCCAGCCGTTCGTCTCGAGGGCGCCCACGTAGCTGGTGCGCATGTTGTCCGAGTCGATGTACTTCATTGTTCGTGCCTGGTGCTCTTCAAAGGTCACCTCTCCGATCCCGTTGCTGTCTGCACCGAGACGCGTCAACGCCTCACGAGGGCTGAGGGATCGGGCGAAGGTTACACAGGAGACGTCGTAGAACGGGCCGTACTTTGCGAGCCAGCCAAATTCTTCGTGCGAGTCCGTCACCTTAACTCCCGTGATCAGTTACATGCATGATGGCAGCGGTCACCGACAGGGGCAGCATTACTCGCAGCACCTCGAAGACATGGGCGTGAGTGACAATAGGCACGGACGGGGCTGAAGCCACGTTCTCCGGTGAGCCAGGGTGAGGAACGAACCCTGGATCGTCAATCGGCCCCCGAGCACGTGCGGCGTCCAGCCATGCAGTGGCGACCGTAGGGCTGGATCTGTGCCCCGGCGCGGCAACCCCCGGTCAGGGCGTTCGGTTCGTACGGCGGCGCGCCGCCGCCTTGATTCCTGTACGCGCTATTCGGCAGCTGTCCATGGGGACTGCGTATCTCGACTACCTGTATCAGACACAACCTTCGCCCTTTGGAAGGCCATCCTCCAGCAGGCCGGCGTCCGGGACGTCCGAGTGTGCGACGCCCGGCACACCGCCGCAACGCTCCTCATCGAGCAGGGTGTGAACATCCGGGTCGTTCAGCAAGTCCTCGGCCACACCAGAGTGACCACCACCGAGCGATACACCCACGTATCCATACCCCTGATGCGCGATGCGGGGGAGCGGCTCGCCTCCGCTCTCTGGGGACATCCCTAGCCGTTGCAACTAGCCCTGCAACTACGACGCCCTCAAAGATCAAAAAGGCCCTCTCCCAAGATCTGGGAGAGGGCCCTCCACCTGCGGAGGATCGGGGATTTGAACCCCGGATGGGCGGTAAACCCAAACCGCATTAGCAGTGCGGCGCCATAGACCTGACTAGGCGAATCCTCCTGGAAGCCTTCGCGGCTCAGGACAGCGTACCGGCCTTCTGGCGAGGCAGCAAAGTGATTGATCCCCGGACTTCGCCAAGAGTTATCAACAGCCTGTGGGTAACTGCCTGTGGATGAAGCCCGCCCAGAGCGTGGGCGGGCTTCGGGGCTGTGGATAACCAGGTTACGCGGCCGGGTTGGCCTCGCCCTCGACCTCAATCTTGATCTTCTTGCCCACCAGTACACCGCCGGCCTCCAGGGCCTGGTTCCAGGTGAGGCCGAACTCCTCGCGGTCGAACTCCGTGGTGATCGAGTAGCCCCAGACCGGAGCGCCCCACGGGTTGGTGCCGGCGCCGCCGTACTCGACCGTGAGCTCGACCTCCTTGGTGACGTCGCGGATGGTCAGGTCGCCGACGACGGTGAACTCGTCGCCCGAGTGGCCGGTCACGCGGGTGCTCTTGAAGGTGATCGCCGGGAACTTCTCCGCGGACAGGAAGTCGTCGCTGCGCAGGTGGCCGTCGCGGTCGGCGACGCCGGTGTCGATGCTGTCGGCCTGGATCGTGAGCTCGGCGGACGACTCCAGCGGGTTCTCGGCGATCGTGACCGAGCCGCTGAAGGAGCCGAAGTGACCACGGACCTTGCTGACCATCATGTGCTTGACCACGAAACCGATGCGGGTGTGAGCCACGTCCAGGTTGTAGGTGCCGGCGGCGGGGATGGTCAGGGACTCCCAGGTGCGGGTGGCGGTCATCGGGGTTCTCCTCGATAGGGGTTCGTTGCTGTGCGGATGTCTGCGGCAACAAATTTCTACACGAGGAATATTCCGCACGTCAACTATCGTCGGTTACGCTATGAGGGTGATGAACTTTGACGACCACCGGCTGACCGCCGTAGGGCTCCTGGCGGAGGTCCATGGCGGCCTGATGGCCAGGTTCCAGCCGGTGCTCAGCGCCGCGGGGTTGTCGGAGATCGACTTCGAGACCGTCATCCGGCTGGGCCGCTCGCCGGGGCAGCGGCTGCGGATGAGCGATCTGGCCGCGCAGACCGAGCTGTCGACGAGCGGGGTGACCCGGGTCGTCGACCGGCTGGAGCGGGAGGGGCTGGTGACCCGGCAGGCGTGTGCCAGCGACCGGAGGGCCTCCTACGCCGTGCTCACCGAGGCCGGGCGGGCGCGGCTGGAGTCCGTGCTGCCGCAGCACCTACAGGACATCGACGACTGGTTCACGGGGCTGCTGGGCACGGAGGAGCGGGAGGTGTTCCTGGCCACGCTGCGGAAGATCAGGGACGTCGTACGCCCCTGTGCCACCGCTGGGGCGAATGAGGCGCAGGGGGCCGCGGCCGCATGCGCGGCGAAGGCCGCGGATCAGCTGCGAGCCGCACGCCAGGTGGAAGCCCCCGAAGCAGAAGCGCATGAGCCGGAGGCCGCGGCCGGTTAGCTCATGCCTCCCGGCTGTTGGGCGGGAGGCCCAGGGCGTTTCTGAGTTTGGCCATCGCCCGTGACACCGTGCTCTTGACCGTGCCCACGCTGATCCCCAACGTCCTGGCGATCTCCGGTTCGGTCATGTCCTCGTAATAGCGCAGCACGATCGCCGCCCGCATCCGCTCCGGCAGCTCCTCCAGAGCCTGCTCCAACTGCTCGTGCACGTCCCCGTGCGGCTCCTCGGAAGTGCACACCTCGGGTAGATCGTCCGACGGATACTCCTCCAGCCTGCGCCGCCGCCACTGCGAGATGTTGATGTTCACCATGGCCCGCCGCACGTAGCCGTCGAGCGCCCCCCGGTCCTCGATGCGGTCCCAGGCCAGGTATGTCTTGGTCAGCGCGTTCTGCAGCAGATCCTCCGCGTCCAGCGGGTGTCCGGTGAGTTGGTGGGCCGCGCGCAGCAGAGCAGGACCGCGCGCCCTGACGTACTCGCGGAACTCGTCTTCCCAACCGGTGGTCTGCATCGTGGCCAGAATCGCAGCCGGATGCTCTATTGGGCCTGAACCAGAATTCAGGTTTCGGCCCGCCGACGATAAAGGTAGGTCAAGGTCGGTGGCGGTTTGTACGACGCCGGGTGTCATCTCACTTCCCCGGGGATGCGTATTTTGATCCCCTCTGCGCCACCCCGGTGCGGGCCACGCCCAAGTCGTGTGACTCTAGTACCGACGAGGGAGGGGCCGATGGGGTATCCGAGCGTTGAGCGCCGTCGGGTGCTCGCCGCGGCCGCGCTCGGTCGCGAATCCGGCGTTCCCGGCCCTGACCCGGACAATGGGGAGCCTTTACGCGCCGTCGCCGGCGAGATCCTGGACGTCAGCCCGCATCTGATCATCATCGAGACCCCCGGCGGCGTCGAGGAGCGGCTCGTGATCGCCCCCTGGGCCACCGCCTGGCACGGGAAGGACGCCGCGCCCGCCGATCTGCCCGCGGGTTCCCTGGTCGTCATGCGGACGCGCGACGGACGCGTGGTGGAGCGCATCTGGGCCGACACCACCCGCATCACCGGGACGATCCTGTCGATCAGCGGACGAAGAGACCTGACGGTCGAGCTCGACTGCGGGCCGCACCGGGGCCACCGTACGGTCGTCATCCCCTATCGGGCGTCGGGGCGGCTGCAGGTGCGGCATCCGATGTTCGAGCCCGGTTACCTGTTCGACGCGATCGGGATCAGGCAGGAGGAGGGGGCGAGCCTGGCCCTGCTGCCGGCGACCTCGCAGCCCCCGTACCCGGCCCGCGCGGTGCCGGCCCCGCCGCCCGCGTACGCCGGGCAGCAGTCCCGCATCTCGGGCCCCGCCACCTGGTCGGACACGTTCGACGAGGAAGAGCGCGGCGCCGCGTACCCGATGCTGGAGCGCTCCGACGCCGGCTGCCCCGATGCCGGGGTATCGTGCACCGGGCTGCCATATCTCGCCCTCGGGTCGCTGCTCCAGGTCAAGAACCTGTGCTCGCAGCGGAACGCCAACATCCCCGTGGTCGCGTGCGGTTGCGTGGCGGGGCGCTTCTGCGACCGGTGCGTCGAGTGCGACACGTCGCCGCGCGGGCGGGTCGTGGAGCTGTCGCCGTTCTCCTATGTGGAGCTCGGGGGCGACCTGGTCAAAGGCTGCTTCAACGCTCAGATCGGATTGGGGTGACGGGCACGTGGTCGAATCGCAGTTGCCGCTTCTGATCGGGCTGCTCCTCCTGGGCATGGTGGCCAAGTTGATCACCGTGCGCACGGGAGGCGAGCCCGGCTCGCTGTCCAGGCTGGGGCCCGCGGTCCTGGTGCCGGGGCGGATGCAGGGCATCGCGCTGCTGGTCTGCGCGGCGGGCGAGCTGTTCCTGGCGGTCGGGCTGCTGGTCACGACGCATCCGTTCTTCCGGTGGGGCACGGTCGCCTTCTTCGCCCTGTCCACGTACGTGCTGCTGGAGCTGCGCAGGCGCCGGCCGGACGCGGGCTGCGGCTGCTTCGGCGAGGTGAGCTCGGCACCGGTCGGGTTGCGTTCGGTCGGCCGGACGGTCGCCCTGACCGGGATGGCCGGGCTGTCGGTGTGGGCACCGGCGCCGGGGTGGGCGGCCGTGATCCACCCGTCGTGGCTGACGGTCGCGGGGGTGGCCGTGCTCGCGCTGCTCTCCCCGGAGATCGAGGAGCTGATCGACCGCGTACGGTTCCGCGCCCCCTGCGAGCAGCGCCGCGGCCCCGCCGAGTCGGTCACGCTGGCCAGGCTCAGGTCGAGCGGCACCTGGCGGGCCCACGCGGGCGAGCTGACCTCGACCGAGCCGTACGACACCTGGCGCGAGCTGTGCTGGCGCTTCTTCGCCTTCCGGAACCACGACGCGGACGACGTGGTCTTCGCCGTCTACCTCAGCGGCCGGCGCCCGGCGGTGCGGATGGCCGTGATCGGCACGGCGGACCACGGGTCTCTGCCGGAATATACGCCAGTATCGGCCTGACGCTAGAAAGCCGTAGATTCCGCTCGACAGGCATGGCGATATAGCTCTATTGGGCTGTCTAGCTTCCCCACTAGACAGCCCAATAGAGGTCTAGGGGCGTCGCTCAGATCGGCTGAGCGCGCAGGAACTTCCCGAAGTGCGGCACCGTGAACGCGATCAGGCCGCGCTCGGCGCTGTAGATGAGCCCTTTCTTGATGAGGCTGTCGCGGGCGGGCGAGAGGCTGGACGGCTTTCGCCCGAGGGCGTCGGCCACCTCCGCGGTGGCGACCGGCTCGTCGCCGATCTGCGCCATGGCGTGCATGTAGTCGCGCTCGGCCGGGGTGGCGCGCTCGTAGCGGCTGCCGAAGAACCCGACCGCGAGCTCCTCCTCGGCCTCCGGCGCGGAGACCTTGACGTCTTCGATGGTGATCGGGCTGCGCGGCGCCAGGTCCCAGGCGACCTTGCCGTACGCCTGCACGAAGTAGGGGTAGCCGTCGGCCGCCTCGTAGAGGGCGTCGAGGGCCTCCTGGGTGAACTCCACCTCTTCCTCCCTCGCCGGCAGGATCAGCGCGAGATCGGCCGCATCGCGGTCGAGCTTGTCGATGCGCGCGTAGCGGAAGAGCCGCTCGGAATAGCTCTTGCTGGCCGACAGCACGCTCGGCAGGTGCGGCAGCCCGGCCCCCACCACGATCAGCGGCCCGCCCGTCTGGGACAGCTCGTGGCAGGCGGCGCAGAGCGCGGAGACGTCGGCGGCCGGGACGTCCTGCATCTCGTCGATGAAGAGCGCGATGCCCACGGCCAGGTCGGTGGCCACGCTCGCGGCGTCGACGAACAGCTCGGTGAGGTCGATCTCCAGGTCGCCGGAGTCGGCGCGCCCGCGGCTGGCAGGCACCTCGATCCCGGGCGACCAGTGGGAGGTGCCCTTGGCCGCCGCCGGATCGCGCATGGCGAACGCCTTGAGCACGCCGAGGAACTCCTCGATGCGCTCGGGGGCGCGGTGGCGCGGCGCCAGCTCCCGGATGGCCATGTGCAGGGCGGCCGCCACGGGACGCCGGATCGACTGGTCGGGCCGGGCCTCGATCTTGCCCGTGCCCCACAGCCGCTGCATGGCCATGGACTTGAACGTGTTGAGCAGAACGGTCTTGCCCACTCCCCGCAGGCCGGTGACGACCATGCTGCGCTCGGGACGGCCGCGGGCCACCCGCTCCAGCACGACCTCGAACTGCTGCAGCTCTCGGTCACGCCCGGCCAGCTCCGGCGGACGCTGCCCGGCTCCGGGAGCGTAGGGGTTTCGCACAGGGTCCACGCTCTCGGACTTTATTGCCGGATATAGCGGCCGTCTTAGATTTGGGAAGAAAGTGCTACGGCGTGTCCGAGCAGGGGCGGTCGCCAGCACCGTCATCGGACACACCCCCTCTCACCAGGCCGAACCCTTGTTCGATTGCGGTACCTAGAACTGTAGCGCGGACTCGAACACCTATGCGATGGTTTCGAGTAAAGATCTTCGCAACGGGTCGCCGGGGCGCCGAACTTGGCAGCCGTCCCGCCCGCGCAATAGCGTTCGGATCCATGCGGACCTTCGCGAATGTTCAGGAGCTCAAGGCGGCCGTCGGCGAGACGTTCGGTCCGACCGAGTGGCGCACCGTCACCCAGGACCAGGTCAACCTCTTCGCCGACGCCACCGACGACCATCAGTGGATCCACGTCGACGTGGATCGGGCCAAGGAGGGGCCGTTCGGGGGCACGATCGCCCACGGCTACCTCAGCCTGTCGCTGCTGCCGTCGTTCATGTTCTCGATGGTCAAGGTCGAGGGCATCGCCATGGGTGTGAACTACGGCCTCAACAAGGTCCGTTTCCCCCGGCCGATCCTGGTCGGCGCCCGGATCAGGGCCGTGGGCGAGCTGACGGACGTCAAGGGCACCCCGGCCGGCTACCTGTCCAACCTGAAGATGACGATCGAGATCGAGGGCGAGAAGCGGCCCGCCTGCATCGCCGAGACGCTGAGCCTGTACGTTCCCGCCGAGTAGGTTTGCAACAGAAGCGCGTCCCATGTGATCCCTGGGTTCGTGGAGGATTTCGACGAGTTCGTCCGAGCCCGGGGCGACGCGCTGCTCCGGTACGGCTTCGTGCTGGCCGGAAATGCCGAGGACGCGGCCGATCTCGTACAGGAGGCCCTGGCCCGGCTGGGTGACGCCTGGCCCCGCGTGCGCAAGAAACACGACCCCGAGGGGTACGTCCGCACGACCATGGTCAGGCTCCACATCAGGTCGTGGCGCCGGCGGCACCGGGAGGACCTGGTGGCCGACGTCCCCGAGCGCGGCGAGCTCGACCGGTACGGCGACGCCGACCTCTGGGCCGACCTCCAGGAGCTGCCCCGCAAGCAGCGGGCCGTACTCGTGCTCCGGTACTACGAGGACCTCTCGGACATAGAGATCGCCGAGATCCTCGGCGTCTCCCGCGGAACCGTGCGCAGCCAGGCGGCCCGCGCCCTGGACAAGCTCCGGATCAAGCGAGTGCTGCAGGAGACGCGATGAGCGGGGCCTCGGGAAGGCGTGATGACGCGGTGAGGGACGAGCGGGACCTGGTCCGTACCCTGCGGACGGCCGCCGTCCAGGTCGAAGGCCGTGATCTGGCGGACGGCGTGGCCCGCCGGCGCCGCGCCCGGCGTACCAGGAAGCGCGTGCGGGTGGTGCTCGCCGCCGCGGCGGTGGTGGCGGTCGTGGCGGGTACGGCGGCGGTCGTCTCACGCGTCGGCGACGGCCGCCGGGCCGAGCCCGCGACGGTCCTGCACGGCTGGGACTCGATCAAGTCGGCCGCCGAGTTGTGGCCGAGTGCCGTGGTCAAAGTGCCCGCCTACGACTCCGAGGGCTGGCGAACGCAGGTGGCGACCAGCATGAGCGCGACCGAGGTGCTGCTGCTGGCGAAGTCCAAGAAGGACCGGCGGCTGGAGGTGTACGACTCGGCGCGCGGCGCGATCCGGATCCTGGGTTCCATCCCCGAGGCCCAGGATCTGCGATACGTGGCGGTGGGAACGCAATACATCGCCTGGTACACGGGCCCGCTCGCCGGTGGGCCGGTAAATTTCTGGATCATGCCCCGAGCGGGCGGCGTGGCCAGGCGCGTCGGCGAGATCGTGCAGGATGTCCAGTCGGTCGGGATCCCGGGAGACACCCTCGTGTGGTCGGTCAGAGGAGGAGGCGGCGTCTACCGCATGCCCGTGACCGGCGGGGCCCCTCAGCGGCTGCCCGGCACCGACGGGCTCCAGTTGACCTACTGGCCCTGGGCCGCGGGCCAGAACCAGATCGTCAACCTGGAGACCGGCGAGTCGACCGAGGTCTCCCTGCCCGACGGAGTGCGGTCGATGCAGTGCCATCCGGAGTGGTGCGTCGGAGCGCAGGAGCGGCGCGCGATCGTACAGCGCGTGGACGGGTCCGAGCGGCAGGTGCTGCCCCAGCAGCTGCGGCCGATCGGAAACGTCAGGCTTGGGCTGCTGGGCGACCGTTATGCGATCTTCAGCGTGCTGGATGAGCCGATGAAGCGGGGGGTGCCGCTGAACATCGTGTACGACTTCGCGACCGGGACGATGGCCAAGCTCGGGGAGAGGCCGTTCGCCGCGGGGGACGGTTCGGTCGGATACGGATACTCGTCTTCGCCGTCGACCACGCCCTTCTGGTTCACCGCGGCGAGAGTGCAGGACGCCAAGGAGTACATCGTTCTGAACACGGCGGCCATCCCCCGGTGACTCCCCTACAGGGCCGCCTCGAACGGGCCGCGCGGCCGGGCCGCCACCGCCGACAGGCGCTGCCGCGAGAGCTGGGGCCAGGCCTGCACGGCGCAGAACGGCGCGCACTGGTCCTGCTCGGCCCGCGTCCCCACGTGCACGCAGCACTGCGCGAGCCGTTCCTCGATCATGGTCGAGATGTCCATGAACGGCTTGATCGTGATCCGGACCACCCGCTCCCCCAGCATCCTGCGCAGCTTCTTCCGCCTGACGGTCAGGGCGAGCAGCGTGGAGATGCCGAGGTCGCAGTTCTCGCTGATGGTCTGCCACAGGTCGCCGATCTGCGGGTGCGACAGTGACGACTGCTCCGACAGCAGGCCGAGCAGCGACTCCTGTACGGCAAGGCGCAGCTCGCGCGGCAGCTCGGTGTCGGCGATGCGGTTGGAGACCAGGCCCAGGTTCTGCTTGAGGCGGTCGTGGCCGATCAGCGCGGTGAGCGAGCGCCACCTTCTCGAGTCGTCGCGCAGGAGGTAGCCGACCGAGCAGCAGTGGGGGTGGGAACAGGGCAGGGCGGTCAGGTCGCGCCAGGTCACGAGGCCGTCGGTCTGCGGGCCGAGGCGCTTGAGCACGCCGGTGTGGGTGAGCCGGTCCATGGGGTCGATGGCGCCCGACCGGCCGGACCCGAACTGGGGTTGGATCGACACGCCTCCCACGTACGGCGCGTCGAGGGCGAGGCGTACGACGTCGCCGATCTCACCGTCGTTGACGCCCAGCGCGACGGTCATGACGAGGGTCGTGAAGATCTCCCGCTCGGACAGCCTGCTCACGGCCTGGGCCTTGATGCGGGTCAGGTCGCCGCCCCGGTGATGCTTCGAGGACTCCGCCGACGGGCCGTCGTACTGGAGGTAGACCTCCACCCGCTCCCTGTGCTCGGTGAGCAGGTCGAGGAGGGAGTCGTCCCTGGCTACGAGGACGCCGTTGGTGTTGATCAGGATGCGGGTGACCGGGCGCCGTTCGAGCTCGGTGAGGAGGGTTTTCAGCTCGGGGTGGAGCGTGGGCTCGCCGCCGCTCAGCATGAGGACGTCGAGCTTGCCGTTCTCCCGTTCGAGGCGTTGGTCGACGTTCGCGAGGATGTCCGCGACGGGGACGACGCCGGTCAGGTCGGGTGAGCTGTCGGCGAAGCAGGTGGGGCAGCGGAGGTTGCAGGCTTCGGCGATGTCCTCCAGGAGGATGCAGGTGTGCTGGGTCTGCATCTCGGGGAGACCGTGGAGGTAGGCGGAGGGGATCGGGAGGAAGTTCCCGGAAATATCGGGTACGTGCTGCTTTGTCGGGGCAGTCCACTCTTCGAGATATTTCAGGATTTCTGGGTCTTCGTCGTACAACGTCTTGATTAGGCCGTGTTCGCGGCAGCCGCGCTCCAGCCAGATCTTGCCGTCGCGTTCGGCGAGGTAGCCGCTCAGCCGTTCGACCCCGTCGAGGTCCTGGCCGTGGCAGTGGGGGCAGAACGCGTTGACGTACCTGTGGATGCGGTCGCCCCGCAAACCCATGCCTGCACTCATGTCACGACCTTCGCTCGAAAAAGGGGAACATAGTAGCCGCGCCGCCAGCCGTACCCGAGCCTGAGGGCGAGCAGCAGCAGGCTCGGGACGAGGAACCACTGGGGCCTGGTCAGGTCGAGCCACACCGTCTCGTTCGCCCTGGTGAACTCGACGAGGAAGCGGAAGGCCGCGTACGCGGCGAGGTAGAGCGTGAACAACTCGCCCGGCTGGGTGAGCCGCTTGCGCGCCCACTGGAGCGCGGCGAAGGCGGCGAGCTGGAAGATGATCTCGTAGATGAACGACGGGTGCATGGCCTGCCCGGTGAGGCAGCCGGGGCACTCGGGAGTGGTCGGGGGCGCGTGCACTCCCCACGGCAGATCGGTCGGCCTGCCCGGCGCCTCGGTCAGATGGCAGCCGATCCGGCCGACCGCCATGCCCAGCGCGACGGCCGGGGCGAACAGATCGCCCGTCCGCTCCTTGTAGCCGATGATCTTCTTGGCCAGCAGCACGCCCACGTACGCGCCGGTCAGGCCGCCGAGGATGCTGCGGGAGCCGTACAGCCAGAGGTCCTTGAGATCCAGCGTCTCCAGCCAGCCCGCCAGCCGCATCCCGATGGCTCCCCCGACCAGCGCGCCGGCGACGGCGGTCAACGACTGCTCGTTGAGCGCGCCCCTCCGCCGCGCCTCCCGTACGAACACGACGGAGGCCACGAGCACGCCCAGGCCGACGAATATCTCGTGGTAGGGCATGTCAGGTGTACAGGCCGGGGTTGAGGCCCGTGCAGAACCCGGCGGTCACGATGGACCAGAGCGCCCATCCGATCATCAGGCCGAGGCCTATGCCTTTGGTCCACGGCTTGTGTACGAACTGCAGCCCTGCACCGGCGCCCAGGCCGATGAGGGCGAGCGCGATCGCGCCGACCACCAGGTATGGGGTGGTGGCGCTGTCAGATGTGCCGAAGGCGGCGACGAAGACGAGCAGCCCGATGACGATGTTGAAAACGCTGTAGACGGCCACGCCGGCGAACGCCAACGCGACGAACACCCCCGTTGACGTACCCCCAGTCACCGGCGCCCCCTGTGGATAGGGCGGCGGCCCGTACTGGGGCGGCCCGTACTGGGGCTGCCCGTACGGGGGCTGCCCGTGGGGCGGCTGACCGTACGGAGGCTGTCCGTGGGGCGGTTGCCCGGGACCGCTCGGGTACGGCGGAGGCGGCGGTGGCCCGTACGGCGGTTGCCCGGATCCGCCACCCGGAGACGGCGCCGACGACGGGGACGACGACGGGGGCAACGATGGGGGCAACGATGGGGGCTGCGACGGGGGCTGCGATGGGGGTACCCAACCCTCCCGCCCGTCGGATGACCCTTCCCCCGAAGGCGGGGTGGGCTCTCCGGGCTGCTCCGGGGGCGGAAGCGGGGGCATGCTCACAACGCCCAGATTAAGCCTCTACGCCCCTTCTCCCGAGTAGTAAATCGCCGCCTGCACCCGGCTCTTCAGCCCCAGCTTGTTCAGCACCCGGCTGACATGCGTCTTCGTCGTCGCCTCCGCCATGTCCAGCTCTCTCGCGATCTCGGCGTTCGACAGCCCCCGCCCGATGCAGGCCAGCACCTCCCGCTCCCGAGGCGTCAAACTCCCCGGATCGGCCACCGGCTCCCGCCGCGGCGCCTGCCCGGCGAACGCCGCGATCAGCTTCCGCGTGACCCCGGGCGAGATCAGCCCATCCCCTCGCGCCACCAGCCGCACGGCCTCGACCAGCGATTCGGCGTCCGTGTTCTTCAGCAGGAACCCGGCGGCTCCCGCCCGCAGCGCCCCGAAGACGTACTCGTCGAGATCGAACGTGGTCAGGATCAGCACATCGCAGACCCCCGCCAGCTCCCGGGTGGCCGAGATGCCGTCGAGCCGCGGCATCCGCACGTCCATCAACACCACGTCGGGGCGTGCCTCCCGGGCCATGGCCACGGCCTGCTCCCCGTCCGCCGCCTCACCGACGACCTCGATGTCCTCGGCCCCGTCCAGAATCAGCACGATCCCCACCCGCACCGCCGCGTGATCGTCGGCCACCAGCACCCTGATGGTCACCGCGCCCCCTCGGACCGCGCCTCAACCCCGGACTCCCTTTCACTGGACCCAAAACCCAGAACGATCGCGTACGGCCCCGCCTGCTCATCACCGGTGGGCAACTCGGCCGACACCCGCCACAGCTCACCGCCTTCCAAAGCCCCGGCCTCAAACGAACCGCCGACCAACAAGACCCGCTCCCGCATCCCGATCAACCCTGCCCCAGCACCAGGCAGCCGCGCCCCCCGCCCGCCGACCGCGTTCTCGACGACCAACAGAACCCGCCCGACCTCGTACGAAATGACGATCTGGACGGGTGATTCCCCGTGCTTGAGCGCGTTGGTGAGCGCCTCCTGCAGAATCCGATACCCAGCAAGATCAACAGGTGCGGACAGCTCCCGAGGCTCCCCCTCGACCCGCAACTCGGCGACCAACCCGGCCCGCGTGACCCTCTCGACCAACGTCTCCGCATCGGCCAGCCGCGGCCGCATGGCCTCAGCGGGATCATCGCCCTCCTGCCGCAGCAGCCCGATCATCGTCCGCATCTCGGCCAGCCCTTTCACGCTGTTCTCCCGTACGGACTCCATGACCTTCCGAACGGTCTCCCGATCGAGATCCTTACGCGAGAGCGCGGCGGTGGACTGGATGGCGATGGCGCTGAAATGGTTCGCGATCATGTCGTGCAGCTCGCGAGCCATCCGCGTACGCTCCGCCGCGACAGCCGCCTGCCGGTCGAGCTCGGCCAGATGAGCCACCTGCTCGGCCCGCTCCCGCTCCGCCGCCGCCCGATCCCGATGCTCCCGCAACACCAGCGCCGTGGTGACGGGCGTCACCAGCACCAGCCCCGCCTGCACTCCCATGACGGCCAGCAGCCGCCAATCCGCGGCAAGGAACCCGGCCACAGCCCCGGCCGCCACCGCCAGCACGGCAGTGATCCCCAGCAACCACCGAGCGAACCGAGCCGGCCCATAAAGCGCCGCAGCATAGAGGTTGTCAGTAAAAATCAGAACCGTCGCCAGCGAAGGCCCCACGAACGCGTCGATCGTGATCGCCACAACCCCCAGCCCCAGCGAGGCAAGGGGCGCCCGCTGCCGCACCAGCACCCCGGCACAGGTGATGGCGAGCGGCACGCACAACAGCCAGATGGGCACACCCCGCTGGAGCGCGGCCCCACCCGCGATGAGCACCACACCCATCGCAAAGGCCACCCCGGCCCCCAACGCCACCCGATTCATGTCCCCATCTCACCACCCCACACGCCCCGTTCCCTCCTACGCGGGGCCCGCCTGTGGATACACCCTTCGATGTACCACCACCTTGGGGACAACCACCGAGATCACCCTCCACCCCGACGCGCCGCACCCGGCCCCTCGCGGGCCGTGCCGGTCGGGGGAGCGGGTGCAGGCAGCCCATGATTGCCGTATCTGGTTCGAGGCACTCCCCAAAACCCGCTATGCTTGCTTACGCAGCAAGCGGCCGTAGCTCAATGGATAGAGCATCTGACTACGGATTAAATACCGTATAGCAGCGTACGACAAGCCGTTTGACCAGGTCCGGCATAAGCAGCGTACGCGCCGAATCAGAACGCTAAACAGCGATCAAGGAATCCGCAGGTCAGACACCGAGAACCCTCGCCCAGCACCGCACTGGCGAGGGTTTCGAGCGTCGCTAGTCCTCGTCTTCAGGCTCGGGGCCAACGAAAGAGCCGAGACGGAGTCGCGTATATATCAGCCCCTGCTCGCGCAAATCCGTGAACGCTTTCCGCACCGTATTCGGCGCAACCCCGAATTCCTGGGAAATAGTGTTTTGGGTAAGCATGTGGCCGGGCCTGTATTTGCCTTCACGAATGCGTTTCCGGATTTCGTTGGAAAGCTGGCGCCAAACCACCATGTCTTTCCGCCATTGCGGTTCGCCGTTCCGGAACTCGATCACGTGCAGCAGCGTAGATGATCATGCTTGAGCCCTCTTCAGCCGCCACAAGCACGCTTCAGCGTGCTGCAGCATGCACAAGCGTGCATAAGAACCCTTGGGTGCGGGTAGGAGGCTGGCCGCGGTCGGTGCGGCGCCACCCGCGCCGGCCGCTCAGCTGTCGCCGACCGGCCCGTTATAGACCAGCTTCGTGCTGTCGGCCGGGACGATGATGTCTGCCACCTCCACCACCTGCTCGCCAGCGAAATACGCCCGCTCGACCACCAGCACGATGCTGCCGGCGCCGATGCCCAACTGCCTCGCCTCATCGCGGGCCGCAGCCCGCGCCCACACCTCCTCATCCCAGGCGTCCACCTGGACGCTGATGGCGGCCATACGGTGGGTGACGCCCTTGCCCGCATGCGGGCCGCCCTCGGGAAACGCGATCAGCGTGCCCTTCGTGAGCGCGAGCGGCTCCCAGCTGGTGGAGAGCATCCATGGCTGGTCGTCGTCGGCGGACGCGAACGTGTAGATGGTGCGCATGACGTCGTGGCGGTCGCCGTCCGGGTCGGCCAGACCGAGCCGCTCCCGCACGTCCGGGGGCGCCTGCATCGTGTCCGAGCTCCACTCCCAGGAACCTCGCCTGCCCTGCTCCTCCATCTGCTGGGCGAACGGGCTCCCGGCCTGACGTTCGCGGAACCAGGACCGCACGAGCGACCGGCGTTGGCGTCGTTGCCTGACGAACATCCCGGCTCCGGGCCGGGATACCAGGAGCCCTTCGCGTACGAGGAGTTTCGTCGCCTCGGTGATGACGCCGGGTGCGACACCGTACTCGGCGGCGAGCTCCTGACGGGCGGGCAGCCGGTCGCCTGGGGCGAGGTCGCCGCGAGTAATGCGGGTGCGCAGATCGGCCGCAATCCGCATGTACAGGGGTTGATCTCCAACATTGGTCACGCCGTACAGCTTGACGTGCTGCATATACAGCTTGCAAGCTAACCGTGCGGCTAGACAGCCGCATATACAGCTCCTCTTTCTGATCTGGTGGTGATTCCGCGCCGTGACAACGTGGACCCAGGACTACCTGGCTCACCCAGGCAGCATCAGTGCTGCCGCCGATTACGCGGAGGCGATCGTCAGCGCGCGTATCCCGGGGCGCGGAGACGACGCCCGCCAGGTCGTGCACGAGCTGTTCGCCGCCGCGATCGCCCGCTCGTCGCCGCTCTCCAACCTGAACCTGACGACGATCTTCACAGACACGCCGAAGATCATGCTTCGCTTCGAGTTGTCCTTCCCCAACGACGTCGACCGCGCAGATACCGCGCTGGCCACCGTGTCTGCGTTGTCGGACGCGTACGGCGAGCGCCGTGACCGGCAGGGCGGACGGATGGTGTACGCGGAGCTGTGGTCGTGGCCCCAGACAGGCGGCGCTGTATGAGCGGGTTGGCCTCACTGCCTTGCGGGCGATGCGGCATCAACGTCATCGAAGCCCGCGCCCTGGGCGGCGGCAAGTATGTGCTCGACGCCGTCCCGGTGCATGGCGGCGATATCGCCATCTGGCCGATGGGCAACGATCCGAGTCAGCTCACGTGGCGGTGCAAGGCGCGGCCGGCGGAAGTGCCTCAGCCGTACAGCTCGACGACGGGCCGGCTGCTGGACATCCCGGGCTGGGATGGGGGAGCCGCCGCCAACGCCCGCAAATGGTACGTCGAGCACCAGCACGGCTTGACGTCCGCTGAGATCGTCGCCCGGCGAAGAAGCTCATAAGCGAAGAAGGCCCCCGCCCCAGGTTGCAGCCCGGGACGGGGGTTCTTCCAGCTCAAGACACCTAATGCAACTAGGAGTCCTAAACCATGCAAGAAACTACGGCCGCGCCCGCGATCGCGCCAGCCGTGTCCGAGATGTCCCGGCCCGCACCAGCCCAGCCCGCCTGGCCGCGCGCCGGGACGCCCGTAGCTGGCGGGCGGGTCATCCGCGGCGTCGCCATCGTCGTCCTGCTCGGTGTGGCCGCCGCTGCCGCGTACGTGTCGTACCACCACTTCTACGCCCTCGCCATCCAGTTGGGCGAGCGGCACGACATGGCGATCCTCTACCCGGCCATGTCCGACGGCGTCATCGTCATGGCCTCCCTGGTGATGGGGTACTGCTCCCGGCGCGGCCTGCCTGTACCGGTCCTCGCCTGGGTCGCCCTCGCCCTGGGCGGCGCGGTCACCTTGGCGGCGAACGTCGCGCACGGCTGGGACGGCGGCACCGGGTCCCGGCTGCTCAGTGCCCTTGCGCCGCTCGCGTTCGTCGGCGCCTACGAGCTGCTCATGTGGCTCGTACGGTCCGGCCAGGCAGCCTCCGAGCCGGAACCCATCGAGCCGGCCGAGCGGGTCGTGTACCAGACCGTGGAGGTGCCGGTCGAGGTGGTACGCGAGGTGCGGGTGCTGCCGCGAGACCAGTTCGAGGCGGCGCAGTGGGAGTACGAGGAGAGCCTCCTCCCCGACCGTCGTCGGGCTGGCCGCCGGTCGCTGGCGTCCCACTGGGGGATCACCGAACGGGAGGCGGAGCGCATCCAGAACGAGGTGGACGCCGAGCGGGCCCCCGCCGCCGAGGACGACCAGCCGATCGAGGAGCGCGAAGAGGTCGAGGAGGCGGGGCCGTCCCGGCCCGAGCTCGTCTACGAGCTGCCGGTCAACGGCTGGCGCGAGGAGGTCGGCCTGTGAACGGCCGCCGACGCGCCCGCGCCAGCCGAGCCGAGTGGGCCGGGTTCGTGGCCGTGCTGCTCGTGTTCGGCGCCGCCTGGGCGTGGGCCGCGCGCACCCCGGCCATCCCCGTCTGGGTGGCCGGGGCGGTCGGGTTCGTGGCCGGGATCGCGGCCACCGTGTGGTGGCAGCGGCTCGTGGCGCGGACCGCCTACCGGTTCGGCTACGTCAAGGTTCGGGGCCGGTGGTGGTGATGGCTGGCCATCGCAAAACGCCGGCCGGGCTCGATGTGATCGAGTTCGACGGCAGCGAAAGCGTCGCGAAGTACGCCGCGGCGTCCCGCGACCACAACCGTGCCCTCAGCCAGGAGTATGAGGCGGCGGCCGAAGACCTGTACGGCATCCTCAAGGAGCTCGGCGACGGCGCCTGGTACAAGTTCGGGTTCGACGTGAAGCGCCGCGCCGGGAAGGTCGCCGCCCGGTTGGAGCGCATGTCGGAGATGGCCGGCTGGGTGGCCACCGAATCGGTGCTGCTCAATCTGGAGTATCGGCGGCAGTTCTCCGAACTGATCAGCCCGGAGCCGGACAAGCCGCGGATCTGGGATTGGTGATGGCGCGACGCACCCCCACCGGCAGCACGGTGGATGTCACCGAGCTGCAGGACACCTCGTGGGATCGGCTGTGGGCTCGGGAGGCGTCCCGCATCCTCGTTTATGTCCCGCCGTGGATAGCGGTCGCCTTGGTCTTCGGGCTCGGGTCGGCGTTTTATTGGATTCTCGCCTCCGATGACCCGGCGACGATCGCGTGGACGATGTTTCTGCTCGTGGTCTGCACCCTGGCGTTGGCCGGCGGCACCTGGTGGTGGTCGCACGCCCGCTCCACCGGCGGCAGGCTCTTCTCCACTCTCACGACCGCCGCGGGAGGGCTGTGGGTGTGCGCGGCCACGATCAACGGCCCGGCCGGGGTCATCACCGGCCGGGCCGTCCTGATCGGCGGAGTGGCGTTCGCTCTCGCCTGGAACATCCGCAGCACGCTCAGGCGCAAGGGCGTCGACACCGCGGCCGCCCTGGCAGACCCGCTCGCGGTGCTGTTCGGCCGCGGCGCCGAGAAGGCCGGCATCGACGCCCAGGCGTCCACCACCAAGGCGGGCGAGCACAAGGTCGAGGGCGACGTGCAGCTCGACGAAGGCCGCGCAGTCGCCGAGGACCTGCAGAAGAAGGCCGCCTACGTCGAGTCTGGGATGCGGCTGCCGCCCGGGTCCATCACGGTGTCGATCGACCCCGACGACGCCTCCAGAGCGAAGGTGACGATCAGCGACCCGCGCGTGTTGAAGAACCGGATCCCGTGGCCGGGCGCGTCCCGGCCGGGCGGGAGCGTCGCGGACCCGGTCAGGCTCGGCCTGTGGCAGGACCTCGACCTGGTCGAGGTGATCTTGCACGGCTACCACCTGCAGATCATGGGGATGTCCGGCAGCGGCAAAAGCATCGGCGCCTGCTGGAACATCCTGTCCGAGCTGATCACCCGCTACGACTGTGCCGTGTTCGGCGCTGACGTCACCAAGGCCGACCAGACGCTCGGCCCGCTCGAAACCGGCCTGCACCGCGTCGAGTACGAGATCGGGCGCGTTCGGGCCATGCTGCGCGACATCCAGGCCCAGATACCAGCGCGCACGGCATGGCTGGCCGAGCGCGGATTCCAGAAGTGGAAGAAGGGGTGTGGCCTCACCTACTGGGTGGTGTGGCTGGAGGAGGCGCCCGACATCCTGGCCGCGCTCCCGGAGAAGGAGCTGGAGGACTTCCTGTCCATGGTGAAGGCCATCAGGTCGGCGGGCGGGACCGTGGTCATGAGCTTGCAGCGGTCGGACTTCACGCAGATGCCGACCCTCGCGCGCGGCCAGCTGGCGAAGATGTGCCTGGGGGTGGAGTCCCCGGGCGACGCCAAGTTCGGGCTGTCGACGGAGCAGCGGGAGCGTGGCGCGAAACCGGAGCGGTGGGCGCAGAAGCAGCCCGGCATGGCCTACCTGGACGCGCCCAGCATCCCCGACGAGCGGATCGCGATGGCGCTCCGCACCTGGGACTGGGGCGAGGACGACCAGGAAGCTAACGCCCGCATGCGGGCGCACGCATCCGACTGGCCGGCCAGCGCCAAGGAGGTCGACGAGTTCACGCAGATCGTGGCCGCCAACTTCGGCGCCGGCGCGGCGGCCGGACTCGACGACGACCCACCAGAGGAGAAGGAGCCGCCCGTGGGCGACCTGGTGAAGACCGAGAACCCGAGCCCCAACCTGACGGCAGGGATGGACGACCCGATCGAGGCGGCCGACAACGCCAAGTTCCCGGCTCGGAAAGGCCCGCGGATGGAGGCCGGTGAGGCGCGCGGCGTGCTGCTCGACCAGCTGCGCGCGTGGGTGCGCGAGGAGCGGCTGGAGTTCGCGGTGAAGGATCTGAAGGAGGTGAAGGAGCGGACCGGGTACAGCTCGCGCGGCTGGCTCAACGACCAGTTGGCGATCCTCGCCGACGAGGGTGTGATCGAGCGGGACGACGCGAAGCGCTGCTACCGAATCATCCGCGCGGACGTGCTCTCTGGGGAGCCTGCCGGGGTGTGAGTGTCGCGACAGGGGCCCGGGGTGATCGTGAGGGAGGTACAGGTCGGTGGCATGCGACAGGTGTCGCGACAGTCGCCGACACTCTCCCGCGACACCCTTCCGACACCCGAAGCAAGATCAAAAATGGGATCGCGACCGCATCCCACGCGCAGCCGTACGTGCGGGGGCGCCCGGCCGCTTCCCCACGACCGGGCGCCCCGAACCAGGCTACGCAACCTGCATGTCCACTTTTGGACATGCCGATCACATAGTTCTCGCCAACCACTCCCGGCTCTCGAACGTCCAACCCCCACCTGATTCGGAGGCTGAGCATGAACATCGGTCCTGCTGAAATCCTTGTACTCCTGGTGATCCTCGCCATCGTGGCGCTGGTCGTGGGAGGGGTCGTGTTCGCCGTGGTCAAGCTCGCAAACCGCGGTCGGCGCTAGAAACGACAAAGGGACGGCCCCCGCCCCCTCCCGTGACGGGAGGAGACGGGGGCCGTCTCACGTGCGGTGCCGAGCTACAGGCCGTTCAGGTCCCGACCTGTGTGGACGCCCGGGTGGTAGCTGGTGCTCGCCGCTGCAGGAGCACTGTACGAGGGTGCGGCCTTCCAGCCGAGCAGCACGCCGAAGACGGGCCAGCGCGCCTCCAGCAGCCTGACGAGCGTGTAGTAGCCGGAGATCGCGAGGGAGACGATGGCGACGCTGGACGGCTCGACCGGCAGGTCGATGCCGAACCCAGCCAGCCAGGCCGCCGCGACGGGGATCCAGGCGGCGACGTTGGTGCGTAGCCAGGACACGAGCCAGTCGGACAGGGACATGTGCCTCTCCTCCTCAGGAGACGACGAAGCCCCGGTCTGCTGGCCGGGGCGGGGATGACGCTGGGCGTCAGGAGGTGGGCGACGCCGTGGGGCTCGGCGTGACGACCTTGGTGCACGCGAACCGGGGCAGGCCGGCCGCGTTGCTGCCGTTGGGCTTGCAGACGCCGGTGGCTCCGTCGAAGGTCAGCTCGAAGCCCTTGAGCGGCTTGACGAGCGCGTCGACGCCGGACCGGCTGTAGAAGGTGACCTTCCGCTCCGTGGACTTGCAGCCGCCGTTCACGCTCTTGGCGAGGTTGTTCCGTTCGAGCACGCGGAGGTAGCCGGTCGACTTGCTGACGCAGCCGCCGTACGCCTTCGCGGGCTCAGTCCAGGCGGTCGCGGCCATCGCGCCAGCGCCGCCGGCGACGAGTACGAGGGCGGCGGCCGAGAGGACGACGAAGGGCTTCTTCACGATTTTTCCTTCTCCTGATGGTTGAGGATGGCCCAGCAGGCGGCCGTCCAGACGGGGCCGACGCCGAGCTTGTGGGCGGTTTTGAACTGCTCGACCAGGGCCAGGAGGTCCGGGTCGGTCGGGTCGTACACGGTGCTGGTCTGGTTGGCGGCACCCAGCGCCTTGCGCAACGTCACCACGTGCTCGGAGGTGGCGCCGGGGCGGAGCTCGGGCAGCCGGGCAGGCAGCGCGGGCGCGCGCCCGGCGAGCAGCTGGGCGACGTCCGCCCGGAAGTCGCCCATGTCGATCGAGTGCGGGTCCGGCTTGCCGGTGTTCACCTCGCGGTGGGCTTTCACCCGGGACGCGGGCAGGCTGTACTCCCGGCAGAGCTCGGCGCACAGCCGCCGGTACGCCTCCAGCTGACGGACCGGCCACGCCTCGCGCCCGTTGTTCTCGGCCTCGATACCGAGCGAGGCCGAGTTGGTGTGGTGCGGGCTCGTGCTCGGCGCGTTGTGCCAGCAGCGGCCCGCAGCGACCACGAAAATCGTGCCATCCCGCCTCAACCAGAACTGGGAGAGCGGCCCGTCGAGGCCGGGGCGGCCGTCGCGGACGATGTGCATGTCGTCCCGGCCTGCCGTGTGGTGGCAGACGACGCCTTCCACGCTCGGCTGTGGCCCGTGGCCGCGGGTCCTCCAGCCGGCCACCTCCACTACGGGGAAGCCGGTGCGGCGGGCGACGGTGGCGAGGCGAGTGAGCCACGGCATGGTCAGCCCCCCTTCTGCATGAACGTGATCAGCGTGAGCACCAGGGCGGCGAGCGAGATCAGCGCGGCCAGGGACGGGAGCGGCCACCGTCCGCGTTCGAGGGTGCGGATGCGGGCCTCGTGGTCGGCGGCGTCCTTCACCAGCTCGCCGTGCGCTTGGGCGACCTGGGCGACCTCGCCGCGGATGCCGTCCACCTTCCGGTCGGTGGCGAGCAGCTGGTCGTAGATTTCCCTGGCTCCGATCGTGACGGGGCCGAGCGGGTCGAGCTGAGTCAACAGGCGCTCCAATCGAAGGGGAGGGGTGGGCCGCCCGCGCACCCCTTGTCGGGCGCGCATCCCTGGCCTGCGCAGACGGCCCACGACTCAGGAGGAGGCTTGCAGGTTGGAGTCCCGCAACGCCTGCATCTCCGCAGCGACGGTCGCGCGGAGATTGAAGATGTCGAGGCGGAGCGACGTCGCGTACGTCGAGCTGTACGTGCCGGGCGCGGTCTCGGCCGCGGTCATGGACGGCGCGTGCGGCACGTACTCGGCCTGCGGGAGCGTGACGCCTTCCTTGATCCGCTGCGCCGCCTCAAGCTTCTGCAACCTGCGCTCGATGTCGCGCAGGATCCGTTCGAGCGACGCGCCCTGCTGATCCGTCATTACGGCACCTCCACAGCAGCCAGGGTGAGGACGGCTTCTTCCCGACCACGTCCGCGGCCGGTTGGCGAGACTTCGATGGCGATGATGCGCTCGCTGATGTCGAGGCCGGCGCCGCCGTCGACGCGCTCGTGCCACACGTCGGTGATGAGCAGGCGGGCGGTGTCCCCGAGGCTGTTGACGTCGAGGCTGGACCGTTTCGGCAGGAGCACGGTGACGGTGCGCACCCAGAGGGCGCCGCCGGCCACGCCCGCGTAGTACTCGGCCAAGTCGTCCAGTTCGGCCTGCACCGTCGACTGTGTCGGATGGTCGACGAGGTGGTCCAGGCGTGGCCAGCCAGCTGCGCGGTGGGCGGTGGTGACCATGTCCGAGTAGACGGGGAGGCGGGTCTCCGTCGCGTCGCCGTCCGGCGTTCCGCCCCTCACCTGCCAGTCGGTGCCGCCTCGCAACGCGTCCATGTCGAGGCCCGTTTCGGCGATGTCGCCGCCGCGCGGGCTGCTGGAGAAGACGTGCGTCACGCCGGTGTCGATCTTCGGCGACCCCCACCGCCAGGTGGACACGATCCCGGTCTCGTCGACGCCGTCCTCGACGAAGTACTCGAAGCCGTTCGAGCTCCTGGCGAACTCTTGCACCGCGCGACCATAGGTGGTGCCTTCGGGTTTCGTGGCGCCGAACACGCGCGAGCTCACACCTGAGGTTCCTTCTTGGAAGACGATGCCCAGATCCGCGCCGGAAATCGTCTGGGCGTGTTCGAGGAAGGCGATGACCTTCTCGATCTGGTCCTGGTCGTCCTGGTAGATGAGGTCCTCGGTCACCCTGAGGCTGTGCCAGAAACCTTCGCGGGTGACCGCCCGCAGCTCGACGCTGATCTTCCCGTCGCGGCCGCGGGTGAGCCGGGCGCCGGTCAGCCAGTAGCGGGCCTTCAAGTCGCCGTCCCGCCACACGCGGATCTCGACCCGGCCGGGGCCGGTGGTGAGATCGGACCTGGTCTTGGGGATGATGCGCCGAACCGCGGCCGCCACCCGACTGTTGGGGATCGGCAGGGAGCCGGTGAACGTGCCCGGCTCGGACAGGCGCTTGGAATAGCGCGGATCCCGGGGGTAGATGTCGTCGATGTACGTGCCGGTCAGAAAATCGTGGGCCGTATACCGGTACAGCGCTCTGCCCTTGGCGGCGTAGGCGGGCACCGGCGGTGGGGGTGGCACGTAGTCGCCGGGCGGTACCACCAGGGTCCACGCCTGCCACGTGTTGACGATCGCCGGTTCGGGGCGGATCCGCTTCACCGGCAGATCGGCCGATGACATGGTGGTGCGGGCGCCCAGGTAGGCGCCCAAGTCCGAGCCGCCAAGGGCCTGGTCCTCGACCGGGTATCCGGCGCTGAGCCAGGTGAGCGGCAGGAACGCGCTCACACCGACCACATAGCGGACTTCGATCGCCGCGACCTGGCCGTCCGCCGCCGGGCAGGGGATGCCGGCGTCGGTGCCGAACGTGCCCGCGTCCGAGACGAGCTCGATCCCGGCGAGGGTGGCGGCCCGGCCGTGCAGGATGGCGACCATGCCGTCGCCGTCCAGCTCGACCCCGTACGAGCTGGGGCTGAAGACGCCTGCTATCTGGCCGTAGACGCGGGTGTGCAACACGAAATCCGTGCGCTCGTCCAGGATCGTCCAACCGGAGCCGCCGGTGATCTCGCTTTCGATGTTCTCCGTGGAGGTGATGATGGCCAGGATCGTGTCCCCGGCCTGGATGTTGTCGGGGGCGTCGACCTGGTCGAACGGGCCGCTGACGGCGGTGACGCTGGCCACGCGCGGCTGGGCTGTTCCCGGCACGAGCTCACCCCCTTCCTAGCTGACGGCGTCCCGCCAGAACGTCTCCATCCCGGCCGTACCGCCCGAACCGCACGTGAACAGCAAGGTGTTGGCGCCAGGCGCGAAAACGCAGTCCTGGATAGAGGTGGAGCCGTCGACGATGTCGTTGAGATGGTCGACGTCGCCGATGTAGGCGCGGCCCTCCTTGACGTCGATCACCAACGTCTGCCCGGACCCGATCACCGTGTTGAAGGCCAACACTGTGTCCGTGGTCAGGTTCTCGACCTGCGGCGCGGTGCACGGGCCGGGAAATCTGAGCTCCCCCGGGGTGGCGTCGTTTCCGGCGTTCAGGATCGCCGTCTCGACGTCCTTGACGATCGTCAGCGAGGAACGTACCGGGTTGAAGCGGCGCGGATCCGATGCAGTCCACTGCAGCCCGCCCCGCATCAACCCGAGGCGGGCATTGCGGTCGATCGGGCCCGGCTTCCGGTCGGATAGGTGCGCCCGCACCAGCCAGGGTTGGATGTCGTCGAAATCCCAGATGACCAGCCAGCCTTCGTTCTCGTCTTGGGCTGGCCCGGTGGCCATCACCAGGTCGTGCACGATCTGGCCGACCATGTCGCGCGGCATCTTGAGGAGCGTGGCCCAGTTGATGACGCGTTCTGCGAGGTACGGCTGGCCGGGGTAGGAGCCGGAGGAGTCGGGCCGGTCGACGTTCCCGGACACGAACGGAGCGGAGTCGACCCACCCCTCCAAGCCCTGCCAGGAGTACGGGGTCAGCGCCCCGAGGAGGAAGCCGTTCCACTCGATCTGCCCCGGCCGCGTGATGGCGTCACCCGGCAGGACCGGCACGGTGACCGCAGGCGCGGGCACATCGGCCAGGACCGCGACGGGGGTGAGGGTGACGTGGGCGTCGGACTGGATGGTGGGCGCGTACATCTGCACCACCGCGGCGATCGTGGCGAGGGCGGCGTTCGTGCTGGTGGCCACGGCCGGGGCTGGCATCGTGGTGGTGGCGGCGATCGTGTCCGGTTCGACGATCTCGGTGTTCTCGGTCGTCACGCTCGGGGCCGGCACGTTGGCCGCGGCGGCGACGGTGGCCAGGTGCACGTTCGACCCGGACGACACCGCCGGTGAGGGCATGCCGGCCACGGCGGCTACCGTGGCAGGGACCGGCGACGCGGAGACCGTGGTGGTCGGCGTCGGGACGGCGGTGACGACCGCCACGGTGTCCGTGGTGATGGGCGCGTCAGTGGAGGCGGGCTTGATTTCCAGCGCCGCCCACGTCCAGGCCGCCGCGCCAGCGCCAGCAGCGTCGGCGTTGAACGTGACCGCCGTGCCCGAGGTGGGCGTGTTGGCCGCCTTGCGGACCGCGATACCCGAGTAGTCGCCGAGCCCGAAGCTGGCCGTCCACGCGAACCCCGTGTCGGAGGAGGTCGGGTTGCCGAGGCCGTTCTCCTCGAAGAACGCGGCGAATCCACGCGAGTTGTCGGCGCTGGAGGTGTAGCCGGTGGGGGTGATCGCGTTGGTCGTGCTGGTGCCGCCGCCGCTGTTGCCGATCGGGCTGGAGGCGTGCGCGCCGGTGACGCCGTCCACCTTCATCGCCAGCCCTTGCAGGCTGCCGGTGACGGTGAGGGTGACGGTCATCGCCCCGGAGCCGGTGACCGGCGCCGTCCAGATCTGCGCGTAGGTGCCGCTGTTGACCTGCTGCTTCTGCAGCGTCCACGTCAGCGAGCCGCCGGACACGGCCGGGGCCGAATCGGACGTACACATGACCATGGCGACCAGCAGCGACCCGGCCACCGGGCGGGTGAAGCTGGCGGTGGTGACCGTGGTCGTGTTCCCCGCAGAGACGACCGCTGGTGAGTTGCCGTCGATGCCGATCGCCATGAATCCTCACCCCTTCCGGGCATGAAAAAACCGCCCGGAGGCGGCAGCTTCAGGCGGCGTTCGAGCAGGTCAGGGAGTGAGGTCGAAGGTGACAAGCCCGTTCGAATGGGGTGTCACCAGGAGAGTGCCGTCGCTGGTGTTGTAGGCGGACACCAAGTCCACGCCGAACATGAGCGGGTCACCGGAGACGGCCTCGGCGAAGAAGTCGATGAACCGCACACCGCTGAGCGTCGAGCTCGTCCACTGGAACGCGTTGCTGCTGAACTTCATGACGCCGGCGCCCGGCCGAGTGAACGCGGTACCGGTGACGACGACGCCCTTGGCCGTGTAGCCCGTGCCCGAGATTTCGTTCGTGGCCGAGTAGGCGGTGTCGGAGTTGAAGTTGACGGCGCCGGCCTTGGTGGCGTTGTAGAGGGCGGCCTGGTGGTCTTCGGCGTCCCACACCAGGTTGAGTGCGGTGGCGTCGAGGATGTCTTCCATCGTCGGCAGGTACACGCCGGAAGCCATGTCAGCCGTCCCTTCTGGCGGTCGCGCGGGTCTGCGACTTCACCGTGATGCTCGGCGCGGTCACCTCGGCTGAGCCGGGCGGCAGGTCGGGCGGTGCAGGATCGCCCACCACGACGCCGCCGAGCGCCTCCAGGTCCCGCCGTAGCGGGATCGCCAGGGCGGTGAGGTCTTCCAGTTCCTGGCGTGCCGCGGCCAGCGCCTGCTCGACCTGCGCGCGCGCCGCCGGGTCCTCGCGGGCGTCCTTGTCGCCGTGCTTGACGAGCATCGGCTTGGCGAGGATCTCCTCCAGCCGCGGAATCGTCCGCGTCTGCAGCCGGATGATCTCGGCCTCGCGGCGGAGCCAGGTGCGGGTCTCCTCCAAGCTGGTGGCCGCCGCCAGCTTGGCCGCTTTCGCTTCCCGGATCGCGGCCGGATCGCCCGCCTCGACGGCCTCCCAGTACGTCTCCTTGGCCGCGTACAGCGCCTCTTCGATCGGCTCGCACGCGTCTTCCAGGGCCCGTTGGGCTTGGCGTGCCCGCTGGCCGTGGCGGACGATCCTTGTCGCCATCACCTGTACTCCTTGCTGATCGTGACCCCGGTCCACGGGTTGATGTTGATGTGGGGCAGGACGACGCGGGCGTCCTGCCCCTCCCAGCGCATCCGCAGCCGGTTGCCGAGCGCGTCCTTGACGACCTTGATCCAGTGGCCGGTCTGCTCGTCCCGGTACTCCCGCACCACCGGCCGGATCTGGTGCGACCAGCCGCGCGGACGCGCCTGCACCGACCGGAGTTTCCGCAGGTCGGCTTCGGTGTAGCCTTGCACGCCCATCGCGGTCTCCTTTCCCTACGCCAGGCCCTGGGCCATGACGTTGAACGCCACCTTGGAGCCGATCTTGTCGATGTCGGGTTCCTCGCGAACCACCGAGTTGGACATGTCGATCTGCACCGTCACCCCGCCGCCGCTGGGCCCGACCTGTGTCTCGGGTGCCCGCCCGGTCGGGTAGGCGACGCCGGTGCCGGGCGCGCCCGCGTACCCGATGCCCATCCCGGGACCGGCCCCGCCCTGGGCGGGCACCATCCCGGAGAGGGTGTTGGAGGCGGCGGTGGCGACGCTGGAGGCTGCTCCGGTGATGGCGTCGACCGCGAGCGATGAGCCGTTGGAGATGCCGGCGGCGAGACCAGCGATGGTTTGCTGGCCGATCTCCATCATCACCTGCGACGGTGATTTGATCTTCAGCTCTTTCTTGATCGCCGACACCAACGCTTTGACGATCTTGGCCATTTCCTTGTCGAGCGCCTTCAGGCTCTCCTGCAGGCCCTTCAGGTAGCCCTCACCGGCCTTTTTGCCGGTGTCGTACATGGCGTCCGCGCTCGCCTTGCCCAGCTTCTTGCTGGCCTTGTCGACGGCGGCCTGAGCCTTGTTCAGGGCCTTGATCTCGCTGCCGTCGGAGCCGACCAGCATCTCGGCGAAGGTCGCGCCCTTTTCGACGCCCGCGTCGATGATGTCCTGGATGATCTTCTTGTTGAGGCCGCGTCTCGCGAGGGTGTTGATGTTGTTCGCGAAGTTGTTGATCGCCGACGCCTTCGCCTGGAGCTGGGCAGCCATGTCACCGGCCCCGCCGATGTCCTCCGGCTTCAGGCCGGTGATGTCGGCCCACTCCTGAGCCGAGCCCGCGACCTGTTTCGCGTACTCCTTCGCCGCGGCCAGCCGGGCGACCAGGTCCTCGCGCTGCTTCGCCAGCGCGGCGAGGGAGTCGTTGCCGATCGACACGAACTTGAGCAGGCCATCGGCGACGTCCGGCTTCGACGCGAACGCCTTCTTGATCTGGTCGACCATGCGCTCGACCGTGGAGACGGCCTGGCCCTGCTCGGACTCCAAGCCCTGAATGAGGCCCTTCACCGACCACTTGCCGATCTCCGCGAACACCGTGCTGGGGCTGTGGATGCCGAGCAGGTTCTTGGCCGCGTCAACCGCCGACTGGACCGTGCCCCGGGCCGCGGCGGCGAGCTCGCCGGCCTTCGCCTTCACCCCGTTAATCATGCCGTTGATCAGGTCCCGGCCTGCCTGCAACAACCATGTTCCGGCGGCAGCGAACTCGGCTTTGATCTTGCCGGGCAGGCCCTTCAGCCACGCGACCAGATCTGACGCCTTATCCGTGGCCGCCTTCTTGATCCCCTCCCACTTCGCGGACGTGTCCGATTGCAAATCGGACCAGCCGGACGAGAAGAAGTCGCGGATCTTGCCGGGGATACCGCGCAGCCATTCGGCGGCAGCATCAGCCTTCTCCGTAGCAGCCTTCTTGATCGACTCCCATTTCGCAGATGTGTCCGACCGCAGGGACTCCCAGCCGGAGGAGAAGAACTCTGCGACCTTGCCGGGTGCTTGGCCGAGGTCGTCAGCGATCTCGGATGCTTTCGTGGACAGCCAGTCGCCGATCCCGTTCCAGATTTCTAAGGTCGTGTCCGACACGGCGGTCCAGGCTTCGGAGAAGAACGGCCCCACGTTGGTGTCGAACCAGGCCGTGAAGGTGTTCCAATCCGCTTCCGCATCGGCGGGCGACGGGAACATCCTTTGCAGCTCGTTCATGGCCTGCTCGCCGAGCCACGCGAACGCGCCCTCCCACGACCGCGACCATTTGTCGGCATCCGCGGAAGCGGTGTCGCCGAGAGTCTTGGAAGCCGTGTCGACCGCGCCCTTGAAGTCGCCGACTGCGGTCTTCGCCTTGTCCAGGTTGAGCCCGTTGATGCTGCGTGCCATGTCTTCGGCCTTGGTGCCGAACAGGGCCACAGCGAGCTGAGACCGCTTGGCCGGGTCCTCGATCTCGCCGAGCTTCTCCAGGATCTGGGACAGGGCTTCGCGCGCCTTGGGGCCGCCCTTCGCGAACGCGCTGGCCATCTCCTTGGCGTCGAGGCCGAGCGTCTTCAGCGCCTTCGCCGCGGACAGGTCCTTGACGCGGATGTCGAGCTCTTTCAGGGCGTCGGCGACGGTGTCGGAGTCGCGGGCGCCGGCCTTCAACCCCTGCGACAGGAGGCTGAGGGCGTCCTTCCCGGACAGGCCCAAGTCGCGGAAGATCGTGGAGTACTCGTTGAACGTATCCAACAAGTCTTCGCTCTTGTTGACGCCTTCCTGCTGGCCCCTGATGAGGATGTTGAACGCTTCTTCCGCGTTCGGCGCCAGGTCGTTCCGCAGGATCTGTGAGACGGCGCGGGTGACTGCCCCGACGTCCTCATCCATGGTCTTGCCGACCACCAGCGCCTGCGCGGTCATGTCCTTCAGAACCTGATCGGAGGCTTTCCCGGCGCCGTCGATGTTCTGCAAAACCCGCGCCAGCGCGTCAGTGACATCGCCCAGGCTCTCGCCGTAGGCGTCGGCGTACAGCTCGCCCGCGATCTCGCCGAGCCGCTCGGATTCCTTGCCGAAGGCGCCGACCTTGACCGCGAGCGTGGCGAACAGATCTTCCTTCTCCATCGCCGTCTTGATGGCGCCCATGAGCGCGTCACCGATCGCCGCGCCGGCGGCCGCCGCGACGCCGATCGCGCCCGCCTTCAGCCCGCCCATCAGGGAGGAGCCGATGCCGGCCATCCGGCCGCCGCCCCCGCCGCCCCTGCCGCCGCCGCCGTTTTCGACGCCGTCGCCGAACTGGCGTCCAGCATCCTCGCCAGCGCCTCGGGCAACCCGCTCGGCGTCCTTCAACCCCGACTTGAGGCCGTCGACGAGCTGCTCGCCCGCCTGCTCCCCGGACTTCTCCGCGACCTCGTCGGCGCCGTCCAGGCCGGTGCGGAGGCCGTCGACGGCCTGCTGGCCGCCGCGCTGCGCGGCGTCGTCCAGGTCGCCGAACGCTTCCTCCATGGCGGCGTCGAGCTCTGCGGCGAACCGGTCCGCCTCAGCGTCCATGTCGGCCATAGAGGCGTTGAGGGCGGCTTCGAGCCGGTCCAGGTCCGCGATGGCGGCCGCCGGGTCGAGGCCGTCGGCGATCGCGCGCTCGATGTCGGCGAGGGAGCGGGTGACGCTGGTCTCCATGGACTGCATGGAGCTGCTGGTGGACGACTGCAGCGTCCGCATGTCGGAGGCGACGTCGCGGGTGCCGCGCTGGAAGTCGGACCGGTCGAGCTGGGCGTAGGCGACGAGCTCGCCGACGGTGAGAGCCACGAGGAGAACACCTCCTCGTCAGTAGTCGTCGAAGCTCGTCTCAGGCCGGCGCGCGGGCGGCGGCTGTTCCCTGCGGTCGCGGAAGGTCCGGAACAGGCGGCTGGACGGCTCCGAGAAGAGGCCGATGATGCGGGTCCTCAGCCAGGGGCCGGTCCGCTCGCGGAGGAGGCCAGGGGTGCCGAGGTCGACGCCGTACACCTGGTGGAGGTCGACCTCTACGAGGGCCCAGCGTTCGAAGATGTCCGCCCACGTGATCCCCGCGCCCTCTTCGGGGTCGGGGCTGTACCAGTCTCGGAGTCCGGTGTCGGGGTCGATGGGGCCTCCGCCGGGGTCTCCGTCGGCTCGTCCGTCTCCGATGTCGACGATCGTTTTGGGACGCCGCCCACCCACACCTTCATCGCCTGCTCTTCGCCCTGGACGTGCCAGGACAGGGCTGTAAGGCCGCACCGGCGGATCTGCTCCCAGCCCGCCCGATCAGCGACGAGCTGCTCGTAGACGGGGCCGAGGCAGCGCTCCCACAGAGCCGTCTCGGATTCGTCGTCCACCTCTTCGTCGTCGCGGGCGTTGAAGCGGACGGTCAGCCACGTCCACGTTTCGGCGTCGACCGGCGGCACCTTGTACTCCTTGACCTGCCCTGATGGGAGCGGGACGGGCAGGTCCAGCGTCTCCCCGAGGGAGGCGTCCAACTCTGGGAACTTGGGCATGGCTCGGTTGCCCTTTCTTACGCTGCGGGGTTGGTAATGGGGGTGCGCTCGCCCTGGCCGTGCAGGATGAACGAAAACGGCTCCAGAACCTTGACTTCGCCTCCGCCGCCCTTGTACTCCACCGAGACGTAGCCGCTCCAGGCCTGCTCATCGCCGTCTCGCCGGAAGTACCGGATCTGGACGTTAGATCCGACGCCGACCAGGTTTCCGGCGTTGAGGACGAACTGCTGGCCAGGATCTGGGATGAAGGTCGGGCTGCCGGTCTGCTTCTTGCGCTTCGCCTCGCACTCCAGCTTCCACTTGCGCTGCGTGACCTGGTCGCTTCCCCAGCCGTCACTGTCGAAGTCCGAGTCATCCTCCATGGACGATTCGATGCTCTCTTTGAACGAGGTGAGGCCCTTTACGGCAACCCAGTTGGGTGCCCCCTCAGTGCCGGTGTTTACTTCGAGGGCCCACGCGGAGGCCAACATCGATTCGAGTGCCATTGATGGTCTCCCTATCCGGGGCGGAGTGTGGTTGGTCGGTGGCAGAGCAGGTGGTAGGAGTCGGCCCGCTCCCACCGCTGGTTGGTGTCGACGCCCATCGGCGCGTTGATACGGCGCGTGCAGAGGATGATCCCGGCCGCCGGGTTCTGCCAGCCGTGCAGGGCGTTGAAGACGGCGTCGGCGATGTCGTCGACGCTGGTCGGGTCTTCGCGGGCGCCGCGGATGCGGGCCTGGACGCCCTGCGTGGAGTCGGTGTTGACGGGGTCGTCGGCGAACTGGTCGACGCCATACGCGGCGAGGGCGATGGCCCGGTCGGGCGTGGACGGGAGCCGTCCGAGGGTGATGGCGATGTCGCCGGCGGCGTACACGCCGGTGCCGGGTGGCTTCCACACGCCGGCGCCCTGCTCGTGCAGGCGCACAGCGATGGCGGTGAGCAGCTGTTTGGTCCAGGTCATCGCAGGCTCCGCCGGATCTGGGCCGCGATCAGCTCCAGCATCACGGCTCGTTCGGCGTCGGCCGGGTCCTCCAGGTATTTGGCTTTGCGGCCCTCGTCGTGGCGGAGGGTGAGGTCCTCGTGTTGGCGGACTGCGTACGGCGTGTCGTAGGAGACGGCTCCGGTCAGCGTGGACTCGTCCACTGATGTTGTGCCGGAACGTTCGAGGGTGCCCTCCTCGTGCGGCACCTCCTCGCGGCTCTTCTGCAGGAGGTGCTCCATCGCCACCGCCAGGCCCTTCACAGCCCCGGCTTCCATGGCCTTGTCGAGCTGGCCGACGTCGAGCTTCAGGGTGGAGCGCTGCGCCACCGCGACCACCTCCCTACTGGAGTGCGACTTCGAGGTGGTCGGGGGTGGGCAGGCCGCCGCCGTCGTGGGGGGCGGAGACGATCGCGTACGTGACACGGCCGGACGGCAGGGTGACCCGCGATTCGGGCGGGCACACCGTGCCCAGCGGCGCATAGAAGGTCGTCTCCGAGACGACTTCCGCGCCTTCGGCATCGCGCACGAGACGGCGTTTCTCCTCTACCAGGCACCGCACTGGGGTCTGTTCGCCGTACTCGGCGCCGATCGGGCCGCTGCCCTCGAACGGCTCCACCAGCACGGTGTGGCGCAGCAGCCAGGCTGGGACGCTACCCATCGGCCGCCTCCGCGCACCGGTAGGTGTAGGGCTCGTGCCCGGTCAGGCCAGCCAGTTGGAGCGCGGTGAAGGCGTGTGGTGCGAGGGGGCGGGCGGCCGAGCCTCCACCCGCCCCCCCGGCCTGTGCGCGCGCGAGCCGGACGGAGCCGATCTGCACGTCGGAGTAGACGGCTTGGCCTCCGGTGCCGGTCGTGTCGCCGGTGTCGAGGTAGTAGGCGGCCTGCTCGATCGTCGCCGTTTTCAGCGCGGCCTGGACGTCGTCGTTGTCGACGTCGTAGACGGCGCTGATGAGGGCGGCGTCCACGTCCAGGCTGGCGAGGGTGAGCAGACGAGTGATGTTGGCCGGGCCCGGCGTGCCGATCTCGTCCGCGTACTCTTCCGCAGTCGCGTACGCCACGGTGCACCTCCTCCAGGGCGGGTGCGGGCGGGCGCGCACCCTCACAGCCCCGAGCCCGCCCGCACGTCTTCAGGCGTCCAGGACGGCCGCGGTGACGGATACGGGCGTGGTGCCCGCCCAGTTGACGTACACGTTGCCGTCGGCCTGCCGGAACTCGGGACCGAACGGGCCGTAGATCTTGTAGGCGCCGGCCGCGATCGCGTTGCCTGCGAAGTCCGCGACGGCCAGCTGCTGCCGTCCGACGGTGCCGGGGGTGAGGAAGGTGGGGGTCACCGCGGCGTCGTCGCCGTTGAGGACGTACAGCAGCCGGTGCTCCTTCCACGGGAACGAATTGCCGTCGGTGGCTTCGATGGCGCCGTCGACGGCGGTGGGGTCGATGCCGGCCTCGGTGAGCGTGGTCGAGGCGGTGATGGCGGTGCGCGCCATGCCTACTCCTTGTCGAGCTGGTCGGCCAGCTCGATGAGCTGGTTCTTGGTGAGGTCGTCGGCCTGCTCCGGGTCCATGCCGTTGGAGACCGCCCAGGCGTGCCAGACGTCGACGGAGGCGTTCTTGCGCGGTCGGCCGCTGGTCGCGCGGTTGGGGGTGGTGGGGGCGGCCCCGTGGACAGCCGCCCCCTCCACGTTGTCGGCGCGTCGCCAGCCGCCCGTCTCCGAGGAGGCGAGGGCGGCGTGGCGTGCGTCGTCGTCACTGCCGTCGACGGTGAACGCGCGGCCCACCTTGTTGCCGTCGGCGTCGTACTGCTCGTAGATCGGCATTAGACGTCGAGGCCGCGCAGCAGGGCGTGCGCCCGCTCGGAGCCGTAGGCGAGGCCGATCTCGCCGTACAGCTGGACGTCGTCGGACGCGCCGGTCTTGGCGAGGGGCTCTTCGAAGAAGACGCCCTTGTCGGGCACGTTGAGGAAGACGGGCTTGAGCATGTCCATGGAGACGACGGCGATGGCGTCCTGCGGCATGTGCCGGTCCATCATGATGTTCAGCACCCCGAAGTCCGTCTCGATGGTCTGCACGGACACACCGCCGACGGTGCGGCGGGACTCGGTGGAGATGAGGACCGCCTTGCCGTAGGCGTCCGCGTAGGCGGCGGTGATCGCCCGCTTCTGCACCGAGTTGCACAGCAGGGTGGCCGTCTCCTGGTTGGAGATGCCGCCGTTGTCGTACGCCATCTGCAGGATGTCGTCGATGACGGCCGGGGTGAGCGCGGTCGTCCACGGCACCAGGTAGTCGATGTTCGACGTGGACGTGCCGAGCGTGATGGCGGTGCCGCCGGCGGTGGCGGCCACCTTGAACGTGTTCGTCGCCTTGTTGACCACGAAGTAGATGCGGCCGGCGACGATGCCGGTGGCGTCACCCGTCTTCGTGAACACGATCTTGGTGCCGTCGGTGAGGGCGGTCGCCGTCTCCGTGATCGTGTCCGTCGCCGAGCTCAGGCCGGTCACGGTCGAGGTGGCCTTGGAGACGCGGTTGGTGGTGATGGCCTGCAGAAGGCCGCGCGTCTTGCGGGCGGTGGTGTTGTCGGTGGGCAGCTGGTAGAGGCCGTTGATGAACGAGTAGTTGACGTCGAGGGCGATCTGGCGGAGCGCCTGCTCGACCTGCCAGTCCAGCTCGTTGACGACCGGGTTGGGGCCGCCGCCCGGGTGGTTGAACGGCGCACTCTGCGGGCTGGCCAGTTGCTGGGTCGCAGACTGCTTCGTGTACGACACTGACACCTTGGACTGGTGGACCTGGACGACGTTCTTCACGTTGGCCCGGACCCGGCCCTCCGGGGTGGGGGCCGTCGCGCCTTCGAGGGCGACCCGCTGGGCGGGGTCGCGGAGGTCGTAGGTCTGCCACTCGAATTCGGTCGAGGAGGCCATGCCGCCGCCGGTGAGGCCGCCGATCGCGGACAGGAGCGGGGTGTCGGCCGGGGTCAACGCGAAGAGCTGACCCGTGTAGTTGGGCAGGTTGAACGTTGTGCCCATCGCGCTGATACCGGACAAGGTGATCTCCTAGAGGGTTACTGGGCAGCGGCGCGCTGCCGTTTGAGAGCGATCGCGAGGGCGTGGTTGCCTGCCTTCTCGGCGTCGGCGATCTGCTGGTCGAGGCTGGGGCCGGCCGGTTGGCCGCCGGCGCCGGTGAAGTCGCCGCCCGACACCGGGGGGACCGGCGTAGGCGCCGGGGCGCTGGTCTGTGCGGCCATCCACGGGTTCGCGGTCAGAGCGGCCTGGATGGTTTCGGCGAGCCTGGCCGGGAAGTCTTCTGCGTTCGGGTCCAGGTTGGCGGCCGAGGCAGCGAACACGGTGGAGCCGAGGAGGGCGGCCGGGTTGACGCCGTGCTCGGCCGCGGTCGTGTACGCGTGCCTGAGGACGGTCTCGGTTCGGGCCTTCACCCGGTTGGAGGCGTTCTCGCTGCGCAGGTCCTGGATTTCCTTCTGCCACTTCTTCGGCAGCTTGGAGATGTCGTCGATCCCGCCGTCGTCGACGGGCGGCGGGGGCGGCGGCGTCCAGGTCGGGGGTTGCGGAACCGGCGGCGCGGCCGGGGCCGGCGCGGGCGGCTGGTTCTGTGGTGCCGGTGCCTGCGGTGCGGCAGACGGCGGCGGGGCGGGGACGGCCGGGGGCGCGCTCGCGGGCGCGGGCGGCTGGCCACCGTCGGGGTTGGCGGGCGGGGTGGGCATGGTCATGCGGACCCTCCAGGGGAGCGCGGGATGGTGCTCGGCGCCTGGCCGAACAGGGGGTTTGGACCGCTCCGGGCGGCCTGTTTCGGGCATCCGTTCGATAGCAATCGGACGGAAGTCAACATGTGGGGCGTACGGTGCGCGCATGCGAAACACCCTGATCACCGTGTGCGCGCTGCTCGCGCTCGCAGGCTGCAGCTCTCCACAGCCGTCGCCCTCGGGCGACCAAGGCAGCCACGCCAACGCGTCGACCTCTGCGACCGCGCGGGCCGAGCCGGCCGCGGCCGGGATCCCGTCACCGGACGCGCTAGAGTCCGCGCAGCTGCTGGATGCTCTCGCACTCGTCGATCCGGCGCTCGATCACAAGCGGTCGATCTCGCGGGCCCGCGACACGTGCCAGTCGATCCTCGCGGGCGGGGACCAGAAGAAGCTGTTATCGGCTGTGCGACAGCGGTTCGACGGGACGGCGAGCATCAGCACGGCAGACGCTGCAGTGATCGTGCAGGTAATTCAGGACAGCGGATGGTGCCGCCGTTAGACGAGCACCTGTTGGACGGGGGGTTGCAGGTCCTGGACGGGTCCGCCCTTCGGCCCGCCTGCCTTGGGGATGTTGCCGGCGCCGATCTGCTCCCTGTAGGTGAGCCGCTTCAGCTTCGGGTTGGCGGCCAGGTGGCCGCGTAGCGCGGCCTGGGCGGCGGCCACCCGCGCGTTCGCGTCCTTCTTCGCTTCAGGGGTGAGCGCGCCCACCAGCTGCTCCTTCGCGGCGCGGATGCGGCGCTCCAGCGCGCGCTGCTTCTGCCGCGCCTTGTCACCCTCGGGGTCGGCCGTGTTCTTCTTCAACGTGGTTACGCCCGGCAGGTAGGCGCTGGCGGAGTGCCGGCAATTCGGATGGAACAACCCCTTCGCCCTGGCGCCGTCGAGGGTGTCCACCACGTCGACGGTGATGAAGTGGTCGTCGCGGGTGGCATGCTCCACCCGGATCTTGCCGACCGGGCCAGGATCACGCCGCAGCACCTTCGACTCGAACGGCCTGCAGCGCTTGCACTCCTGGACGTTGTCGGAGATGTAGACGAGGTCGATGTCGAGCTCGGCGAGCCGATCGGTTTGGCCCTGCACGGCGGCGCGCTGCGCGTTGGTGCGCGCCAGCATCTCCACGTAGGTGGAGAGTTTCCAGCGGCGGCCGGCGCGGTCGGTGAAGTCGACGATGCCGCGATCCATCAGGCGCTGCCAGGCGGCCTGTGAGGCTTCGCGCCGGGTGAAGGCTCCGGAGGTGACGCGGCCGGCGGCGCCGGCCTGGACGGCGCGGTAGGCGTCGAGCGGTGCTCGCAGGATGTTCTGGTCGACGCGGCCGACGTCGCGGTGCAGCGCCTGGGCGATGTTCTCCAACACCCTGGCGTTCGGGACGACCGCGGTCGCCTGGCGCGCGGCCTGGCCGACACCCGACTTGGGGAACCACTTCTCTGGCAGGTCGGCGACGGCCGCATCCTGCCCGGACCGGTACGCCCTGGCGATCGCCTCGCGGATGATGCGCGCCCGACGCTCCTGCAGCGAGGCCAGGATCAGCCGGGCGCTGGCCTGCAGCTTCCGGACCGAGTCGAGCTTCTCCTGGTAGAAGGCGACCGGCTGGGGCTGCTCGTCGCCGGGCAGGTCCTTGCGGAGCTGTTGGGCGACGGTGCGCACCAGCGCTACCTCTACTTCGCGGTACAGGTCGGCGACGGTGGCGGCGATCTGGTCGAGGAGGTCCTGGTCCACAGCCACGAGCAGGACCTCCCCAGCGAGCTACTCCGCCGTCTTGCGCGGCCGACCGCCCTTCCGCGCTCGGCGCTCGGCAAGCTCGGCCTCGGCCTGTTCGAGCGCGGCGACCTCCTCAGGGGTGCCGTGCTCGCGGATGGTGGCACGGATGTGGTTGAGCAGGTCCTCGCTGCGGTCGTATCCGAGGCGGGCGCAGACGGTTTCGTATGCGTCCCACAGCAGGTCAGGGGCTCGGAAGCGCCTGATGGGGGTGTGCGCGTCGGCGGGTTTCTGTGTGGTCACACAGAAAGTTTGCCACAACTATTGTGTAGCCACAAGGCTCCCTGATACTGTGTGGCTACACGGAAAAGAGAACATCTAATCAGGGAGAACGAAATGACGAACAAGATCTACACAAGCGCCTCGCACACCGTGTACAAGACGGCCGAAACGTGCTTCGAGGTCTACTACGCCGACGACTTCTTCCGGCAGAGCTTCAGCACCGAGGCCGACGCCATCGCCTACGCCGACGCGCACGAAGAGCGCCCCTGGAGCTGGAGCTAACACGCCGGGCCCCGGGAGACCGGGGCCTACTTCTCCTCACGGGCGGGACCGTCACCAGGCGGCCCGCTCTCTGCGTCGTCGGAGCCGACCATCTCGCCGGGAAGCGCGAACGGATCCGCCACCGGATCCGGCCGGGCCTCCCCGATCGCCTCCACCTCCGCCTGCACCTGGTCCTCATCCCAATCCGGGTGAAGCATCCGCACCGCGGTCTCGTCGCTGACGGCTTCAGCGCGGCGCATCAGTTCGACGGTTTGGGCGAGCTGCATGATGTCCGGCGAGACGCTGTCGGCCATGGTGATGGTCGGGCGTTCCGGCGTGACCGCTCCCTCGAACCCGAGCGCGGCCTCCAGCTCCAGGAGCATTTCGATGCCGTCGGCGAGCGGCGGCACCGTGTACAGGTCCTTCTTGCTCTTCGTGATCAGCGACCGCCGCTCCTTCGCGGAGACTTCGGTGGCGGTGACGGCCACCTCGCCGCTGAGCCCGAAGGATTGGGCGCTGTAGCCCGTTGCCCGGAGGATCGCGGCCAGGAGTTCGGCCTGGGTGTCCCGATGTTCGGCCACGCGGATCGCGAACTGCTGCGCGCTGATCTCCATACGGTCGTCGCCGCCGAGGATGTTGAGCGCCTCGTAGATTTCGCGGTCGGGGTCGAAGTAGGCGCCCTGGCCTTTGCCGAGGGATTTCAGGTAGGAGTCGGGCACTATCAGGCGGGCCTTGGCCAGGCGGATGTCCCGCATCCACGAAGTCCACACCTCGTCGAGCGCGTCCATGAGGCCAAGCACGGGGCCGTCGAAGTCCGAGCGGCCGAGGTTGGCGCCGGCCGGATAGTTCCGCCAACCGCGGTTGGGCCGCATGTTGGGGACGTAGACGGCGGTGCACCGGTCGAGGCCGGTGTCGATGACGGGCTGCATGCCCGCGGTCTCGGGGTGGGCGGTGAGCGGCAGCTGGCCGCCGAGGTCGCCGGGCTTGCCCTTGTACAAGCCGTTGTAGATGTAGCCGGGCTCGTGGCGTTCGAGATGCCAGAAGCACGTGTCGTCGTCGAGTTCGAGCACGCGCCAGAAGGTGACCGCCCACAGACGCCCCCAACGCCATTCCGGCACGGCGGCGTCCGCGTGGACGGCGGCGAGCCACGGGAGGTCGGCGACCTGCTTGTCCCAGACGGCGCGCAGGTAGTAGCCGCCGAGGGCGGCGCCGACTTCGGCCCCTTCGAGGAGGGTGGCCTGCAGTTGGGGGAGCATGTCGTCGATGCGCTGCTGGGTGTCGGGGTTGTCGCATGTGATGGTGGGCGGCTCGGAGAACAGCAAGTCGCTGGACATGGTGCAGATGTCGGACGCGACCGGCACGTGGAGTTTCGTGCGCTTCTCGCCTTGCGGTGTGGGGTGTCCCCAGAACCATCTCGCCGCGGTGCCGACCAGGCCGCCCCGGTACTGGGAGGGCCGGTTGGCGGGCACGTTGCTGTTGCGGGGATCCCCGTACAGTGCGGCGAGCCGGTCACTGTCGCCGGTGTACCAGGCGTCCAACACGGCGTACTGCTGCTGAATGGGTTGCAGGTTGCGGGGCGGCCAGGATCCTCCCGAGGGCAACGGCACGATGGCCTCCCTTCAGGACTTGTCGAGCTGATCGATCACGTACTCCAGGAGCGCGCGGCAGATGGCGCGGTCGCGTGGCGGCATGTGCTCGACGACGGCACGGTCGAGAGTCGTGATCGTGGGGCTGTCGCCCTCGGTGATGTACAGCAACGCAGGGCCTGGAGGCACGGTGATCGTGCGCAGCGCTTCCTGCATGGTGTCGACATGGATCGACATCAGGGCTTGTCCAGCGCGGCCCGGACGAAGCAGTCCTTCGCCTCCAGCAGCTTGCGCAGGCCCGCGGTGACCTCGGGACCGTCGGGCAGCGCGTTGATCATCTGCTCGGCGAGGTCGTGGCACGGCTTGCTGATCGCCTGGAGGTGGGTGGGCAGGTGCTCGTACTCGAAGTAGCGAGAGATCTGGTAGGTGCTCGGGTGGCGGCCGATCAGGTTCATGGTGATCTCCAAAGGCTCGATTTTGGATCTTGAAATGCGACTTGCGGGAAGTAGAGATTCCCAAAAGTTAACGGCCGGTAGAGCAGTGCTCACAACTTTGCGGAGGTGCGCAAAGTTTCAGCGCCCGCTCGCCGGGGCGAGCTGCCCGTGCCAGATGTTGCGCGTCGTCCTGATCCCGTACCGGAGCGCGTCACAGCCATGGTCGGCCACCTTCAACGGCTTGTCCTCGCCCTTCTCGGACGCGTCGGGGTCCCAGGCGTACCCGGGAATCTCCTTGATCAGCTCCCGGCACCCGGCGTGCACGAGGAGCCGGCCGGTGGCGAAGAGGGAGGCGACGTCGCGGATGCCGTCGACCACCTCGTTGTCCGCGAGGGTGCTCGTGGTGCCGTCGCGGTGCATCTGCACCCTGTACGACTTCGCGGACGGGTCGACGACCCAGTACGACGGCGTGATACCCAGGGAGGCGACCCAGGCGCGCACGCGCTCGGAGTATTCGGCGTCGGTGAGTGAGCCTCGCTGCTTCTTCGAGTCCCAGCGCCATTCGTGGCCGACGTACAGGCGGCCGTCGACGCCCAGGCCGATCGCCAGGGCGTGGAACGGGTTCGTGGTCCCGTAGTCGAGGGCGATGCATAGCCATTGCGCGATCGGCGGCAGCTCGGCGATGACGTGCCGGGCCGGATCCCAGGATTCGTAGACGACGCCCTCCGCCAGGCACCACTCGCCGAGGATCAGGCGGCGGTACCAGAGGCCGGTGAACTCGGAGGAGACGTCGGCGACGTATTGGGCGGTGAGGTTCGGGTTGTCGGCCAGCTTGAAGCTGAAGCGGTGAAGGTTGAGCGTGTCGGGGTCGTCGCTGTGGTCGTGGACCTGGCCGTCGTGGTCGAGCCACAGCCGGGCCCGGTCCAGGTAGTCGGTTTTCAGCCAGTGCTGCGGCCCGTCCGGGTTCGTGGTGGCCAGCAGTTGCGCGCCCGGGATCGAGAGGCGGGTGAGCAGCATGACCCAGAAGCTCTCGGGGATCGTCGAGGCTTCGTCCACGTAGGCGCCCACCAGGGACAGGCCCCGGATCTTGTCCTCGGAGCCCTCGTTGTAGGCACCGGCTACGTAGATCAGGCGGCCGAGCAGGTGGAGTTCGCCGGCGCCAGCGACGAACTTGCAGCGCTTCTCCCCCAGCATCTCGACCAGCGGGTCGATGATGTTCCGCTTCAACGTCCGCTCGGTCTTGCCGACCATGAGCAGCGGCCCGGCCGGGGCCGACCTGACGAACTTGAGCCACTTCATCAGCGAGCTGATCGTCTTCGAGGATCGGACCGACCCGTCCCAGATGTTCAACCGGGCGGTCGCGAGCTGCACGGATTCACGTTGCTTGCCCACGAGGGGGGTGACGTTCACAGGCCCGTCATCTCCTGCAGCCAGAGGTCGACGGCGGCCTGCGACTCACCCGAGTTGTCATGCCGCTCGACCGCGAGATGCTTGTCGATCGCGGTGGCCGCGGCCACGATCAGGTTCCGCTTATCGCCAGTCGGGGGTTCGTCGAACGTCTTCTCGTTGTACGTGTTGTCCTTGCCACCGAAATTCCACGCGGTGTGCGGCCGATGCAGGTCGTCAAGGAACCGGTTGCACTCCTCCAAGAACCGGCGCGACGTGCTGGCCCTCAGCGCGGCGTTGTCGGCCCTGGCCGCCTCAGTCGCGTTCTTGGTTTTCGATCGATCGAATGCGTTCGCGATCCCGGCGTCTTTGGCCAGCTTGGAGACGGTGGACTGCGCTACTCCGTGATCGCGAGCGATCTGGCGCGCGGACTTCTCGCCAGCGCGGATGTCGTCGAGGATCTCAGCGCGCTTCTGGTCCGAGATGGTCGGTCGGGGCACACGTGCTCACCCCCGAACATGCGGAAGCCCCGCACGGTGGCGGGGCCGGTTTTGAGGCGTGCTTCGCCCACTGCCTGTGGATAATACCCGCCCCTGCAGGTGGCCGCAATGATCAGGGAATCCGCTCCACGATCATGCCGGGGCACGCGGGAGCGTGGCGGGCAGCGAGCCGCGAGGGCGAGACGATCCGCGGAAACGGAACATCGACGTCGAGCCTCTCCTGGCAGCGTGTGCAGTGCAGGCTCGCGCTGAACAGCCGGTTCAGCATCACGAGGAAGCGCCTCATGACGCCAGCTTCTCACGTTCTTCGGCGGCATGGATGAGTCGGGCGAGCCGGGGCCAGTCCTGGATGGGCCAGACGGGTTGTCCTCCCCACCAGGTGCCGACCTGGTCGAGCGGGGGTTCGCAGACGCCTTCGCACACGACGGCGACCATGCCGCCGGGCAGTTCTCGCACCCGCCACACGTCCGTGTTGTGACACCACGGGCATTCGACGTCGAGGTGCTGGCCGTCGTACACCATGCACAGCAGCGAGGCGACGCGGTCGACCATGGCGGCTGCGACCGGTGCCACTTGCTCGACCAGCTGCTCGGGCAGGTGCCGGGCCGCGTACAGCAGGTAGGGGCGGGCGTCGAGCTCGCCAGGCCCGGGTGAGGGAAGCCATCCCCGCCCGTAGTGGCCGGCGATGGCGGCGGCGAGGTCGTCGGCCTGGACGAGCATGTCGAGCACGGCCTGCAACACGTTCACGTCGAGCGGGGCCGGCGACGCCCCGAGGGACAGCATGGACCGTTCGAAGCGTTCGATGCGGGCCTGCTCGTCGAGTTCGGCGCGCGCTTCCGGGGTGAGTTCTATTTGCCGCCACGGGCGTCGGGTGCCTGGAATTCTGGCGTCGACAAGGTCGGGCCAATATTCGACGACCCATTCGAGGTTCGCGACCACATTTTTCAGCATGGGATGCCTCCTCAGAATTGCGGGTCGTCGGGGGTGGACACGTTGAATGGAATGAATAGCTCAATCGGGTTCGAGGGTGGTGGCGGGAAGTGTGGGCCTGGCGGGCACACGTGCTGCGCTAAAACCTGCCATTTGCGTTCGCCGAGGATTCGGAATGATGTCCGGTGCCACAGGTACGGGCGGCGCGGTAGTCCGAGGGGCTGCAGGTCGTACGTGAAGTGGCCGGCCTGGATGGCGGCCAGCTCCTGGGCGGCGTCGATCGGTGCCGGGTTGGCGCGCACCCACACGCCCTCGCTGTAGCCGCTGAGGATGGGCCGCCCGCACCGGCGGCAAATCGCGAGCGACACCGGGCTGGAGATCATTTTCCGCCCCCGATGACGGATGACACTTCCGCTCCGGTTGACGCCATTGTGCGGGCGCGCATGCGTACGCGCACACACACGCGTAAGGCGTTAACCGGAGGAAAACTGTCACCCGTCACGATCATGGATCGCCGGGCGGAATCCTGGCTGGTGGGGGGTCGAATCGTGGCAATGACGGATGTGTCACCCGAACCTGTCACGACGATCTTGGTCACCATCCGGGGCCGCCGATCTTGTCGGAGTCGTCCGGCTGCGAGAATCCCGGCCGTGACAGATCCGCGGAAGGCGATGACAGATCCGGGGAGGGCTCGTCGGCCAGGATCGTGATCCCCGTATAGGACCTGGCGGACGCGGATCGGGTCTGCCCAACCCCGTACCTTCTGGCGAGCTCCTGCGTCAGCTTCTTGGCGCTCACCGGAGTCTCGCCCTCCTGGAAGCACCAGCGTTCGTATCCTTCGCGGAGTTTCGTGATCCGGATCTGCACCTGGTCGGACGCGGCCGTGTGGCAGCAGTCCTCAACGAAGCGGGCGACGGTGTCCTGGTCGGCCGCGTAGTTGTCGGTGGCCGCCTTGACGCTGTCCGGCTCTTGGAGGCCGTTGGCGGCGTACTGGGCCGCGCCCTGCACGATCCACGCCATCAGCGCCGGCCCGTGCTCGCTGGCGAGGATGCCTTGCAGGTCGTCCACCATTTTCTCCTCAGGCACCTCATTCAGGAACGGGATCAGGCGGAGCCGCCGCCAGAACGCGCGCCCGCCTGCCCGGACGGCGGGCTGGTGGTTGCCCATCAGCCACAAATGGTGTGACGCCTTGAACGTGAAATGGTCCTCCCTAATAAACCTGGCGGTGATCGTGTCGCCGCCCGTCAACTGCTGCACTTTTTTCTCGTCAAAGCGTGCGTCATCAGATACTTCGGAGCAGACAACCATGCGCATGCCGACGAGGCGGGCCAATTCGGTGGGGTGCTCGGAGTGCGATTTCGCCATCAGGAAATCGGCCGGGGCGGTGGTGGCGTAATCGCCGAGCACGCTCATCAACGATTCGAGAAAGACGCCTTTCCCGTTGCCGCCGGAGCCGATGCAGAACGGCAGCCGATGCTGCGCGACGCTGCCTGTCGCGCTGTAGCCGACGAGGCGTTGCAGGTAGCCGACCAGCTGGTCGTCGCCGCCGAACGTGTCAGCCAGGAACTCCAGCCAGCGAGAAGCGTCGGTGTCCGGGTCGGGCGCGCACGCAGTCATCTTCGTGTGCAGCCTGGACGCGTCCGACGGCAGCAGCTCGCCCGTCTCCAAGTTGATGATGCCGCCCGGCGTGTTCAACTCCATCGCATGCGCGTCCAACTGGTCGAACCCGACCGTGACGCGAACATCGGTTTGTGCCTGGGCGAGGATGGCGCCCGTCCCCAGCGAGGAGAGCGCCTTCTTCTTGTGGGCGATCGCGGCCTTATCCACTTCGGGCAGGCCGCGGGCGATCCTCTTGGCGTACTCGCGTACGAGGCCGCCGCCTTTCGGCTGCCACTCCCAACGCACCCCGGTCCAGGTGATCCACCGGCCGCGCTCGGGCACGAACCTGATCACCTCGCCGAACCGGTCGACCAGCTGGAGTGCGTTGCCGTCGTCGGATTCGGCGTACGTCTTCTCTTCCACCACCTGCAGTGGCGGCGCGGGCGGCCCGTCGGCGTGCAGCTGGTGCACGGTGGCCAGGTTCCCGTCAACGAGCGGCGGCGGGACGGGCGCCGGCGCCGGGACGGTGCGTTCGACGCGCTGCCCGTACCCGGCGGCGGAGAGGGCGCTCGCCGCCGCGCTGTGGTCGTCGCGGTGCTCGACGTGGGCGTAGGCGCCGAACCGGTCGTAGGGCCGTTCAGGCTCGAACTCGGTGCTGGTGCTGAAGACGTACAGGTTGTCGGCGCCGCCCTTGCCGGTGGTGGCCGAGACGCCCATACGCTTCCCTGGACGACACCAGTAGGTGATCCCGGCCGAATCCGTCCACAGGCGTGTCCACCCCCTGGGGACGAGCAGTTCCTCCCACGTGGTGCGCGCGTTGAAGTCGGCGCCGGGTGACACGCCGCCGTCGTCGTCCCAGGCGGGCGCGGGCTGCGAGAACAGGGTCGACGTGGGCGGCGCGGAGGTCTCTCCCGCGGCTGGCATCTGGTCGAAGACGGCCGCCAGGTGGTGGAGGAGGTCGCGCTCCTCGCTGGTGATGGTGGGGATCGTGTCGGGGCTGCCGGCGAGCATGTGCCACGCCCGGCCGGTCTCGTGCGTAGCCCCGGCGGAGGGGGCGAGAACAACCCAGCCGCCCTCCCCGCGCGTCTCAATCAGAACCTTGATTTTGTCGTCGGGGTTATCAGCCAGCTCGGCCGCGGTGGCGGGACGCCGGGCGAGTTTCGTGTTCCCGGCCACGGGGCTGCCGGTGACGCGGTAGAGGATGTGGATGCCTCCGCCGGGAGTCAGCTCCATATATCCGGTGGTGATGCGCTGCCACAGGTCTCCGAGCCCGGACGCGTGCGCCAGCTGGGTGGCGTGTTCGGCAACATGTTCGGCGACGGCCCGGCCTTCGAATTCGAGCATTTCGAGGTTGCCGGAGACGGCGCCGCACACGGTGCCGAGCCCGTCGTATTCGTCGGCCTGGAACCACTCCTGCAGCTGGTCGCGGCTGGGCCTCTCGGCCTGATATCGCTTCCACATGATGGCGGGGCGTTTGCTGCCGTCGGCGGCGGCCGGGAGGACGCACAGGCCGGCCTCGTGGAGTTGGAGGGCCGTCGGCAGCAGCTGGTCGTTCAAGTTCGGCCCCGCTTTCCTTTAATGACTAACTGACTTGATTCAGGTGGAGATGGGTTCGGCCCCGACAGGAGGGAGGGGTCCTGTCGGGGCCGGTCACGGGGGGCCGCCTTACGCGGTGGCGGGCGGGGCGGGCGGCATCTGGGTCATGCCGAGCGCGGCCATGGCCGCCATCGCCTCCGCCTGGTTAGGCACCGCCTGCGGCACCTGGGCGACGGGCGCGGCGGCCGGAACCGGGGCCTGGGGGGCGGCCCACGCGGGCGGGGCGGCCGGAACGCCGGGAGCCTGCGGCAGCGGAGCCGACGCCACCGCGGGAGCGACCGGCGCGGGCGCCGCCACCGGGATGGGCGCGGCGACCGGGACCGCGGCGGGCACGGGCGCCTGGGCAACCGGCACGGCGGTAGGCACCGGCTGCGGAGCCGGGGCGGCGGCGGGCTGGAAGGACGGGAACGGGTTGCCGCCGACGCTGTTCAGGTACTGGGTGGCGTAGGCGGCGTCGTTCTGGTCGAACTCGTTGAGCACGTACGGCGCGGACTGGCCGGGCTTGGCGACACCCCGGGCGAGGCGGCCGAGCACCGGGTCCTGGCCGATGCTCCCCTTCAGGGAGCCGATGAGCACCTTCTGGAAGACGAGCACGTTGGCTTCGGCCTTGGGCCCTTCGGGGTGGGTGAGGATGACGACGTCGGTGACGAGCGGGTCGGCGATGCCGTTGGTGGTGACGACGCCGGAGCGGATGGAGCGCGGGTAGAAGAGGAGGAGGTGGCCGACGTAGTCGGCGATTTTGACGTCGGAGGCGGGGGCGGGCTGGGAGAACGACATGAGGTGAACCTTTCGACTTGGTGTTGCGTTGCCGTGCAGTGACGACGGTACAAGATGAAGCATTATGAAGCAAGACGGTACAGCGATGGGTTTTTGGGGGCCGGTTCAGCGGGGGCGGTGGCCGACGTGCCAGGCCAGGCAGAAGGGGCACCGGTACACGTTCAACCTGGTGTCAACCGCCTTGTTGGCGGCGGCGAGCGCCCGCAGGTGGCCGAGCGCCCGCCGCCGGTTCGGGTGGCGGATTTTGCCGCCGCACATGCGGGCCACATCGTCGTTCACGACGCCCCCGGACAGCCCCTGGAAGCGTCCGTGGAGCCGGGCTGGAACCAGGGGCAGAACGTGCAGTACGCGTCCGAGGCCGGGAACATGCTCCAGGCGGCAGGGTTGTTGGGCGGGTCGAGGTGGGTGAGCGTCGTCATGACGTTGTCGAGGCGGTCCAGCGCGGCCAGGGCGATGGAGCGGTCGTAGGGTTCCGTCCAGACGTGGAGGCCGTCGATGCGGCCACCCCTGGGCAGGAACACCACCGACACGTCGTTGACGTGCTCGCCCGCGTTCTCCTGTCCGAGCCCGTACAGGTGGGCTTGGATCCGGTACTGGTCGCCGGGCCCGTGCTGGCGGTACTTCTTCACCCGGTCGGGGCCGGTGATCTTCCAGTCGATGTTGCAGCCGTGCGCCCGGTCGAACAGATCCGCCGAGCCGTAGATGTTGCCGCGAATGTGCAGCCGCCGTTCGATCACGTACCGTTCGTGGCCGAGCCGCTGGTTCTCGGCGCGGAACGTGTCCTCCATCCAGGCGTGCACGCTGGTGCCGATGATCGACGCCCACGGGTCGCCTTCCGTGTTCACCTCAGGCCAGTCGCACAGCTTGAACGCGAGACGCCTGACGCACGGGGTGCCGATCTCGGAGGGGCCTATCACCCGCTGCAGGGATCGGGGCGCGCGGGCGCCGGCCTGCTTCACCGTGGAGACGACGTTGGTGGCGATAGCAGCGGCCAGCCCGGACAGGGGCGGGGTAGCCCAGCCCGCATCCGGCTGCGTGAAAGCGATCGTCATGCTGTCACCTCGACCGGGGCCAGGCAGCCGCAGTGGAAGGCGCTGCACTGCCTGGTGAACGTCTTGCTCGGCTCCCGCTCACCGAACTTCCGCCCGGTGTGCTCGTTGACGACCAGGTGGCCACACTCGCAGCGCGCTCGAAGGTCGTCCTCGTCGGACCAGAAGTCCCCACGCTTGTCGGCCGAGACGACCGCGTCGACGCTGTAGCCGACGCACTCGCCCTTGTCGTCGAGTCCGCCCTCCTCCATGAGCCGCTCGGCCTCGTCGGCGTTCTCGGCAGTGACGCGGTACTCGAATTCGAGCAGCGCGCGGATGACGAACTCCTGCCCGGCCGTCACGGCCGCTCCTGGAAGGTGGTGACGGCGCCGGGCGCGTTGAGCACGAGGTCGCCGACCGTGGTGACGTTCTCCGGGCTGGCGAGGGTTTCCGAGTGCGGCTGGCCCAGCTTCTCGGCCAGCACGGCGGCGATGAACGCCCGATCGTCCTCGGTCAACCGCCATGTCTGCATCAGCGCCGACCCATCAGGCCGGAACCCAGCCACCGTGATCACGCCGTACGGGGCGTTCATGGGGTACCTCCGTGGGCTTCGTCGTAGGCGGTCTCAACCGCCTTGGGGATGCGGCCGTTGGCCGGGCAGTCGAGGCCCTGCGAGGCGGCCCACGCCCGGATCCCGGGCCGCTTCGTTTTCACCTTCACTCGCCTGGACGCGGGGGCTGCCGGCGGCGTGGGCGCCTGCTCGCCGGTCAGCTCGCAGTACCGGGCCTCCTTGGCGGCGAGCTGCTTCTTCAGCTGGCGGATCTCGGCGGCGAGGGCGGCGGCTTCGCGGGCGTTCGCGAGCCGTTCCGGGATCTCTCTCATGGCGTCACGCACGGTGGCGGCCAGCCTCCTCAGCTGCGGATCGTTGGAGGCTTCCGCCCGGGCGAGGAGTTCGAACGGGAGATGCTGGTCGGCGAGCTCGGCCACCCCGGCGGGGAGGGTGACCGTGTTGCGGCCGGGCTCGTATACGCGGTCCGTGTCCGGGTGCAGCAGCCACCCCTTCTGCCCGCGGGCGAGCGCCGTCACACGCTCGCGCGGCCACGAGGAGGCGTCGGCCGCCTCCTGGGTGGTCATCCCGGCGGCGAGGAGCTTCAGCACGCGGGCCGCATCCGGCGTCACTTCCACCTGCCGAGGAAGTTGAAGGGCCTGCTGGCCTTCTTGGGCGTGTAGTACTTGGCGTAGATGTCGGGGTGGTCGGCCTTGAGCGCCTTACCGTCGAGCTGGCCGCCCGGCTTGTTCTCCTTGTAGGAGCAGGCGGGCTGCCCGGCGACGGTCGGCTCGTCGACGCCGTTGGCGTCGCACCAGTCCTTGATCTTCTGCTGGGCGGCCTCCTTCACCTCCTTCCACGACTTCTCGCTGTCGGCGGCGTGCTTGGCGTAGTCGAGCCAGCCGACCATGTCCGTGGGGAGGTCCGTGTAGATGCGGGGCGGGTCCGGGACGACAACGCCCTGCATGAGCTTCTCGGGGACCTTCCCGGTCCACACGTTGTGGACGTCGTAAGGGGCCACGGTGCACCCGTCCCGGTGGTTCTGGCCGGGGCCGACGTTACAGCCGGGACAGTGCACGCCGTCCACGTGCACCTCCTCCACCCCGCCGCCGCGCCCCGGGATGAGGATGTATTCAGGCTCAGACGTGTTCATGTTGGCAGAGCCTTCACCGTCGGCCACCGTCGAGACGGGGCCGAGCGGCGTTCTGGGGATATCCCCACCCTGTTCGGCAGGGCTGTGGATAACGGCGGCCCGCTCCCGCGCCGGGATGTGGCCGGGCTCGTCGAGGGCGGCCCGCTCCTCGTCCTCGACAAGGTTCCGGAAGCCGATACCGCCCGCCTCGGCCGCGTTCAGGTTGCGCCGGTCGAGCACGTCCTTGGCGCGGGTGACGGCCACGTAGGTGAGCATGGCTTCGCCGCGGTTGAGGCTGCCGTCTTGGTTGTACGGCTCAGACCAGTCCGCGGCCAGGCGCACTGTCGCCCACTCGCGGCCCTTGGCGCGGTGCGCGGTGCTGAGGACGACGTCGGCGTTGTGCTCGTCGACGAGCTGGTCGACGATGCGCAGGATCCGTTCCGGCCCGTGCCCATCCACCAGCTTCACCAACGTTTTCAGGTCGGCGCCGCCGGCGTCGTGCTCGGCGTACTCGCGCACCTCATCCCACGAGCTGAAGGCCATCAGTTCGGGGTGTTCGGTCGGCCTGCCGCGTTGCAGGTCCTGGCAGGCGCGGGCCAGGTTGCGGATGTCGTTGCCGCCGCCGACCAGGGCGGGGCGGAGCCCGGATCCGATGGCGGCCATCGCCTGCCCGATCGCCCCGGCGTTGGTTCGGCACAGGATCGCCTGGCCGGGGTAGACGACGCCCACCTTGGAGTCTTTGGCCGGGTTCCCGGACAGGCGGAGCGGCGCCTTCAGGAGCTGCAACCAGGTGTTGGCCTCGTCGGCGATGGCCTGCCCGAACCGGAACGACTGGGACAGGGCCAGGCGCTGGCCGGTGAACTCCTGCATGGCGTCGACGGCGCCCCGCCACCCGTAGATCGCCTGCGACTGGTCGCCGACCAGGATCCGCTGGGCGGACTGCGCTTCGACGATGCGGGCGATCACCGGATTCGCGTCCTGGGCTTCGTCCAGGAAGACGACGTCGGCGGGCAGTGTCGGCTGGGTGAGAGCCCACATTTTCAGGTAGTGGTCGTGCTCGAACTTGAGCCGTCCGCCACGCTCTTGGAGGTCCTCCCACGCCCGCTCCAGCATGGGCAGCACCTGAGCGCGCAGCTCGTACATGGCGTCTGGGTCGACATCGAGACCGGGAATCGTCGGGATGTGCGAGAAGGCGGGCAGGTCGTCGTCGGAGTAGCAGAAGCGGCGGATCGAGTCAGTGACGATCCGGGCCACCTTGACGCTCGTCAAGGCGTGCTTGCCGAGGTCGACGACGGCCGGGATCTGCAGGAAGCGGGCCACCTCGCGCGCGGGCAGTCGCGGACCGTTGAGCCGGTCCTTGAACTGGTGGCCCACCTGCCGGAAGGCGAGGCTGTGCGCGGTCGAGCACTGGGTGTTGGCCGGGAAGGAAGCGCGGGCGTCCTCCGCGATCGCCTTGTTGTAGGCGAGATACAGGGCGCGGGTGCGCGGTGCGGCGGCGGCCACCATCTTCAACGTGGTCGTCTTACCGGTGCCGGCGCCGGCCTCGATGACGAGCGGCTGGCCGGTGGCGGCGGCGTCGAGGATCGCCTGCTGCTCACTGGTGGGCGGGTGCTCGAACTTCACCGGTGCGGCCGGGGCGGCGGGGGCGGTGTGCACGGGGGGCTGCGGCACCGTGAACAACGGCGCCGCCGCCTCCGCGTACGGGGTGGGCTGCGTGAACAACGTCACTGGAGGCCCTCTCTCAACGTGATGTGCAGGTTGAACAGGGCGAGGGCGTCGGCCTGGTTGAGCGGCCCCTGGAAGTGCTTGTTGATGACCTTTTGCAGCACCTCGTCGGCCCGCCGCACCTGGCCGACGGTCATCCGCGGCTTGAGCGGGTTGAGGAGGCAGTTGGTGGCGCACCAGAACACCTGGCGGCCGTCGACGACCCCGGCGGGCTTCATCGGCTTGTCGATCCCCGGGGCCTCTCCGCACCGGATGCAGGCCCAGCCGTCGATTTGGCGGGCGAGCAGCCGCACCTCCCCGGGCTGCAGGTCGGGCTCGTCGTGCTCGGTCACGATCTATCTCCTTGGCTCGGCGGGTTGGAGGGGCGGCCCCACCCCCGATCGGGGGCCGCCCAACAAGAACGACGGTACAAGATGAAGCATAATGAAGCAATACGGTACATGCATCGTTCTGCTTCACCATGCGACGCGGGCTACCGGCGGTCGGCCGCCATGTTCGCCACCTGCAACCGCTGCACCAGCGCCTCCAGGGCGGCCGCGTGCGCGTGGGCCGCCGCCAGCTCCTCCTCGAAGGTGCGCGGCCGGGCCGGCGCAAACACGGCGTCGGCGCCCTGCTCCAGCTCCAGCGATTCGAGGAGCTGCTGTGTGGCCTGATGCTTGGACTGTTCGGTGCGCAGCAGTTTCAGGTAGTGGTCGCGGTCGGCGACGGCGACGTCCAGCATCTTGTCGGCGGTGACAGCCTGCTCGCGCGCCTCCGTCAGCTCGTCGAGCAGCTGCCTACGGCTGCGGAACCAGTCGACGATCACGGAGCGTCTCCTTGCAGGGGAACGAGGGCCAGGCGGTAGCCGAGCGCCCTGGCCTGGCGGTCGACTTCGGCGAGAGTGGGCATATGGAGGCCGGTCTCGCGCTTGCTGACTGCCTGGGGATTCAGGAACAGGGTCTTCGCGAGCTGGCGCTGGGTGACTTGCTTCTCGCTGCGGATGAAGGCGAGCTGCATCATGATCGGGCGACGCTTCACCGCGCCTCCTCCAGGGGGTCGCCGTATCCGGCGTTGCGCAGCACCACGCATGCGTCCGACAGCAGCAGCCGGATCGGGTAGTCGCGGCCCATTCCGGCGATCCAGTCGTCGCCCCGCAGGTACGCCCACCAGCGGTGCGCGTTGTCGGGGCCGACCCCGTGCCGCTGCAGCACGAGCACGCCGACGGTCGCGCGCGCGTTGGCGCGTTCCTCCTCGGTTTCGGCCATCCACTTGGCCACCTGCTCGTCGGACGGCTGGCGGGTCTGCTGGCCGCCCTTCACCTCCCACACGACGCCGGGACACCCAGTGATGTCACCCAGGTCGTGGGCGCCGGCCAGCGCGCGCCGCTCCGCGTACGGGAAGCCGAGCCGGCGGAGCGTGCGCACGACGGCGGTCTCTGCGGCGGTGCCGATGTCCTTCGGCCGCATCATCTGGCACCTGCCGTGGCGGGCTCGGGGTACTCGTTCCACTCGCGGCCGTCGAGGTCCCGGCCCGCCCGCTTCTTGCCGACCCGTTCCATATAGCAGTTGTCGCAGCCGGGGCTGACCTTCGTGCAGCCGCGGACGGGGTTCCAGGTGGCATCGGTCCATTCGATGCCGGTCTTGTCGGCCATCACCGGGTGTCCTCGCCGGTGTGCTGCTTCTCCAGGTGCCTGATGAGAGACCAGGCGGCGAGGCCGGCCAGGACGACGACGACCCAGGCTGCGACGATGGCCACCCACACCGGGATGGAGGGGGTGGAGGCGGCGACGGCGAGGAAGCAGCACAGGCCGGCGGCGACGAGGCAGATGCCGACCTCCAGCCAGCGCCGCATCCGGGCGGCGTACACGCCGAGCCTGACCGCGGCGAGGGCGACGGCGAACGCGAAGAAGGCGGCCTCGGTCACGACTCCCTCCGCTTCTCCACGTTGAAGACGGCCAGGATGTCGCGAGCCATGTCCTCAGGATCGTTATCCGCGCGAAGGTGCTCCTCGACCGTGTCCATCAAGGCGGACAACAGCTCGGGGTCCGGCTCGACTTCGGCCGCTTCCGCCAATTCCAGGAGGGCGGCGGCGACCATCCTGGCCGTCGTGATCGGCCAGGTGCGGCCCAGGAGGCGGATGCTGCGGCCGTCGCGCTCGACGAGCACCCCGTTGACGGCGGTCCGCTTCTTCTCGTGCAGCTTCGGGTTGTCGCCGAAGTAGACGCGTTCCACGCTGATCGTGCCGTTGTTCATGCCTGCTGCCATTTCTGCTCTTCGTCGCGCGCCCGCGTGGTCTGGGCGTAGGCGTCGTGCTCGGAGGTGATCGTCCCCAGGTGCGCCTCCTGCTGGGGCGGGAGTGTCCCGTCGAAGATGGGCGTCCCGCCGTCGGCCGGGTACGGCTCCCGCCCGGCGGCCGGGTGCGGTTCGCGGGGCCGGACCTGCTCTGGGGCATGCGGCCACGGCTCCGACAGCGGGGCCGGCCACGGGGTGGCGGCGGGCATGAGCGGGTCGGGCATGACCTGGCCGGCCCGCGCGCCCTGCTCGGCCACGCCGAGCAGGTACCGGTACCCGGCCAGGTCGCGCTCCGTCTGCTCGACCAGGTCGCGCAGCTGCTGGACGTGGATATCGCGGATCAAGGGGTGCCTCCTCAGGCGGCGGGGGTGATGACGGTGACCGGGAAATCCGCCGGCCGGTGGTACGGGCGGGCGCGGCCGGTCTCGATGTCGCGCGTGGTGACGACCCAGCACCCGCAGGTGCCGTCCGTGCACTGGTGCATGTCGGCCTCCACCTGCACGACCGGGGCCAGCTCGCCCAGGAGGGCGTGGATGCGGGCGATCCGCACCAGCTGGCCGGGCTGCAGCTCCTGGAAGGTCACCGGGACCTCCTGGCCATGAGGGCGCGCACCTCGGACTCGCGGTAGCGGCGGTGGCCGCCCGGGGTGCGTTCGGCGGTGAGCTTGCCGGCGTTGGCCCAGCGGGTGACGGTGAGCGGGTCGACCCCGGCCATCCGCGCCACCTTGCCGCGGGACAACTTCCGGTCGACCGTGGTGTTCTGGGACATGGGTTCCCCTCCTTTCAGGGGGTTTCAGGCGGAGGCCGCCAGGCGGGCCGCCTCCTGCTTGGCCGCCTTGTTGCGGCGACGGGACTCGGCACCGGCCCGGCCGCGCTCGGACATGACGAGGCTGAGCGCGGTCTCGGCGGCCTTGAGCAGGTCCTGTTCCGTCGCGTACTCGCGCTCCGACCGCAGCCGGGCGATCCAGTAGTCGAGCGATACGGGGGACGCCTGGGTGGCGGCCTGGGTGCGGGCCCGCCGGTCCGTGGTGTTCACCCACGACGTCCTGACCGCCTTGCGGGCGGCGGCGGAGCGGCGCTCCGCGGTCGCCATCACAGCCCCGTCTCGGAGGGCTGGAGGGCGGCCGCGATCTGGGCCTCGGTGAACTCCCAGGCGCCGGTGTGCTTGCAGACGGCCGGATCGGTGCAGACGACACCGCACCGGTGCCGCTTCACACCGGCCAGGCGGCCGTTCTGCATCCATCGGTTGGCGGTGGACCGGCTGATACCGAGCCGGTCGCACGCTTGGGCGAACGTCAAATCCATGAAGCCTCACGTCCATCTGTGAACCATTGCGTCCCAAGACGGTACACACAAGTCGCGCGATGGCGCAATACGGCGCATGAGGTTCCATGGCGGAGCAGTAAGTTTTTACAACCCCTGACTAGGCGGGTTATGAAGCAACATGATTCAATGCGGTACATGACGGACCAGGGACGATCCGAAGGGCCGCCGGGCCGCCCCCTCTGGCTGGCCGCCGAACAACAACGCGCCAAAGAGGGCGTCAGCAAATTCGACTGGGTCGCGCAGATCGGCATCGGTCGACGCTCCTACGACCGCCTCGCCATCCAGGAAAACAAGCCGATCACCCGCACCGTGAAGAAGGTCGCGGCCAGGATCCGCATGTCCTACGAAGACGCCATGCGCCTAGCCAACCTGACACCACCCGACGCCCAGGCCGACTCTGCCGTTGACGTCGTCGTCCAAGGCCGGGCAGGCGTGATCCGCATGCGGGGCCGGGCGGGCGAGATCCATGTCCAGGTGAAGCACTTTCAGCGCCCGCTGGCTGAGCAGCAGCTTGACGCCTTGCGGGAGGCCGGCGAGGAGACCGGGCGGACCCTCGGGGAGGTGCTGGTGCTGACCGGGCTTGCCGAACCGGAAGAGCTCAAGGTGACCCGAGACTCCGCGGGCGTGGATTCCTCGACGGCCATCGGCGGGGAAGACGCCGAAACGGCCCAGAGCCGTCGAGGACCCAGCACCTAGGCGACCTTCTTATGCTCCTGCTCCCTGGCCGCCACCAGTTCGGCGGTAAGGGCGCGCACTGCGACGATCGCCTGCCGGTCCTGGCGTAGGACCTCCCCCGTTTCGGCGACCGCGCTGTGGAGCTCGTCCGCGGCCTGCGAGACCGCGTCGTGCAGCTCGCCGGCGACGACGCGGAGCCGCGCGTCAATGACGAGCATCTTCAGCATGGTGAGGGTGGCGACGGCTGCTAGGAACGATCCAGTGAGGAGCGTCAGGTGCAGCCGGTTGTTGCCGACCTCGGTGACTGCTGATGCGATCGTTGCCGCCCACAGGGCGACGGTGCCGGCGATCGCGATCCGGATGAGGGTGTGTCGTCGGGCCAACGTGTAGTCCTTCCCCCATCGACCTCATCGTCATTGATTCGGTCGGTGCCGTTTTGCAGGGCGGCTGGAGTACTGTACGACGCCTCCCCGCCTGGTGAAAGATGTGTACCGGCCGTCTTGACAGGCGGCGATCTGGTACCGGAGCCATCCGAGCACCACAAATGTTCGAATACGTGCACGAATGCCCACATTCCGGTCAGGCGCTCCGCCTGCTGGGGGACGGAAACCTATCCGAGCGGATAGGCCCTGATTGATCGGGTAGGGCCGGGACTGCACGGGGTCGACCCTCGCGCCACCGGGGTCGCTGTCCCGTGCATGGGTGCCCCGCACGGCGGCCGGCGGCCACCGCCCTGCAGAGGTGAGGCCCCCACCGCCGTGCGGGTGCTCGGGATCCCTCGCCTTGGGCTTGACTCCACCGGACTCCGTATCGTAACGGATCAACGACCGCGAGTCACCCCTTCCGGTGGTGCTTTTCTTCCCATTTGACGCGAGACGGAAGGAAAACACCTATCCCAGGCGTCACAGTTCCGGCCATGACACATCCGTCACAGCCAGGAAACAGGCACCCACCTGCGCAAACGTCCGAAACGTGGCCATGATCGTGACGGATGACAGATTCTCTCCCGTTCACCTGATTGCGTGCGCACGTATACGCGCGCGCACACACGCGTAAGGCGTTAACCGGAGAAAAACTGTCACCCGTCACGATCATGAACTATGGGTGCGCATCCTTGCAGGTCAGGACGCGAATTCAGGCGATGACGGATCCGTCACCGATCCGTCATCGCGGCTTCCCCGCCGCGAGACGGTCGGCCGGCGAGTGGCGGGCGTGAATCTCACGGGCGCGTTCGTCGGCGAGCGCGTCCCCGTAGTGATCGACCATGTCGGCCGTCTTCCAGCCAAGGATGCGTTGCACGGCATCCTTGCTGGCGCCGTCGCGGAGCAGCTGGTGCGTCGCAGTGCCGCGATAGTCGTGCGGTGTGGGCTTCCAGCCGATCCCGGCCAGCTCCGCCCGCCGCGCCAGCATGTCCCGAAGCCCTTCAGACGTGAAATGATGCGTTCCCCGACCCTGGATGCCCAACCACAGCCACGGCGACGTGTGCGCCTTACTGTGGGCGCTCCTGGCGCGCACATAGCGGTCCAGGACCCTGACAGATTCCGCACCGAGGGGCACCCAGTGCTCGTCGCCACCCTTCAGGATGATGCGGATCCGCTTGCCTTTCAGGTCCACATCGTGCGCGTCCGGGTTTCTCGGCGTGTAGCGGGTGTTGGTGATGCCGGTCGCCCGCGGCCCGGCGTCGTACAGGATCGTCAACAACGCCCTATCCCGCCGGTCCTCGAAGCTGTTCGAGCTGGCCGTTGCCAGGATGCGGCGCTGCTCGGCTTCGGTGATGTACCGGCGCACCTTGGCCGGCACCTTCGGCCGGTCACCTTTCAGCACCGGCGACAGGGTGGTGCGTTCGGCGATCTCTGGCGAGCACATCCAGTTCCACCACACCCTGAGGTTGCGGAAGTGCACGTCGGCGGAGGCCGGGCTGGTGCGGTGGATTTCGCGGACGATGAACGCCTGCACGTGCGCCGCCTGGACCCCTTCGGCATCGCAGGGCAAAGAGTTGCTTTCCAGGTATTCGATGAATGCTTTCGCCGTGTCCGTGTAGGAGCGGAACGTCTTCTCGGCGACGTTCTTTGCTCGCAGGGCGAGCTCCCACGAATCCAGGCATACGTTCAGGTGGGCTCCGCGTGGGACGGGGATTGCGCGGCTGGCCGCGCTCGTTCGTCGCCGGGAGCGTCGTTCCGGGTTGAATTCGATGACGTTGTCTGGCACGCGTCAGACCTCTCGGGCTCGGAGCTACGGACGCGCATCTGCCGTCCCGTACCGCGATGCTTCATTCTGCTTCGTCTTGTACCGGCATGGCAACCCTGGGCCTGCGGTCAGACGGGCTAAAAGCACCGTACGACTCTGGTAGAGTCTTCATGTCGCCAGGATCAAGCAGGTCAGGGCGGCGATCGCAAGCGGCCGTAGCTCAATGGATAGAGCATCTGACTACGGATCAGAAGGTTACGGGTTCGACTCCTGTCGGCCGCGCACAGCATCAAGGCCCGCCACCAGGGACATCCTGGAGCGGGCCTTTGCATTTGTCAGGACAATCTCGAGATCTTGCTAACACCCCTGCTAACACGGGTCCTCCCCACTCGCCGATCGCTTCGGCGAAGGTGTCGGCGGCTATGCTTCAGCGGCGCGGAACACGCGGGTGTAGACCTGGAGGGTGATCGAGGGGTCTGCGCGCCCAAGTCGGGCTACAACGCAGATCGGAACACCGCCCGAGGCTGCCGAGCTTCTGGCGAGAGCTTGATTTTCTCGACCGAACTGGACGACAGAATCTCACCGACCTTCTCGGCGTAGTAGAGCCTTCCAAAGTCCGACGTTCGCGTAGTTGACCGTGCACGGGGAGTGTCCGACCATTCCTGCCACCTCCGGCCCTCCGGTCGCGAACAGTCCGGTGACCACCGATGCTCAGACGGCTTGTGCACAGTGCGCTGATGTCGGGCTACGAATTCAGTCTGAGTACCGCCGTCGCCGCACCACAGAAACCGCGCCTGAGATCAGAACTCCCACTATGAACCCGGCGCCGAGGGCCGCCATCGCCGATCGATCGCGAGTCATCTCACGCATGACCGGCTCCGGATTTGTACGGGTTTGAGGATCGCCGATGGATGCCTCAGCGTAGGCCCGATTAAGGATCTGAACGAACCTGCGATCTCTTTTTGTGACATAACGGGCGCCTTGATGAGGTCCAGCTACAGTCCAGTATCTTCGCCCTGGGGCGCCCGCGAACAATTCTCCCGCAAGGGCATGCAACTGCACTTCGGTGATCTTCCCTATCTCGAACATCGAACGCCAGAACGAGACAATCAGATTGGTGTAGAGGTGCTCTCGGTCTCGCTCGTCATCATTGTGGAAGGAGGGGCCCCAGCATGCACGGAGCGCCGGATCGTCAAGAGCCTTGATCAGAAGATCGGTATGAATGGTGCGTTGGGCAAGTTCACGGTTTGCCGCGGCCTCACGGGACTGGAGGACCAAAGAAGCGGCAACACCCACCAGGGCAAGCATCCCGAAGACAGACGCGACACCACCATAGGCCTCCCCTATATCACTAAGCATGGCCCAGCTCTCACGGTCGGTTCGCCCCACGCGTAGAAGTAAAAACGGGGCGCCGAGAAGAATCCCCGCCATGATCGAAATCACGGCAAGGGCAATGAGGAGCCGGCGAGCGAATCGTCTACGTGCAGCGGGGTCACCTGCCATGCCAGATCACCACGATCCAGACTTGTGTACCATCCCGATTCTTGTTTCCATGGATGCCAACACCTATAGCCAGAGGGCAAGATAGATGAGTGCAAGCCCTGCCAGCGTAGACTGGCGCAAAAGTAAGTACTGCCCAAACGGTAGAAACTGCGTAGAGGTCGCGAGCCTCCCAGGAGCGCGGGTTGCCATCCGGAACTCCACGCTGGGCGATCAGAGCCCGATGCTTGACATCCAAGACTGGCACGAGTTCCTGGCGAAGATCGCAGGCCGGGTTGAGGTTGGACACTGAACAACCCAGGCAGTTCTAGAGAGGTGTCAGAGACGGATGAGCGCGGACTTCACGAATGCGACGTGGCAGAGAAGCAAGGCGTGCACTGACGGCACAAGCTGCGTTGAAGTGGCGAAGTCAGGGAACCGGATCGGTATCCGAGATTCCAAGCAAGGTGGCGACCCTGCGCTTGTCGTCAGCGAGCGCGAGTGGCACGAGTTCGTGGCAGGCATAGTGTCCGGTGACTTTCAGTGATCCATTGGGTTTAGATCTAGCCTGTGTGGCTGTACAGCAGCACCACGCAGCAACACCACCTCCCGTGATCACAGTGCACCGAGCCACATCTACCGCGCAAGTCGGCCAAGTCCCCTCCATGAGCGAACTCCCAACTTGCACAGCACAAGGTTGGGAGTTCGAGCTCCGAGCCGCACAGCAGAAAGCCCGGTATCCAGGGGTTCCTGGGAGCGGGCCTTAGTGTTTATCAGGACGATCTCGGGACCTTGCAGCACCGGTCCTTCTCACTCGCCGATCGCTTCCGCGAAGATGTCGGCTGCCGAGGCTTCAGCGGCGCGGATCACGTGCGCGTACACGCGAAGCGTGATCGAGGGGTCGGCGTGGCCAAGCCGGCCCGCGACGACGTGGATCGGAACACCGGCCACAAGCAGGGTCGTGGCGTGGATGTGGCGGAGATCGTGGAGGCGGGCGTGCGGTAGCGGCGTGCGTGGGTTTGCCTGGTTGTAGCGCTTTGTCAGGATCGGGAAGAGCGAGCTGAGCGTGTCGGGGTGAACGGGCTCGCCCCATCCAGTCGTGAACACATGGTCGCCCGTACCGCGCCACTCAGGGCCGAGTTGGAGCTTATCTGCGGCCTGCTGGGAGCGCTGTGCACGGAAGACTTGGACCGTCCGCTCATCGAGGCTCACAACGCGCTTACGGCCGCTCTTTGTGGTGCCCTCGACCCGCTTCCCATCGATGAACGAGGCCGAGCCGCGGATGGTGATCTGCTTGGAGTCGAGATCGACGTCAGACCAGCGAAGGTGCAGCAGTTCGCCTCGGCGGGCACCGGTGTAGGCCGCGACGTGGAAGAAAGGCCAGAGGCGGTGCTCACGAGCAGCGAGGAGGAATGTCTTGAGCTGGTCCGTCGTCCAGACCGTGCCGGGCTCGCTGATCTCACGGCGTGGACGCTTGGCCTTCTCGACAGGACTGGATGACAGGATCTCGTCGACGTTCACGGCATCGCGAAAGGCTTTCCGGAGCACGGCGTGGACGTAGTCGACCGTGCGCGAGGAGAGCGGCCGTCCGTCCTTGCCGCCGCTGGCCCGTAGATCCCGGTACAGCTTCGTGATCGAGGACGCCCGAACGGCCTGCAGTCGCAGGGTGCCGATGTTGGGCTTGATGTACCGGTTGATCATGTGCCGGTAGTCGGCCAGCGTCTTGGGCTTGATCTCGACCGCGTGGGCCTCGATCCACTCGTCGAGATACTCGCGGACCGTGATGGTGTTGCGGTCGACGTACTCGCCACGGTGGGCCTTGACCCGTGCTTCATCGCGAGCGGCCTTGGCATCGTCCTCAGTGACGAAGCCGCCCACCCATCGAGGCTTGCTCTCCCCCGTTTCGGGGTCGCGGACTCTGATCACGTATGACCAGGTGGTGCCGCGCTTCATGACGCCGTCGCGCAGTTTGGGTGTCTTCTTCTTGCGCGGTTGCTCGTCCGGGGTGCCGACGAGTGTCTTGGTCATACGGCGATCTCCTTCCTGGTCAGGTGGGCGATGTAGTCGGTGAGGGCGGAGACGGGGATGCGGCGGGAGCCGTCGATGCGGATGGAGTCGACAGCGCCGGTGGCGAGCAGTTGGTAGAGCTTGCTGCGCGATATGGCCAGGGCTTCAGCTGCCTCGGGGACCGTGAGGAGTAGCCGCGTCATGGGCAGCCCACCGCCAGGGGCGTGTTGGTGATAGCCGCCGCAAGTATCTGGTCACCGACGGATAGGCCTTGTCCGGCGTACTGCCAGTGGGCGATGACCAGGACGGTGTCCTCATCGAAGAGGGGAAGCCGCCCCGTGGTGATCTCCTGGCCGCGCATGTGGTCTTCTCGGGCAGCGCGCAGGGCGCCGAGGGTGGTGGAGTATTGCCGGCTCTTGGTGGAGAAGTGGCCGCGGAAGCCGAGCATGTGGGCCCAGTGGGTGAGCCGGAGGTCGGTCAGGCCGGGGTGGGTGCCCAGGCGCATGCAGGCGGCGATCAGTTGGCGGGCGTGCTCGCGCACAGGTAGTGCGTCCAGGTCGTCGAGAGGTTGGATGCGCCGGTCCAGGGTGCCGACGCATTCGGCGGCCTTGGTGGCGTACTTTGCCACGTAGGCGGCGACAGCTTGTTCGGTCAGTTCGCCGTCCATGGTGATGCGGCGGGCGTCGAGTTGGGTGCCCCAGCGGAAGGTGCGGCTCAGTGGCTTGATCTCCGCTGTGACTGCCGCTGCCGCGTGTTGGACGGCTTGGGCCAGGGCGTCGGCCGTCGCCCAGGCCGGTGGCGGCGAGTCGGGGCCATCCGGCCCGTCGAGACGGATGACGGCGTGGAAGTGGACGACGCCGCGACGCTGGTATTCGGCGACCTTGGCGAAGGCGATGCTGGCCTGTTCGCGCAGGGCCTTGACGGTCAGGCCGTTGAGTCTGGCGAAGCGTCGCCGCAGGGCCAGGGTGAAGCGGCGCCATAGCTCGGGGCTGATGGCGTTGAACAGGACGGAGCCGTCGTAGTCGTAGCACTCGGCGCAGAGCGGCTCACCGAGTCGCGGATCATAGGCGCTGTGCCGGTCGGTGCAGGACATCACCTGCCCGTGCGGGCAAGTCTCGGCGTCACGGCGGGCGTGGCAGGGCAGGACCTTGCCGTTCTTCTCCCGTCGCACGTGCACAGCCCCGAAGGAGGGCGCGGTGAGGGTGACGAACAGGCACGGGTGCGCGCTGACTGTCTCGGGTACGCCCTTGCCACCGACGAGGCCGGCGCGGATGAGCTGGTAGGTGTCGGCGCGGTAGACCTCGGCGCATGCAGGGCAGCGGGTGGCGCGGCGGGTCTTGCACGGCACGCGCAGGACGCCGTCCGGCTCGCGGGTCGTGCTGTAGCGGTGCAGGAGCTGACCGGTGACCTGGTCGTAGTGTTCGACTTTGCCGCGCAGGTGGATGGGCTGGCGACAGCCGCCGGTCCGCTTGATCTGGCAGGCCCAGCGGTCGTAGTTCGGGTCATGGAGCCGGGAGATCATCCCGGCTATGGCGTGTGGGTGGTGCAAGATGGGATCCGTCCTATCCGGATGTGATCTGGAGTGGGATGGCCCCTCACCTGGCGCGGAACTTGGCGGTTGTGTGGCCAGGTGAGGGGATCTCGGCTATGCGCCGTGGTTGTCGATGCCGGTGCCGGTGCAGTCGTGGCAGGTGTTGCCATCTGCGTCGAGGCCGGAGCCGTTGCAGGTGCAGCAGCGGTAGTGAGCGAGCGGGACGGCGGCGAGGATGTGGGGCCAGTCGGCCCAGGGGTCTTCGGTCGTCATGGTCAGTGGCTCTTGCGCGGGGTGATCGTGACGTAGAGGCGATAGTGGCGGGGCCGGTTCCGGTTGGGGAAGGCCCGCGACATGGACGTGACGGTGAAGAGCCGGCGCAGGTGGATCATGCCGAGGGTGATCTCGGCGCGATTCCCTTCGAGGCAGATACGCATGGTGGTGACCTCCTAGAGGTTGTCGATCTTGATGGAGTCGCGGTAGCTGTCTTCGGCGGCGTGGCGGGCGCGGGCGGCGGCGAGGATGGCGGTGAATTCGTAGCGGACCGATCCGAAGGCGATGCTGGTCATGTAGTGGCCGTGAGGCAGGTGGTCGGGGTCGATCTCCGTGCCCAGCAGGGCGGCGACCTTGTCGACCTCGGCGCGCATCTGGTGGTCGGGGCCGTTGGCGGGGAAAGCGCGGATGATGACGGGCGCCACCGAGACCGGGATCGCAGGGTTGGCCTTGAGGAACCCGGCCAGGGCGATGAGTCCGGCGATGAGGGCGTCTCGGTCGTTGCTCATGGTGATGGCCTTTCAGGTGGCTTCCGAGATGGTCCGCAAGGTGCGGAGCAGGTCGGAGGCGAGTTGGTTGGACACGCCCAGGCGGGCGCGAAGCATGTCGCGGGTGATGGGTTTGCCGTGCCTGGCGTTGTGTTCGTCGGCCACCCGACGGGCGTAGTCGACGAGTGCCGGGGACGGTCCTGGTTGTTCGTCCTGGCCGTCCCGGGCTGGGACGAGGGCGGGACGATCAGCGGCGGGGACCACCGCAGGGTCCTCGGGACGAGGACGGGACGGTGAGACGTCTGCCGGGGACGTCTCGGAGACGTCCGGGGACGAGATGGGACGAGAGGCGGACGTCCGGCGTTCGAGCATGGAGATCGCGACGAGGAAAGCGGCTGCCGGGGTTGCTGCGGTGATCCATCCCCAGACGGTCGGGTCGGCTTGTTGCAGGTTTGCGGCCAGGGACAGGACGATGCCGCCGGTCAGGACGAGGACGGGCCAGGAGATCAGGCCGCGCCGCTGGCGGCCGGTTTTCTTGTCGCGTTGGCGTTCGCGGGCGGCCATGACGCAGGTGAGGTCGATGCAGACGGCGATCGCCCAGGCCATCCAACCGGACTGTCCGTGGTCGCTGGCGGTGTCGCGGATGTGGGTGAAGGACCCGGCACCGGCGATGAGGGCCAGGACGAGGACGGGGCCGGTGTCGAGCAGCCAGCGGGCGAGGCGTCGCATCGCGTCAGGCCTCTCTTGGGTCCGGGATGGAGTTGAGGAACTCGGCGAGGTCGGCGTCGCTCACCTGCGACGGGTGGCCGGAGATGACGTCGGCCCAGGCTGGGGTTTGGTCGGCGTAGGCGGTGGCGGCGTGTTCGGCGGCTTGCTCGCTTACGTAGAAGGAGCGGGCGCGGTACCACTGGCCGTCCTGGGAGGCGACGATCGCGACGCCTGGTGTCTCGGCGGGGATGGCGCGCGCCGAACCGAGAGCGGCGGGGTCGAGGTCGCCGAGGGTCATGGTGGCGGTTTCCGGATCGTTGACCCGGTGGCAGATCCGCCCGGAGCACTGGGCACGCAGGGCGGTGACGCCAGGTCCGAGGTCGGAGCCGATGCGTTGGCCGCAGCAGAACAGGTAGATGCCGAACGCGCGCCCGAGCTGGGCGACCCGGAGGAGCGCCGTCGAGGTCTTGGCGATCTCGTCTTTCTCGCTCTTGTCGGCCATTAGGTACAGCTCGGCCAACTCGTCGACCAGGACGACGATGGGCACGGGCCGCTGGTCGTCCGGGAGTTGCCAGATGTTGCGGGCGCCGGCCTCGCGGCAGGTGGCCATGCGGTTGGTCATCAGGGTGACGAGGTCGTCGAGCAGGGCGACGCATTCGGCTCGTGTGGTGCCCAGCGCTGAGAGGCGAGGGCTGTACGGGGTGAACTCCACGCCGCCCTTGAGGTCGAAGCCGACCAGCGCGACCGGTTGCGGAGCGAGCCCTTGGACCAGGGCATTGGCGAGGTTGGACTTGCCGGATTGCGTGGCTCCGGCGTTGATGTAGTGCGGGACGGTCTTGAAGTCGATGGTCCACGGGCCGCCGGTCTCCAGACGGCCCACGATGACCTTGAGCAGTTCGGGCGAGGTGGGCAGAGTTTCGACCCGGACGAGTGGATCGCGGACGGTGGCGGACAGGACGACCCGTCCGGGACGAGGGGACGAGACGCGGATCGCGTGCACGCCCCAGGAGTGGGCGAGCCGTTCCGCGGCGTCGGAGTAGTCGGCGGGGATCTGGCCCTCAAGGGTGTGCAGGGTGACCCGCCAGCCGTACCGGGTGGGCTTGGGCAGCCACATGAACGGCTTGGTGTCCACGGCGATGCGCTGCCACTTGCGCCGGACGCGGACGACGCCGGTTGAGGCGACCAGGCCGGGGACGGTGGTGAACCAGAAGCGCTGCCGCTTCTTGGTCAGGTTGCAGCCGAGGGCGACCTTGCGCCAGGTGGCTCGTACGCTGATCGCGGTCAGCGGAAAGGCGACCACGAGCCAGAACGACGAGTAGTGCCAGCGGCGCCAGGCCCAGAGCCCGGCCACCGAAGCGGCCAGGACTCCGAGCAGCAGGAGGGTGGTGTCAGACACGGAGCGGCTCCGTGTCAGCCGGTAGGAGGGCCGCGGCGCGGTAGGAGATGCCCCACCGGCCGGCGATCTCCCAGACGTAGCCGACCATGCCCGTGGGGTTGACCTGCTGACCGGCACCGATCGGGGGCTCGCCCGAGGTGCCGATCTTGACGAGTTCGATCCGGCCGAACTCGTCTTCCACGGAGACGGTGACCTCGTAGACGGTGTTGCCGTTCTTGTCGGTCTTGATCTCGCCGGTGTCCTTGTTGAGCAGGCGCGGCTTGGGCGCCTTCACGCAGGTGATCACGAGCTTGGTGGTGTCGACAGGGATGGGGATGGTGCGCATGAGAGCTGGTCTCCTTCTGAGGTAATGTTCTAGATACAAAGATACCTAGGTATCTAGCTCTGTAAACCGAGATAGCTAACTTGGCTTGAGATTGCTTACAGGTTGCCCAGAGACCTAGGCACCTAGAACCGCTAAAGTTGAGTCATGGCAACCGCTGACCGGCGCCGGCCGTACCTGAGGATTGCCGAAGACCTCCGGCGCGACATCGCATCAGGCCGGTATGCAGTGGGAGAGCAACTCCCCGTGGCACGCGAGCTGTCCGAACAGTACGGCGTGGCCATGATGACCATCGGCAACGCCCTGGCCGTGCTGCGCGACGAAGGGCTCATCGAGACCCGCCAGGGGTCGGGCAGCTTCGTCACCCGTACCCCCGACGACGTCGACGTCTCCCCCGCCCCCGGAGAGCACAGCGAAGAGTTCCGCATCATCTCCGAGCAGCTGCGCGAGATCCGCCAGCACATGCAGAAGCTGACGGTCAGGCTGGACGAGCTAGACGCTCGGACTCGTCCTGATCAAGCCTAGAAGAGATCCTGATCGCGCGCCGCTGGAGTTCGGCCAGGTCGACCGCGATCTCCGCCAGCTCACGTAGCAAGATCTGTCGTTCGATCTCACTGAGACCCACGTACTACCCTATTCGTGTAGGCAGGACGCCGAAGCGCCCCCGGGTTACCTGACGGGTGGGGAGCCAATGCGCGGATAGGCCCACCGTTGTTGGGATCAGAGCAGCCGCATCACCTTGGCGAGGTTGAGAATCTCGCGCTGACGGTGCAGCCGCCCGCTGTCACGAAGGTCACGCACGATGTTGCGGACCAAGGGACGGTTACGGACGTGCTGAGGAGCGATGCGGTCGGCGCGCAACAGGGCGTCCGCCGCCTCATTGTCCTTCCGGTTCATGTGGTAGCCCGCCGCCGTGCACGTCCAGTAGTGCGCCTGCCGCTCCGACGAAGCGATCTCGGCGATCTCGACGTGTTCGGCCCGGGTGATGACATCGCGAGGCCGGCCCAACTCCATGCTGACCTCGACGGCATGGATGGTCGTGTTGACCCGGTTGAACTGGGTCTGGAAGACGTTGCCGTCCCGCGGGAGGATCTCCGCGACGCGACGAGCCTCCTCAAGGTGGCCTTCCGCCTCTCTCTGATCCCACAGCCGGGAGTACGCCACGGCGGCCCGCAGGTGCAGCGCACCCCACATCGCCTTGATCGTGTCGTCCGTCCCGACATGAGGTTCGATCTGATCGAGCGCCGACAGCGCCGCGCTCTTGGCCGGGTCGAGCTGAGCTTCGTGCAGCCACACCCCGCACAGGTCCCAGCTTGCCGCCGCGATCAGGTCGGGCGAACCGACCCGTTGCGCGGCGACGAGCTCACGCTGTACCGCGGTCCAGCCCAGGTCGTGGTGCCCGAGCAGGTTCGACGACACCCGCGCCATGTGGCACGCCCGCAGCATCAGCGCCTCGGCTCGATCGCGATCGGCCGACGAGCCGCTCGTGATCGCGATCAGGTCGGTAAGAATCCTGGGCAACACCTCGCCCAGCGCGGTGAACTTGGCATCCTGGCGAAGCTGCTCGGCAAGACGAACATTGGCCTCCAGCTCCTGAAGCGTCCGCGGTTCCCCAGGCGCCGACAGCACTACCCCGCTGGGCAGGGAGGCTTGCTGAAGCGCGAGCCGGAGCCCGGGAACGGCGGCGTGCCCGGAGTCGAGTTCGGCTGTCTCGTGCTGGTACGGCTGGCCGGTCAGCTCGGCGACCTCCACCCCGAGCACCTCGGCGAGCTGGCCAACAATGCTCATCCGATCGAGCGGCATGCGACCGTTCTCCACTTTGGACAACCAGGAGACGGACCTGCCGACCTTCTCGGCAAGGGTCGTTTGATCCCAGCCTTTGCGGTGACGAGCCCGCGCGATCCGCTGGCCCTGCGTCACGTACTCTGTTGCCACGTCGCCGCCCCTCCTTCTCGTCGTCTGCTTCGACGATAAGACGGGTGACCTGCGTCACTGGCAGAAAAACTGCCAGTCGGCGGGCATGCGAAACCGCAGGTCAGTCTTCGACCTGCGGAAACATGCCGTCACACGCAATTGCAAATCGTGACGCTACGTGTGCGGGTTGTCAGTTCGGCTCTATCCTCACCTCGCTTCGCCCTGCATGATCTGCCGCCAAAGCCTCTCGGCGTCGCCGACCTTCACCCAAGGGCTCTCGACGACGACCGGAGGCGAGACGGACCGGTCATGCCGACGCACGAACCCCAGCCCACCGGCTCTGCACTCCTCGAAGACCAGAGGCGAGCACTCGCATGTATAGGCCCGAACTCGGACACAAGTCGCACGCCGCTGGACGGGCGACCAATCCACCGGCACTGCATCCGGCCGAGGCAAGGCGGGATGCACACTGTGAAAGTCACCGAACTCCGCCACAGGTTCACCGTCCTCCGTGCCGCGTGAAGGCCCGGGCGTGGTCGGCGAGGCCGACGAAAACCACGGGCGCCGGACAGGCGTTGGTGAGCGAGTAGCCAGCCCTGGCCGCATTGCGCGCCCTCACGGGGCGACCAGCCTGAGGGCCTATGCGGAGCCCCACCCGGAGGGGCCCTGGACCTTCGCTCACCAACACCATGTGTCAAAGCTAGCAAGCCTGTAAGCCCCTGTCTATCCCATGCAGTTCCATGGAGCTGCATGATCCGGAATGAAGGGCCGTGAAACGCCCTCCTACTCTCATACCGTGGCCAGATATGTCGAGCACACACGCACCTGGGAGTTCGACGAGGACCGTTCCCGCTGGGAGCAGATCCTCGAAGTCCTCGTTGTGCGGATCGACTCCGGTGAGTGGGGACCCAAGTTCAAGATTTCCGAGGTCAAACTCATGGAAGAGTTCGGAGTCGCCCGCCCCACCATACGCAAGGCCATGGAACGCCTCAGAGCCGCCGGCAAGGTCTACACGGTCCCTAACCTGGGCAGCTTCGTGAACACTGACCACGAGGCAGGACAAAGTAGCGACACGGACAAGCCCAAGGACGAGCTCTCGGCGGAGTAGGCTCCTGGGGCGTGAGCCAGCGGATCGATCACCACAACGCCCCGGACGCGCCAGCCCCTAACAGCCTCGTTCCCTCCGTGAATGTCGTGGTCACCAACGACGTCGGCGAGGTGTTGCTGATCCGGCGCTCCGACAACGGCAACTGGGCCATCCCCGGCGGCGCCATTGATCTCGGCGAGTCCATCCCGCAGGCAGCCATCCGGGAGACCCTCGAAGAGACCGGGATCGTCTGCGAGATCACGGGCCTGGTCGGTACCTACAGCGACCCCCGCCACGTCATCCACTACACCAGCAACGACGAGGTTCGCCAGGAGTTCTCCATCGTCCTCACCGCGCGGGCCATGAGTGGCCAGCCAACTCCGAGTTCAGAATCGCGAGAAGTGCGCTGGGCACCTCGGCACGAGCTCGACGACTACAGCATGGACCGCTCCATGCGACTAAGGATCGGCCACTACCTCCAAGGCGGCAGCCCGCACATCGGCTGAACCACCCACAGCCAACAGCGCCAGACATCAGCCAGGCGACATAACCACAGTTCAGAGGCGTGGAGACCGATGTCAAGATCGCCTGGATGAGACTTTTCTCTACGGTCTCAAGGGCAGCCCGCCTGCGGCGGGCCGCTTGGTCGCGCGCTCACTGGCCGCGCTGCGGCTCTCCGGCCGGTCGCGGCCAGCAGCGCGCATATTGCCCCGGTAGCGACTGATATGCACGCTAAGCATAGGTCTGCACTGACTCCTACCTGTACTTCCGAGTGCCCCTCATACATCGATATACGGTCGCACCACCAGCCTCCACAGGGCTATTCTAACGTCAGGGTAAAGTTGCCTACGGAGGAGATAATGGCTGACTGGCCAACAGATGACCGGCCACGGCACATCGCGGTTTCGAAGCTCCTGTTCGATCAGTTCAATGCCCGTCTCGGCGATCCGCAGCCCGATCAGCAGGAGACCATACTCGCACTCGCCGATCTTCTCGGGCCACAGCTCCTCCGGCTGGCACAGGATATTCTGATCCACGGCACCGACCGCAGTTCATCTCTGATCGTGACTACGGAAGGCGCACCCGCTGGCAAGTATCGTGTCCTTGAAGGCAACCGACGCCTGCTCGCCATCAAAGCCTTGGTGCGTCCACGAATCGTAGCCGATGTCTTGACCCCAGTGCGCTTCAAGCGTCTCACCGACATGTCCACCCAGTTTCACGACAATCCGATCAGGAAGCTATGGTGCGTCATATATGAGGCCGAAGAAGAGGCTGAGCACTGGATAGAGCTTAGGCATACAGGCGCTAACAATGGTGTCGGTCTAGTCGAATGGAACAGTAACGACCAGGACCGCTGGAAGAGCCGTCACGGAGACCCAACCAATCGAAAGGAAGCTGGACAGGTTCTCGACTTCGTCGACAGGCTCCATCCACCCCTGCCCGACGACAATAGGAAAATCTTCTCAACTCTCCAGAGGATCATTGTTGCTCGCAGCATCAAGGACAAGCTGGGGATTGAGATCAAGTCCCGAATAGTTTATTCATACTTTCCTGGGCCTGAAGTGATGAAAGGCCTGGCCAAGGTAGTGCGGGACCTGCGGAGCGGCCGTATCAAGGTCACAGACGTCTACCATTCGACGCACCGCGACAACTATATCGAGCAGTTTAAGGCGGATGAGCTGCCCGATCCAGCAACTCGGCTGACCGAAACGGTTGTGCTAAGTAAGCTGCCTCTCGGTGATCTCGACACACAGTCGTGCAGCGCCTCAGAAGCGAGCAGCTCTTCTGCTCCCACAGAGAATGACAACGGTGCCAACAGCACCAATGAGTCAGCAGCCGGCGGCAGCAGCGAGCCTGCTGGCGAATATGCCACTAGTACATCCGCCCCATCAGAGAATCCAGGGAACGGGCAGGCTGCCTCTGGCGGCGCGCGAAAGAGCCGCGTCAAACCCCTGAAACCTCGATCCACCACGATCCCAGCTAACTGTTTCCTGTGGATTCAGCAGCCTAGAATCAACGCCATCTATCGAGAGCTTACCGCCCTCGATGTGGATAGCTTCACCAATGCATGTGCGGTCACGCTGCGGGTATTCGTAGAGCTCAGTGTCGACCATCACATAGCCGTGAATAAGATCATGCCAGAGGCAGTCGCAAATAATTTGCCGTTGGCAAAACGCTTGAAGGAGCTAGCACGGTTTCTGCGCACCAATGGTCGAATCGGCGAGCAGCTCGAGAAAGCCATTATCAAAGTCGCGGACGGCACCGGCCTGTTTAGCGCTTCTACAACAACGTTCAACCAGTATGTCCACAATCAGTTCGCGTACCCACAGCCCACCGAACTGAGAACGGCATGGGACGAGCTTGAGCCCTTTATGCTCGCCCTCTGGGTAAGGTAGCATAAAAGTATTACGTGGCGACCGCTATCGACGCGGGAGCCACGTAATGCTTAGCGCCGAGCATCGTTTATACGCTCTTCTGGCACTTTAGAAAGATTTGTAATAATGAGTTCCGTAGCTCCGCGCTTTTCATGACGATTACAATATAGCAGATCGGTCGTATGAAGTCGCGGACTTCCAGCTGGCACCAAATCACTCTCATCCTGATTTGCTTCTTGAGCGGAGGAGCGATACAGGTCGATGATTTCTTGGTGATAGTCGTACGATAGTACCCACGGTGTATGCAAGCCGGTGAGAAGCTTAGCTAGGCGCTCGTGCTCCTTTTGGCCGAACGCCTTGCGATAGAGTCGCTCGCCTTTATCCCAGAAGGGCGGGTCGAAGTAATACAGTCGAGATGACTCTGAGTAGGACTTCTCTACCCATCGGACAGTCGCATGCACGTCGGTACGCCGAACAGCGGCGATCCTCCCGCTGGCGGCCAGTTCTCCAATTTGCCGCAGGCGAAAGACAATCTCATCCTTGTAGAATCGGCAGTCGATCTTGTATTTGCTCTGCTGCTTCTGGCCACCGATAGGTCCCGCCCGTCCTTGCAGGATCCCCGAATAGCTCGTGCGATTCAAAAAAAGGCACGCGTAAGCCTTCTCTCGCAAAGTCTTCCCTGGATCAGCCCTAAGCCGATGCCACTCCTGCAACGTAACCTCTGCCGCTTGTATATCCGAGACCAGTTGTTCCGTGTTGAAGCATGCCTGATGCCAGAAAGCATGCACCAACGGATCCAGGTCCGCCAGAACAACGCGTTCGACGAGACCGGCCGCTAATAGATGTAGCGATACGGCCGCACCCCCCGTGAATGGCTCCACAAACAAATCCAGAGGTGATTTGTCATTCAGCTTCAATAGATCAACAAAGAAGGGGACGAGCTGCCGCTTCCCTCCTGGGTAGCGGAGTGGACTCCACAGGTCGGCATTCCTTGTTGCACGCTTTTGATGTGCTATGGGTTGCAAGTGATAATCACCTAGGGGAATGAGAAGTTGCGCTTCGCTTACGCCTTGCAAGGAGGCCGTGTCCGACATCGTCAAACCTCCTCGCTTTGACTACCAAGACAAACTTGTTAACAAATTCTAGGGGACTGCAGCCTACCCATCTAGGCATATATGCAACGATCTCACAACTTAACACCAGTGATTGAGCTATTTTCACGATCGCGATTTTCCTCGCGGATTCCACCTGTTCCTGGCTTACGCTCGTCCCGCCACGCCGTATTCTTGTATGCCACCCCCGGACTCACATATCTGATGCCACTCACGGTAGCTCATTTGTGCCTGCTGATCTCGATATACTGCCACACCGCCCTGGGCAGCAAGCTATAAGGGGCCCCTACTGCATTGGCTTGACAAGAGCTTGCCGCGCGGCCATAGCGTTGACCGCCAGGCTACGCAGCAACAGCCAGCCGCTTGCTGGCCCAGTACCCTGGGGGCTCCGCCGCCCCCAGACCCCCGCGGGCCGCAGCAGCCGTCGACGCCTAAGCTCGTCGACCGCATCCCGCCGTAGCGTCGACAACTACTGCGGATCGAGCCGGCGGTGTGGGTCAACTTGCTAACGGCAGTGCTAACAACGCCCCTGGACACCGGTATACATGTCTGGAGATCTCTTGCGCCAGAAGGTCCCTGATCAGGCGCTTGTGACAGCAGCAGGCATCCGTGGACGGTCTCGATCTTGCTACGGATCAGAAGGTTACGGGTTCGACTCCTGTCGGCCGCGCACAGCACGAAAGGCCCGTCACCAGCGGAAACACTAGGACGGGCCTTTATCGTTGAGGCGATCCTCCGGTTTCTCCGGCCTCTCGGGAGCCACCAGGCGGAGCTTCCCCAGGAGAGCGCCGGAAATCGCCCCCGTCGCCGCCCGCTCATCACCCTCCAGCAGATGACCATAGACATCCTTCGTCGCTTCAAGCGCCGTTTCGCGGCGGGCTGTGTGACTTGTGTACTGGATCACCCGATCGCGATCTCCCTGAGCAGTTCAGCAAAGATCTCGATCTCGTCCATAGCAGCGCCTGTGAGATCCAATGCTCGAACGGCTCTGCGGGCGTGCAGCGGAGTTCTCCTTTGGGGTTGCGACCTCAGGTGCCAGCGAGGGCGCGGGTGACGGCGATGGCTCGGTCGGCGGTGAATGCCCCCGAGGATCCGAGACAGCGGCGGCTGTGGGGCTCATCGCAGACAATCGCGCCGTTGCTCAGCCCCTGCCAAGTGGCGGGTTCCCAGTAGGCCTGGTTGTCATGAAGGAGAATCTCCGCAATGCGGGCGGGCTCTGGGCTGGTGGTCAATTCGGATAGTGCCGCAGCGACGGTCAGGACAGCGGTGTCGGGGAGGTCGGCGTCACCGAGGGCGGGCAGGAGGATGAGGAGTCGGCTGGCAGCGTCCAGCAGCGCGCCATCACCAGACATGGGTGGCAGGTTGGCGATGGTGATGAGCTCGGGCCAGGACAGACCGGGGCCGATGAAATTTCCTTCTACTGCGGTGAGATGGAGATCGTGGGGCCAATCGGGGTGGGCCAGTACGTAGTCCAGGCCCATGTCGCCGTCCAGGTTCCGGTAGATGATGTGGATATTGCCTGTGCTGCGCAGCGGAACCGTGAAGACAGGCCAATGGTCGTGATCGAACATTCGATCGTGGAGTTCTTCGGCATCGACGATGTCCACCCCGAATGCTTCCTCAATGTCATTGAGCCCGGCTGCTCCGGTCAGCGCGGAGTGGATGGCCCAGAACACCGGATCGCTCAGGAGATAGGAATCCTCGGTGAGGGGGTAGCCCTCGAACCCAGTGATCAGCATGGGGAGGATTCTTCCAGCGGGTCTGCGGGCAACAGGTTGGTTCCGGTTACCGCCCTGGAAGACCTGGACCGTGCGCTCGTCGAGGCTGACAGCACGCTTCCTCGTTTCCCGTCGACGGACGATGCCGAGCCGTAGATGGTGATCTGCTTGCCATCTAGGTCGACGTCAGACCAGCGGAGGTGCAGCAGTTCGCCGCGTCAGGCACCGGCATAGGCCGCAACGTGAAAGAAGGGCCAGAGCCGGTGATCGCGGGTAGCAAGGAGGAATGCCCTGGGCTGTTCAGTGGTCCAGACGGTGCCAGCCTCGCTGATTTCTCGGCGCGGGCGCTTGGCCTTCTCGACCCGGGCTGGACGACAGGATCTGTCGACGTTCACGGCATCTTGGAATGCCTTCCGGAGTACGGCGTGGACGTAGTCGACCGTACGCCAAGACAGAGACCGCCCCTGGTCATGCCATGAGGTCCCGGTACAGCTTCGTGACCGTGGAGGCACGGACGGCTTGCAGCCGCAAAGTGCCGATGGGGGAGCTGATGATGTGCCGGTAGTCGGCCGGCGTCTTGGGTTTGATCTCGATAGCGTGGGCTTCGATCCACTCTTCGAGGTACTCGCGGACAGTCTCGTTCCGTCCGTGATCGTCGTGGTGACCAACGACGCCGGCGAGGTATTGCTGGTCCGCCGCCCCGACAACGGCAACTGGGTCCTACCTGGGCGCGGAGCTGGTCAATGCGGCGTGCTCTTACCTCTGACCGGCAAGAGCCCACTACGGAGACGGTCATCCCCATGACCGTGTCCCGACCGCCTCAGCAGCGCCTCGTCGGCCTCTGGCAGCCAGGAGTGCGGCGGCCGGCGCAGCCAGCGTTCCACGCTTCGGATCTCTGTCACGGCCTGGAGCAGCGCGTCCAGGCCCGGATGCCGCAGGCCCTCGGGGAAGACGAGGTTCTCCAGGGTGAGCGGCACGGGATCGACCAGAGGCCGCACCACGGCGCCCGGGATCCCGCCGATCTTCGCCGTGGCCAGCACGGGCTCTCGGTGCCGTTGCAGGTAGAGGCCCATCTCGTGGGATCCGACCGGCGGCGCGTGTGGCGTGGCCAGCTTGAGCCCGAACTCCTCCGCCAGGCGCTCGCCCAGGTCGGTCCACTCGGTGGTGGCGGGATTGCCCGCCATCGCGTCCAGCGGGAAGCCGGCCAGCACGCCGAGCGGTACCTCCTCCAGCGCGGCCAGCGGATGCCCCTCGGGCACCAGCGCGGCGAGCGGATCTAACCGTACGGGCACCTGGGCCAGCCCCTTGCGCATGTGAGCGGGCAGTCCGGCGAACCGGCCGAACGACGCGTCGAGACGCCCCTCCCGCATGGCGGCGACCCCAGAGGCCAGCCCGCCGTGGAAGCGAGCGAGTATCTCCACTCCTGGCGCCAGCTCCCTGGCCCTGGCCAGTGGCCGCGGCGGCTCGTGCCCCTGCATGTTGACGTCCACGAGCAGCGGCCCCCGGGCGTTGGAGACCTCCGCGACCAGCTCGTCGTGCAGCGCGAGCAGCCGCCTGGCCCCGGACAACAGCCGCGCTCCCGCAGGGGTCAGCTCCACCCGTCGGGTGGACCTGGTGAACAGCGCCTGCCCGAGCTGCTCCTCCAGCCGCCGCACGTCGCGACTGAGCGCCTGCTGGGCCACGTACAGGCGGGCTGCGGCGCGGCCGAAGTGCAGCTCCTCGGCGACCGTCACGAACACCCTGAGCAGCCGGGGATGCAGGTCCACGCGGCAACATTAACAACAGATCCGCGTTAATCCCGGCCTTTCCGGTGTTGGACCCTGCGTCGCGATCTCCATCAGGCTGAACCCATGATCTCCATAAAAGAGCTGCTCAACGGCATGCCGCTATCGCCCGCCCAGATCGGCGTCCTCCTGAGCCTGGTCCACCCGCCGGGGCTAACAGCGCAGACCGTCCCAAGCAGGTCGCCCACGAAGTCGGCGATGAAGAAGCCCAAGCACAGAAAGTTCAGCACTCGCACGACGTAGCGCCAGGACCACGGCGGGGGCCCTGGTGTCGAAGTAGATAAGCATGAACGGATAGATCAAGGCGTCCAGGTTCGACCTGTTGGCCGGCCGTCCACCAGGCCGACGTGCAACGCCAGATCGATACACCGCGATGACGACTACTCAAAGGTCTCCCTGCTGGTCTACATCAGGGGAGTTGCCACCGGATGAGCGGGCCGGCCGAGTGCGCCCCAGGCGGAGATCGTCAGAACCCGGAAAGCCAAGCGGAGGCGCCGGGTGTTGGCTGATCATGGGGTGGAGGGAGGTCTCGTGCGAAGGATGATCGCGTGCCTGTCCATGGTGCTGCTGCTGTCTTCCTGCGACTGGCTCCATCAGGTTTTGCCCGGCGGTTCCCATCGCCTCTCGCCTGACGAGTTCAAGGATCGCGCCAGGGAAGTTGCGGTGCGCTGGCAGGACTCGGCCGACGACCGCGCCTGGCGCAAAGGGTTCATTGCGCTGGAACGGCTCAACCAGCAGGGATGGAACCACGTGGACCGAATCCCGGCCTGGGTGAGCACAAGCTCGGACAATGGCGCTTGGCAGCTGGCCGCCAAGCTGCCTGCGAACTCCCCGGACCGCGCCGACGTGCGATGGCCGGACGGCGAGGTCTCGCAGGTGCCGCTCATCTCGGCGGCGAGCGCGTACGCGGAGTTCAGTAAGCCGGCGGACTTCATCGAAGATGAGTGCCCGGCCGAGGGATGCCGTCCGCTCCGGGTGACCGACGCCAGACTGGGCAGGGTCCCGCTGGAGACCAGTCGCGGCACGATCCAGGCGCCCGCCTGGATGTTCACCGTCGAGGGAGTCGAGCAGAAGCAGGTCCATGTGGCGGTCGCCCCCTCGGCCGTCACCGCTCGTCCCGAACGGATGCAGGGAGGCACCGGAGAGGTGATGGCGTTCGACCTTGTCACCGGCAAGCCGAACGAACTGCTTCTCGAGTACGGCTACGGCGCCTGCGACACCATTCACGGGGCACGCGCTTACGAGACCGACCAACTGGTCGTGGTCGACGTGGACGAGGAGGGCGCCAGCTCCGGGGCGAGGTGCCCAGCCATACTCAAGCTGGACACGATCACCGTCAGGCTCACGCGACCACTCGGCGACCGCCTCGTGCTCGACTCCGGCACGGGGCTGCCGGTGCTGCGAGGACTGCACAGGCGCTGACGGCCCGACGACCGCGTACGGCGCCTGCAGGGATGTGCGGGCTGTACAGCAGCACGTACAGCAACGCCGCCTTACCCGATCGCATGCCGGCTCTTCGCGATCACCACTTGAGCAGGATGGTCGCGCGTCGATCGGACATCCGCCCTTCCCTACGGACCAGAAGATGGGCCCACTCGAAGTACGTTGCTCCTGGAGCGAAGGAGCTGTCTGGGTGTCCCCAACCAGGTCCGGAAGCCGCTAGTGGATGCTTGTTCTCACTTGTAATGAAGTGCTCTGGGCGTAGATGCCGTTCCGGGCCGCAGGGCCTGCGTCGTTGCGCTCCTACCGGCTCGGCGTGAAGGACGAGACGATCAGCCAGATGGCGCCGGCCACGATCATGATCGCGACGGCGACATCCCTCGTCCGGCTGGAGATCAGGCCTTTCAGCTGCCCGCGGATTATGCTTCGTGCCAGGTGAACGGTGCCGACCCAAGAGATCCGTACCTGGGGGTGCCAAGCGGCCAATGTGACGAGAACGGCCGCGAGAAGCAGGCGCCAGCGCACCGAATCGGCGAAAAGCAGCCCGAAGGGGTCACTCTCCCGACTGAGGTACGTCACGATGTCGAGCAGTACGAAGAAAAGAAGAGCCGCTGCGGTCGCGATGCCGACTGTGCGTTTCCACAGGGTTGGAGCGGTGGCTGTCGCGGCCGCTGCCATTGCAACGATGACGACCGGCAGGCCGATCGTGTCAGCGTCACTGGACCACCACGCGAGGCCGTCCCAGGAGGACGCCTCGGCCACGTAGACGGCGCCCAGGAACCTGTCGTATGTGGCCGGAAGGCGGTGGAACATGGCCGCCCATCCTGCCGCGACGGCGGCGCCGGCCCAAAAGATCATCCCGTACTTCCTGCGGGGCAGGGGTGATCGGGCCGCCAGAAACAGCGCTCCCGCGGCCATCGGATACGAGATGATCAGGAGCCAGGGCGGTGCGACCGTGTGTTCCCGCCCGGTGCATGGATCGGGGCCCGGCAGGAGAAACGCGACGACGAGCCCGTACGCGAGCACTGTGGCGATCGCGGCGACGGCCGTGAGCGTGGCTCGGCGTGAGCCGTTCAATACAAGGCCGGCCACGGCGATCGGCAGCAGGAGAACGGCCCAGAACAGCAGCTCTCCCGGCAGGTCGTCCGGCGCGTAAACACCCAGCCCGTACGGACCTGCCAGCGAGTACGGACCCTCCAGCTCGTACGGACCTTCCATCGAATAGGGAGCGGGGGCCGCCGAGGAACAGAACCACCCGACGCTCTGCCTACCGACCCCGAAGGTGGTCAGGATCACCGGTCCGGACGCGGCCACAACCGCACCGAAGCGCAGTAACACCGCCTTCGGGGATGGCGTATACGCCGCGGGATCCTGCATCACGGCACCTTCTCCCGGAAACGATCAATCGGCGTCAGCGTAGTGGATGACCATCGGCTGAGAAGGGCCGCTTTCAGCGGCATGGACACTACCTTCTACGTGGATACACCGATAGAAGCGAGGCCATCATTGCTTCACGCCTGGGTCCAAAGCGCGGGAGGCCCACTGATCGCCGTCCCCAAGTCCGAGCTGAACCGTTGGGAAGGTGTGGATGACAACGACGGTCCCGTAGAGACGTGGGGTGACTACGGCCGCGCCTGTGCCGTCGAGGGCTACATCGGCCTCATTACTGTTGGTGCGCAGCAGGCCCTTGTCCTCGGTGACGAGCCCGCCATGACGACCTACCTGACGGCCGAACGCCTCTTTGTGCGCTGGGCCGCCGCAGACACCGAAGCCGCGCTGGTCGGGGCGGCCAGACGAGCCCTCGTGGGGCAACCGGATTGGGATGATGACGAAGATCTGATCTGGGAGGTACGGGAGGTGGCTGTGCTCTTTGACTCGGCGATTCCTGGCGCTGAGCTGGAGCCTGACGAACGACTGATCCTCGATCTCAATCCTGGTGAGTACAGGGTTCGAGCCACCTATATGAAGGATGAGGACAACGGGATGATTCTCGTCCACCTCCAGCCGACGACCTGAGCCCCGCTAGCACTCCCGCATACGACGTGGCTCATCGTCATGGTCTCCAAGGCGGCTCCCGCCGAGGGGTACGCACGACAGCGCACACCGGTGGATCCGGCGCTGTCCAGCCGTGTGCCGACTACGCGTAGTGGACTGGGTCGAGCCACATAAATGCAATATGCGATGGAAGCGAAGGCTTCCTGGAGGACGTCGATCCCCCACCAGGCGTGCCGTGTCGCGGTCGGGCCGGCCTTGTGGCGGGTGAGTGCGCGAGTGCGGCAGCGGTCTGGTCAGCGTCGGAAGCGCAGAAGACCTCCGCCTTGTCGCGGCGGCGGATTCGGGCGGGCCAACCATTCACGCCCAGGGGCCGGCGCCGTGGAACCGCCAGGTCTGTGACGAGTCCCGTGCTTCTTTCCCTCCCGGGACGGGTCAACCTGGAACGGGGTCCAGGGAGTGTCAGGGGTGGCTGATCGCTGATGAGAGGAGACGGGGTGGATGCTGAGTTCGCGGAGTTCGTACGGCATCGAGGCGAACACCATCTGAAAACGGCGGTCCTGTTAACCGGGGACTGGCATTTGGCCGAGGACCTGGTCCAGACGAGCCTCGGCAAGCTGTACAAGGTCTGGCACCGCCTGGACACCAGCAGCGGGCCGGACGCCTACATGCGCCGCATCCTGGTGAACACCCATCGATCCTGGTGGCGGGCCCGCTGGCGGCGCGAGATCCCGCGCGCCAACCTGCCCGACGGGGCGGGCGCCGCCGACATGGGCGAGGTGGGAGCGCTGGCCGAGGACGTACGTCAGGCGCTGGCGAAGCTCCCGGCCAAGCAGCGTACGGCGCTGGTACTGAGATTCTTCGTGGACCTCCCGGAGGCGGAGGTCGCCGAGCTGATGGGCTGTTCGGCCGGCACGGTCAAGACCCACACGCACCGGGGACTGCGCGCCATGCGGCAGTTGATCCCATCTGACGTGCTGGTCAACCAAATCGAGCAGAAGGGGAGTGGCATCCATTGACGAACCAACACGAGGAGCCTGTCATGAAGGAACAAGAACTCCGCGTACTGCTCTCCAGGGCCACTGAGGACATGCCGGCGAGCGTACGGCTGATGCCGGCGGTGCGGGCGCCCCGACGGAGGCGGGCGCGCGTGCTGGTCCCGGCCATCGCCGGCCTGGGCGTGGCAGCGGTGGTCGGCACGACCGTGCTGAGCCTGCCGGCGAGTCAGCCCTTCGCGCAGGCCGCGATGATCGCCGCGGTCGACACCACCTCCCAGTCCAGCTTCCGCTTCCACGAAACCATCGGGAACAGGAAGTGGGAGGGTGCCGTCGATCCCGTACGCCAAGTGGGTGTCATCACCAACGCGGCGGAGGGGAACGAAACCCGCTTCGTCGGCGACAAGATGTACAGCCGTAACCCCGAGACCGGGACCTGGGCCGCCTATCCGCGCCCCGAGGTGGAGTTGGCCAACGCGTCGCCGGCTGTCGCCCTGATCAAGCTGGGCGCGCTGAACCCCGACCATGCTCTGGAGCGACTGCGCTCAGCCACGGACGTCAAGCGGAGCGGCCCCGCTTCCGGCACGGGGTGGACCGGAAAGCGGTTCACCTTCTCGCTCAAGGATTCGGTCCCGGCGGCTCCGGAGAGCAAGAACGCCGATCTGGAAGGCGTCGTGGACGTGGACGATCAGAACCAGGTCCGCAGGCTGGAAATCATCTTCGAAGACGGACACCGTATCGTCACGGAATTCAGCGACTACGGCACCCCGGTCCAGGTCGAAGCCCCGCCGGCCGACCAGGTCCGGCAGGAACCGTCCGTCAAGGGGGACAAGGGGCTCGCGGGCAAGCCCAAGGAGGGAGACTCCCCGGCCGATGTGAAGAGAGTGTCCCCGGACCAGCTCAAGAAGGAACCGTCCCCGGACGAGGTCACCAAGTAACCGGCCGAAGCGTCCTGACGACCGGCACCCTCCCGGAGCCCCAGGCCCGTTCCCGCCGGGGAGCGGGCCTGGGGCCCATGACGGCCCCGGCGGATTCGAGGGGTTGTCGCAACACGGTGACCGCTTATTGGCGGCGGCCAGCGTAGCGAGCCGAAATGGGTACGCACCTCATAGCCGGAAGCTGGCGTTCCCCCTGAGTTCAGCCAGGCCGGTGGTCGCCGGTGGCGCCGTCGATGAGCTCGCGCAGGATGTCGAGGTGGCCCGCATGCCGTGCCGTGTCCTCGATCATGTGGATCAGCACCCAGCGCATGCTGACCGTCTCGCCTGCCCACGAGGTGCCCGTTTCCTCCAGATCGAGCTCGGCGATTGCCTTGTCGGCGGCATCCCGGGCGCGGCCGTAGAACGCGACGATCCGCTCGATGTCGTCGCCGGGCGGCAGGTCCATGTCCTCCTCCGGCGCGAACCACAGCGGCTCCACCTCCTGCCCGAAAGTCGAACAGAACCATCCATACTCGACGGCCGCCAAGTGCTTGACCATCCCCAGCAGGCTTGTGCCCGACGGCGTCATGGGCCGCCTGGCCTGCTCTTCGTTCACCCCTTCCAGCTTCCACAGCACCGCGTCGCGGTGCCGGTCGAGGCTCGCGTGCAGGCTCTCCTTCTCACCGCCGGTGAGCGGCACCTGTCTGTTCATGGCCAGACCGTAACATCCGCGTTCCCGCACGTTGCCGGTGCTTCGGCGCTCCCGTTCTGAGCCAGGCGCAGGTTGCCAGGAGTCCCGCGAGGCGTTCAGCCGGGGTGTCCCAGTCCAGCGTCTTGCGAGGTCTGGGGTTCAGTTCGGCGACGACGGCGTCGAGGTCCTCGCGGGCGTGGACCGACAGGTTCGTGCCCTTGGGGAAGTACTGGCGCAGCAGGCCATTGGTGTTCTCGTTGGAGCCGCGTTGCCCGGGGCTGGCTGGGTCGCAGGAGTAGACGGGCATGTCGGCGGCGATGGAGAACTCGTGGTGGCGGCCATCTCGCTCGGTCGTTCTGGCTCTGCCGGAAGTCGGTCAACGCTTCAGCGAAGGCGCTGTAGGAAACTAGTCGCTCCTGCCAGAATCTCTCTTCTCGCGCGGCCTGGCGGGCCTGCTTCACCGCACGAGCCTGGAACACGTACGTGACGGTGGCCCCGAGCAACCGCGGTCATCGGCTGTGTGCCACCGCACGGACGGTGGGGCCCATCTGTGCCGGCGACGTGGAGGCATGCAAGGAAATGTCGCCGGCATCCGATTGGATGAAGTTCATGACTGCTCACGATGTGGCCCGTCTGCTGCCCGAGATCCCGCAGCTCCGTGATCTGTGTCGGTCCATGGCGGTGCTGGAGGCGATCCTGAGCCTGGAATGGTCCAACCGCTACCACTCCTTCGACACGGGCTGGGGCCCTGGAGAGGAGATGGCCTCGATGCGCAACGGCTCGGGAGACGAATACTCCATCGTCTTCTCTGCTGCGGGGGCGTACATCCGCGGCTTCGCTCACGAGGCGGTGATGAGCCCCTACGGCAACGACGGGCCGTGGCCGGGGATGCTCGACTCTGTCCCCGAAATCTTCCGCCACTGTGTGCAGGAGCCCGCATTCTGCGACAAGGACGGTACGCCGGTCGTGACCGCTTGCCTGTGGCGTGAGGCCGGTGATGACTGCTGGCGGGTGGGTGAAATCGACTACCCGGACGACGTGAGCGATCCCGATGGGGCGGCAGATCTGTTCGCACGGCTCGTCGATCCGTCTCCGGAGGCGTTCCGGCGGTTCGCAGAGGACTACTACGAGGTACCCGTGGATCTCGATGCGGTACGACACGTCTACGCCCTCCGCCCGCTGACGCAGGTGGTGGTCACCGCGCTGAACGCTGACCTTTCCATAGAGGACCTCGCCGACGACCTTGTGACAGCCCGATATCCGTCCGTTGCCGGCTGAGAAGCTGGGAGGGCCAGCGCGGCTCTTCTCCTGCGCGTGCTTGGAGGCGACAGCGCTGAGGCTCATCGGCAGAGTGCTGTACGTACGGCAACACCGCCTCACGCGATCTCATCGCATCGGCCCATATCCGCCGCCTCAGCAGGGCGGCATGGAGACGTACAAGCTCGCACGTTTGCAGCTTTCGGAGCCTTAGGGCGCAGGTCACAAGCCACGTCCGGCCTATCGGCGATCATGATCGGCGGCTTCACCCGAAGACTGCGGAAGGGCTGTGGATGTACCGAAGCGTCGTTGCCTGTGCGGCCCGCTTCGCGGGAGATCGGGTGGCGTGAGTTGACGGACAGGGTTCAGGCGGAGTGTGACGTGGTCGTCATCTGGCATCGATACCTTGATCGAATATGCGTCGCGGAATGCAGTGCATGTCATCGTGGCCAGGGCTGGGCCTCGGGTTAGAGATCACGGTACGCCGCGCGGTGGCATGGCCGTTCTGGGGGCGATCGGTACAGGAGGCCGCTGCCGGCTCGGTGCCTCACTCCCAGAGCTCCAAGTGCGCTCAGCCCGGAGCGAAGGTCAGCTGCGCAGCAGCTCCGCGAGCGGCTCGCGCACATCCGCGGGGTACAGGTTCAGCTGTTCGAACTCGGCGACCGTCGCCCATCTGAGCTCGAAGGTGTTGTCCGGTCCGTGTTCCGTAGCCTCCTCGCCGGAGAGCATCGGGGCGCCGTTGACGTCACGTATGAGGAAGTAGAAGGCCGGCCGGCCGTTGTGTGAGCTGGCGAAGAGCAGCCGGTCGATCGTCCCGGTGAGAGTCGTCTCCTCGTGGAGTTCACGAACTGCCGCGCTCTCTGGCGACTCGCCATCCTCCACATGGCCTCCGGGAAGAACCGCGTAGTGGTGCCCGGGACACGCCGGCCCTCGCCGGCCTCCGGCGTCGCACATGACGCAGGTGACGCCGGGGGCGCGCCGGAGGAACCGCTTGATGACCAGGACTCGGATACCGTCGACGACCACGGCGACCGCTCGGGGGATCGGCATGAAACGGATCATACGATTCGGTCCGGCGGAATCGGATGAGTTCCGCCGGGCCGTCCGACGAATGGGGTGGGCGTCCTCAAGTTCGTGACGGTCCCCGGGGAGCACGGGTTCGAGCACGCCCCAGGGGGCTGCGTCGGTCCTTACCGTCAGTTGTCGGGTTCCTGTGGGGTGCGAGTACCGTGATGAAGATGGTGCACGAGCGCCTGATCGGAGTTACAGTCGCCCAGTTCGTGCATGAACCCGACATCCCTGAAGTCGTCGATGTGTGGCTTCTCTTCGAATCAGTGACCGTGGGCGTCATGGTTGCCGCCGACTGGTCGTTCCGGATCGAGCCATGCGTACCGGGGCAGAGTTATGTGATGGAGGAGCTTGGCAGTCGCGTCGACGTGATCTCCGCCCCCGACGACGTTCCCTTCGTACGGCACATCGGCGAACGGCTCATACGCGTTGTCGAGCGATTCGGCGGCGGGGTGGATGGCACCGAGCAGGTGGGAGCGGAGTTCGTGTTCGACTCGGGGACTGTGATTGCGGAGAGCTTCGGCGGTGATCTGCTGATGAGCAGAGGCTGACTCAAGGCGAGGGCAAGAGTCTCGACCGGCCCGCGATACGAGCTACCTGTCGGGTATCGGTCCTTCCTGCTCCAGGTTGGGCGCGGCGGCCGGCGTCGCTGTGCAGCAGAGCACGTCCGGCGTGGGACAAGCGCGAGCGGTCGACGTCCCGGCGGCTCATTCAGGCTGCGCCGTCTTACTCGTGAGGTGGGCGGCGGTGCCGATTGTGCGAGGGACCCGATGAGGGCGATGAGTTTGCCGGGTCTGAGCGGCTTGCCGCGGTCGCCGGCCAGCGAGAGCCTGCCGTTCTCCTTCCAGCCCAGGTGAGGCGGGTAGCCGAGCACCTGGGCGAGCGGTGCCCCGACGACGCGAAGGACGGCTCCTGATCCCGTCGCGAATGAAACTTTCAGCGCCCCTCGGCGGCCCGAAATTCATTACCTGGCCACGCGCCCCTTTCTGTGGAGTGACCGAAAACGCCAGAAAAAAATCCACTGATACAAACCCGCCCGGCCGACGAATACCGGACTGCGCGTTTCACGGAGACATGAACGGGTCACGGGGAGAATTCGACATGGGGCACCTCTTCGGCATGCTCAAACGCCGCGCCGACGACAACGCGAGGAAAGTGGTGGACGCCTGTGTCGGCGAGATCGCCGGTTTCCAGGCGATCGAGGCCAGATCGCGGCAGTCGATGATGGAGTTCGCGGTCGTCGTACGGCGCCGGACCGCGGAGCTGGCCGCCTCCGGCGAGCCGCTGCTGGACAGCGACCTGGCCTTCATCGAGTCGGTCGGCGAGCAGCGCGGCACGCAGGGCGTGGCGCCGGGCTGCCAGCGGGGCGCGCTCGCGCTGCACGCCGCGTTCACGCTGCGGGAGATCTCCGAGGCGGCCGGGCCCGGCGATCTGGCCGACACGATGCGCATGATCGACTGGCTGGCCGAGCAGGGTACGGCGGCGCAAGGGGTCTACACCCGCGGCTACCTGCGGGGGTACGAACGGTTCCTGCCGACGGCCTCGCGCGTCCACCTGCTGGCCACCATGGTGCTGCACGACGATCCGATGGCCGGTGAGCTGGCCGGCAGCCTCGGGGTGCCGGTGACCGAGCACTACCTGGTCACGGTGGTGCGGGTGGCCACGGAGCCGTCGACGAAGTGCCGGGAGGAGGTCGTGGGCGCCCTGCTGCAGCGGCATCGCATGCCGTTCGGGTGGCAGGAGCCGGACGAGCTCGTGGCGCTGGTGCCGTACGACGGGACGCGGCCGGAGCACCGGGCGGCGGCCGAGGGGTCCGGGCTGGCGCTGGCGCGGGCGGTCGCCGAGGTCGTGGGGCGGCCGTGCTCGGTCGGCACCGCCCACGGGCGTCGCCGCGCGCTGGTCCAGGCGGCCGCGCTGGCGCGGAAGGTCAGCCGGGCGGCGCCGATCGAACGGGTGCCACGCCGGCCGTACGGGGTGGCCGACGTGTTCGCGGAACTGGGCGCGATGGAGACGCCGCAGGTGGACCAGTGGTTGCGCGAGACGGCGCGGCGGCTCGGCGACGGGCCCGACCTGGTGCCCACGCTGGACGCCTACTACCGCAACGACATGAACCGGCAGCGTACGGCCGAGTCCCTGCACATCCATCCGCGCACGCTCGACTATCGGCTGCGGCGGGTGCGGGAACTGGTCGGGATCGAACCGGGCTCCACGCACGGCGTACGGGTGCTGAGCACAGCCGTCACCCGGCTGCTGGCCGGCGCGTGGAACGAGCACGGCTTTATCTGACCACGCTCATTTCCTTTCCTGGGCGCATTTTGACATTAGTGACAAGCGCCCCTGCGGTGGTTTTCGTGAAGTGACGATGACCGGCGCTCCTGGCTTGGCGAAAGCTTGGCGAAAGCTTGGCGAAAGCTTGGCGAAAGTGTCACTGACAAGGCTCGGCCGGGCCGGAAGAGAAACCCAGCGGGCCACCTACTCATGCTCCCGGAGCGTCCCGATCCCCGCGTACTACATCGACATCGACTGCACGATGTACACCGGGGCGATCAGGATCCTGGTGACCTGCTCCGACGGTTGCCAGTTCGCCAGCCCGATCATCTTCGCCAACAACCGGTTCACGGGGCGCGGCACGTGCGGTCCGCCGTGGACCGTACGTTCCGCCAACGTTGAGACGGTGTTCTGATGGATCAATCCGTTCTCCGAGCCACCCGGGACCACCGGGTGGCTCTCTCATGCTTGAAGCCTCAAGGCGAGAAGGCCCTCCGGGGCGTCGGACTGGACGAAACCGGCACCTGCGAGCTCCTCTCGGAGGGTCTCCCACGTGGGGCGGTAGCCGTGGCCCACGATCTCCTCTTCGCTGACCACCCGGTCACCTTGGGTGACGCGGTAGAGGTAGCGCCCCTTGAACGCCTCTTCGGTCGACTCGACGATCTCGGACGAGACCGTGTAGGTGTGCCGGCCCACCTGGCGCGAGTGCAGCTCCCGCAGCGGACGCGGCGCCGGAGCCCCGCCGCCGCCACGCCAGGTGAAGACGAGGAGGCCACCGGGTTCGAGGTGGGACGCCAGCACCGGCCAGAGTCGCTTGCGGTAGCCGGGCTCCAGCGCGTACATCACGTTGATCATCACGACGGCCTCGACGGGCTCGCCGTCCAGGTCGACGCTCAGCGCGTCGCAGGGCAGCACGGTGACGCGTTCGAGGAGGTCCGGGCGCCCGCTCAGCCGGGAGAGCAGCACCCCTCGCATGCCGGCCGACGGCTCCAGGGCGAAGATCTCGGCCGGTGTCCATTCGGCCAGCGACATGGTGATGAGGCCAGTGCCGGCGCCGATCTCCAGGATGCTCCGGCGTACCCCTTCCAGGACCGGAGGCAGCGTCTCGCGGATGCGCGGGACGTGACTCTCTTCGGCGAGAAGGTCGTAGAACGGGACGGAGAGGAAGTCGCTCATGGTCGCCCACGCTAGCCCGGGCCGGAGGCGGCCCGGCAGGCATCGGGGCATGCCGGGCCACTTGGGAGTCGCGGCGGCTCAGGCCACCTGGTGCTGCTCGGGAGTCGCGGCGGCTCAGGCCACCTGGTGCTGCTCGGCCAGTTCGGTGAGCGTCACGGTGCACAGGCCGCCCCGCTCCGCCTTGACGTCGGTCACCTTGAGCTGCGTGCCCGGGGCGAGGATGAACTCCTCCTCACCGGTGAACGCGGAGAAGCTGCGGATCCCCACGGCCCGTGCGGGGTGCACCTCGAAGAGGGTCCGCTTGCCGCGGCGGCCGAGGAACGCCTGGGCCACGCCGAGTTTCGACGTGCACGAGGACACGCCCCACCACGTCACGGTACGGCCGACGGGGTACTGCGCCCGCAGGTCCAGCGACACCCCGCGCCACAGCGGTTCCTCGCGGACCGGCAGGCGCGACACGGCCGAGAACAGCAGCCGCAGATACCCGAGGTACGGCACGACGCGGGTGCGGTCCGGGTTGCGCAGAGTCGCGTTGATCTGCCGGTAGAACGCCGACTCGCAGGTGTAGAGGTAGAGGGCCGCGATCTCATCGGCGGACAGGCCGGCGGTCGCGCCGCTCGACTGCATCTCACCGAACCGGTACGACTGCTCCACATGCCAGTCGAGCCCCGACAGCAGCTTGGCCACCGGGGTGACGGCCTCGCGGAAGTCCATGAGCGGGGTGGCGAACACACCGGTGATCGCCGGCAGCTCCAGCCCCTCGTCCTTGACGCTGGCGAGCCGTTCGAGGTAGAGCTTGTGCAGCTCCATCGTGGAGGCGATGAACGCCCCCATGCGGTCGGCCGTGTCGGCGTCCGGCCCGCCGCCCTGCGCCGCGCTCTTGTTCCAGCCCTTGCCGGGCAGCCAGTCGATCTCGTCGGCGCCGAGCGCCGCGAGTGCCGCGTTCACGTCGGCGAAATGGCTCCCGTCGCAGAAGATGTCGCCCTGTGCCGCCGGGTTGGGGTGGTCGATGTGCCGTACCTCCACGTCGGGGTACTTCTTCTCGAGCCGGCGTACGACCTCCTTCAGGCTGCGCGCGTGAGCCCCCCACCACGCGAACACCACGCCCCGATCCGCCTCGTCGGCGTTCTGCTTGGCCTTGAGGATCTCCTCGACGAGCTTCTCGACGACCGGTCGCCAGAACGCGGTGTGCTGGTCGGTGCCCATGGCCCCGTCACCGCTGGCGGTGAGCGCCGCGTTCAGGAGCAGCACGCCCTGCGTGAGCATCGCCTGGAACCACTCGGGCGGCTGTACGGTGTCGTGCTGCTTCAGGAGCGCGCGGATGTCGGCGATCGGCGTCTTCTTGGGGATCCCGTGCTTCCACATCGCCGCTGCCTTGATGATGCAGCGGATGGTGATGACCTTGCCGAACTGGCTGTCGGCCCAGTCGTGGAAGGTGTTGTCGAACATGGCGATGCCGGTGGCGCTCTCCGCCCGCGGGTACGGGTTCTGACCGAAGACGACGACCTTCCACTTGTGCGGCGGGTTGGGCTTGAGCGCCTGGAAGGTCAGCTCGCGGACGGGTACGACCTGCGGGCTGCGGTTCGGGCCGATGAACGTGGCCGCGGCCGGCTGGGCCTCGATGACCGGCTTCAGGAGGGGCAGCCAGGGCTCACCGCCGCCGTTGAAGAGGTCGGCCAGGGCCAGCGGGTCATCCGAGGCATTCAGGCCAGGCGAGGCCGGGGCCTCGGAGGCCTCCGAGGGCGGGGTGGGGGTGTCGGCGTCGCGCATCGCGGGCTCCCGGATCGGCGTGGCGTGCCGGTGACGGCACGGGGGACTGAGGTGGGGGAATTGTGCCGCGTGAAGATCCTGGATGTGATGCGTTCGCCTACGTGGAGATCATTCACACATCCCGGGCAAGATCCGGTTTGTCAGTGTGGGGCGGTAGGTTCGTGCCCACTCGAAACGTCCCTCCCCTCGCCTGGAGTAAGTCATGACCGTCAAGCCTGTGAAGCCGCCGCTCAAGGTGACGCTGGTGGACGTCAACGCGAAGGTGGTGCAGGAATGGCTGGCGGCGTTCGCCGACACCCCTGAGGTCGAGATCCACAAGGGCTCGCTCGTCTCCCAGCAGGTCGACGCCTGGGTCAGCCCGACCAACTCCCGCGGGCGGATGGACGGCGGGGTCGACGCGGTCATCAAGCGGCACCTCGGGGCCGGGATCCAGCTGCGCGTCCAGCGGGCGATCCGCGACCGCTTCGAAGGAGCGCTGCCGGTCGGCAGCGCCGTGTGCGTGCCGTCCGGGGCGACCAACCCGAAGTTCCTGATCTCTACGCCGACGATGGAGCTTTCCGCTCAGGACGTGAGCGAGACGCTGAACGTGGCCCTGGCCTGCGCCGCCGCGTTCCAGGCCATTCACATGCAGAACGAGAGGGAGCCGGGCAGCATCGAGTCGGTCGCGCTGGTCGGCATGGGCGCGGCGACGGGCAAGGTGCCGCCGCGGGTGTGCGCCAACCTGATGTGGACCGGCTACACGCTGTTCAACGACTACTCCTTCCACGACTACGACGACCTGCGCAAGACGATCATCGATCAGCTCGACGACATCGACAGCCGCCCCGAGGAGGAGCGGGTCCGGATCAAGCCGCCGTCCGACCAGGCGCGCGGCTGACGCCGCAGGATCAGAGCCGGCGCCGCGCCGCGGGCTGGAGGGCCGGACTGACCCAGCCGTTGTCGGCGGGGTTGACGGTCACCCTGGGCGCCACGATCTCGTCGATACGGTCCAGCACGTCGTCGGACAGCTCGATGTCGGCGGCCGGCAGCTGATACTCGAGGTACTCCATGATCGGCTCCTTCCCGTCCGTCGCCGCCTCCACTGTGCCGTCGCCGTACGACGCGTGGCAGGGCGGGCTGTTCGGGGGTGTGACAGGGCCCCTCACACTGCCCGGTCGCTGATCGCGCTTTAGAGCAGGCCCAGCTCGCCGAGGGGTCTGCGCCAGTAGTCCTCCTCCAGGGACCTGCTCTGGAGGAGGGCCTCGGTGTCGTCGTGGGTGCGGGTGAGGTCGGCGGTGACGTGCAGGATCCGGTTGAAGGTCCGGAACGCCTCGTCGTCACCCGGCTTCATCTGGCAGTGGTGAATGCGCTCGTACCAGTACTTCTGCTCCGCCTCGACCCGGGGAAGGAGCTCGGCGCGGGTGAGGGTGCGTGCTTCCTCGATGGTGAGCCGCTCGAAGCCTGGCATGGACTCATTCTGGCGCGAACGGTCGCGCGGCGTGAAGGCGATTCAGTCCCGGAACGCAGGGCCACGCCTCGACTTCGGCTCACGGCTGACAATCCCGCGAATGCCTAACTGCCTGCACTACTCTTGCCACCGTGAGTAACAGAGTCCTCCGCCGTGTCGGGCGGCGCGGCGCCTCCCTGGCGTTCGTCGGCCTGTTATCTCTGGCCATCGCCGCCTCGCTGGCCTTCGCGCCGGCGAGCCAGCGCGCCACCGCTTCCTACGCCGCGCTGGCCGCCATCGCGCCGTTGGACGTCTGGGCGCTGCTCTGGCTCGCCACCGGCCTGCTGTGCCTGGTGCAGATGTTCCTGCGCTCCGACCGGATGGCCTTCGCCGCCGCCACCGCGCTGGTGCTCCTGTACGGCCTGGTGTTCCTGGTCTCGACGTTCACCGGAGACAATCCGCGTGGCTGGGTGGGGGGTGCGGTGTGGCTGGCGTTCGGCGGCTGGATCACGCTGATCGCCACCTGGCCGGAGACCGTCACGCTGGACCGGATGCCGGGCTCCGGCTCGGCGGTGATCGTCGCCAACGCCGCCGGCATCATCCAGTCGTGGAACCCGCAGGCGGCCAATATGTTCGGCTGGAGCACCGACGAGGCGGTCGGGCGGCCGCTGACGATGCTCATGCCGGTGCGTTTGCGCGGCAAGCACGACATGGGGCTGGCCCGGGTGCGCGCCAACGGCCACTCCGAGCTGTCCGGCCGGATCATCCCGCTGGTCGGCCTGCGTCGCGACGGCACGGAGTTCGCCATCGCGCTGACCGTCAACGCCTGGTACAGCGACGACGGAGTTACGTACACCGGCGTGATACGCCCAGTGGAAGGAGGCCACGCTGACTGACATCCTCGTCCAGGTCGCCATCGGGATCGTCCCGCTCGGCGTCGCCTACCTGGCCTTCCGCTCCGCCACGGACGCGAACAAGAAGACCCAGCAGACCGCCATCCTCCAGGCCGAGCGCCAAGCCGAGTTAGAACGCTCCAAGGTAGACGCCGAGGCCTTCCTCAGAGCGAAGACGATCTACGAGGACGCGCTCAGCCAGATGGAGAAACAGCTGGGCCGGGTGCAGACCCAGGCCAACCAGCTCGGCACCGACCTGGTCAGCGAGCAGAGCACGGCCACGGCGATGCGCGAGCAGATCGGCCAGCTCCAGGCCCAGATCCGGGCGCTCGAACGCACGGTCGTCTCCCTGCGCGCCCAACTCATCGCGGCCGGAATGGCTCCCGTGCCCGCGTCCGAGGCCACCGGCCCCTACACGCGCAGGCGGCTGTTCGGCGACGGATAGCAGGACCTGAGAAACCCATCCCGCGGCCGTAAAGCCCGGCTGGGGCTCCCCCCGCCCCGCTCCCCCCGGCTCAGCGCGACCAGCCCAGCGCGACCGGCTCGCGATCAGAGACCGTGCGCCTCGGCCAGCAGCTCGGCCGAGCGGAGCCAGACCTTCCTGTCGGTGGCCGAGAAGGCGACGATCAGCTCGTCGGCCTGCGCCAGCTCGGCGAACCGAGCCACATAATCCCGGACCTCAGCCGGGTCCCCGACGGCCGAGTACTTGGCCATCTGCACGATCTGCTGCCCAGCCGGAGACCCGAGGATCATGTCCGCCTCCTCCGTCGTGAACGTCCGCCCCCGCCCCAGGAACCTGCTCACCCGCACCCGCTTCGAGGCCAGGAACTCCTCCTGCGCCTCCCCCGTCGTGTCCGCCGCGATCACGTTGAGCGCGGCGATGACGTAGGGCCGGTCGAGCTGCGCCGACGGCTGGAAGTCGCGCCGGTAGAGCGCCACCGCCTCCTCCAGCGCGGCCGGGGCGAAGTGCGAGGCGAACGCGTACGGGAGCCCCAGCGCGGCGGCGAGCTGCGCGCCGAACAGCGAGGAGCCGAGGATGTAGAGCGGCACGTTCGTGCCCTTGCCCGGCGTGGCGTCCACGCCCGGGATCCGGGACTCGCCCGCGAGGTAGCCCTGAAGCTCCAGGACGTCCTGCGGGAACGTGTCGGCGGACGACGGGGTGCGCCGCAGGGCGCGCATGGTCTGCTGGTCGCTGCCGGGCGCCCGGCCGAGGCCCAGGTCGATGCGTCCCGGATGCAGGGATTCGAGGGTGCCGAACTGCTCGGCGATGGTGAGCGGGGCGTGGTTCGGCAGCATGACGCCGCCCGCCCCGAGGCGAATCGTCCGGGTGTGGGCGGCGATGTGGGCGATGAGCACGCTGGTCGCCGAGGAGGCGATGCTGTCCATGTTGTGGTGCTCGGCGTACCAGATCCGGCGGTAGCCCAGCTCCTCGGCCCGCTGGGCCAGGGCGACGCTGGCGGCGAAGCTGTCCGCCGCCGTCTCGCCCTCGCCGATGATCGCCAGATCAAGGATGGACAGCGGCAGAGCCATGAGTACGCGCCTTTCGCCAGAGCGGTTCGACCTGGCTCTGTGCAACAGCCGCGAAGCCGCCCTTATTTCACCGATGGGCCCCTGAGGCGGGCGCGCAGGGGCCCATCGGGTCTCACGAGGCCGTACAGGTCACCGGTGACGGGACGCCGTTCTGGCCGTTCCAGTTGGCGACGAAGCCGAACGTGGTGCTCGCCCCGGCTCCGAGGGCGCCGTTCCAGTTGAGGTTCGTGACGGTGACGGTGCCGCTGCCCGAGAGGTTACCGTTCCAGAGCTGCGTGATCGTCTGCCCGTTCGGGAACGTCCAGCCGACCTTCCAGCCGGCGATCCCGGACGAGCCCGTGTTCTTCACGGTGACCTCACCCTGGAAGCTGCCCGTCCACTGACTCGTGATCTTGTACGTCGCCGCGCAGCCCGCGGGGCCCGTGGTCGGCGTCACAGTCGGTGTCACGGTGGGCGTGACCGTGGGGGTGACGGTGGGAGTGACGGTCGGGCCGACGGTGGGCGGCGGGGCGGCGACGGCCAGGTCGTAGGCGCGCTGCGGCACGAACTGTCCCGCGGTCGCGATGCACCCGTCGGCCTCGCCGGGCGGCTTGACCCACAGGTAGGCGTCGACGGCCGAGTCACCGGTGTTCGTGGTGCTCCAGGTGCCGGTCGCCCGGCCCGCAGGGTCGCACCACTCGCTACCCTGCGGCCCGTTGCCGTTGCGGCTGGTGTCGACGACCGCCTTCAGCCTGGACACACCGGTCGCCGCGATGACGCTCTTCGCGTACGACACCAGGCCGGAGCTGGCGCGGTAGTTGGAGGTGTTGACGGCGATACCGTCGGCGCTGTTGGCCACGTCCGCGCCGGTCAGCCTGGACGCGGCCTCCGAGGCGCCCAGCCAGGCGTCGTGCCCGATGTCGAAATAGACCTTGACCTGCGACGACGTCGCCTTGAATTTCTTCCCGGCGTACGCCATGGACGCCTTGACCTCGGCCTGCTGCGAGGCGTTCATGCAGTTCGACATGATCGCCAGCGCGTCCGGCTCCAGCACGATCGTGGCGGGCCGGCCGCCGAGACCGGCCGCGATCTGGTCGATCCACGCCCGGTAGGACGCGTGGTCCGGCGCGCCGCCCGCGCTCGCGCCGCCGCAGTCGCGGTTCGGCATGTCGTACACGACGACGATCGGGATCTTGCCCGCCGACGCGGCGGCGCCGACGTACGCGTCAACCTGGCCGCGCACGGTGGCCGGGTTGTACGTGGCGAACCACCGGCCCTGGGGCACGGCCGCGATGCGGTCCCTGATCACCGGGGTGCGACTGTCGTTCGGGTTCGCGGCGACCCATTTGGCCGCGTTCGTCTGCGGATCCACGTAGAAAGCGGAGTCGGCGGCCTCGGCGGTGGACGAGGAGAGGACGACGGCCCCCGCCGCGGCCATGGCGGCCGCCGAGAGGAGCACCGCCAGGACGGGCCTTCTGCGAGACATGAAATTCACTCCGTCCGGTATGTGGGAGCGCTCCCACTAGTACCCGGATCGTAGGTAACCGTCAGTGCCCGCTCAAAGACATCCGATCGCTGCCGCCCACATATCCCCAGGCCAGCCCCGTGATGGGGGGTGAAACTTTCAGCGCAGGCAGGACTCGAAGACCGCGGTCAGCCGGTCGACGTCGGCCGGGGTGGGCGCCTCTGGGCCGAGGCGGCGGCGCATGGCGCCGATGCCGAGGAAGACCGCCGTGGCCATGCGGGCCCTGGCATGGGCATCCGCTCCGCCGAGTTGCTCCTCCAGCGGGTCGAGCAGGGCCGTGCGCAGGCGCTCGCGGGCCACGGCCTGGATCTCCGGATCGCCGGCCGACCGTTCGAGGGTGCGCAGGATCGGGCTCTCCGGCGGGTGCTCCATGCGCTCGGCCGCGTATTCAGCCAGCCGCCGCGGCAGGCTCCCGCGGTCGCCTTCGAACAGATCCCTGATCGTCGGCTCGCCGTCCAGGACCGCGCCGAACAGGCCCGCCTTGGAGCCGAAATAGCGGCCGACCAGCGCGATGTTGGCATCCGCGGCGGCGGCGATCATGCGTACGGTCACCCGCTCGTAGCCCTGCTCGCCGAAGAGCGTGCGGGCCGCGCGGAGGATCCGCTCGCGAGTGGCCTCGCGGTCGCGCGGCCTGACCTCAGACACCTGAGCATCCACACCCGCACTCTACTCAACCGACCCCCACTTGCCGCGCGGCTAGTAAACAGGCGTATACTCAATTTTCGTAAAACTTGCAGTTAGGGGATGTGGTGTCTTGGTAGCGCACGCTCAGGCCGCAGCCCCCGCGAAGCGGCAGTACACCCACCGCGAAATCCTCGAGGTCATGTCCGGGCTCATGCTCGCCATGCTCACGTCGATGATCTCGACCTCGGTGGTGGGCACGGCGCTGCCGACGATCGTGGGTGAGCTGGGCGGTCAGGATCAGTACTCATGGGTCGCCTCCGCGACCATGCTGACCATGACGGTGTCCACGCCGTTGTGGGGCAAGCTGTCCGACGTATTCGGGCGGAAACTGCTCTTCCAGAGCGCGCTCGGGCTGTTCGTCGCGGCCTCGCTGGTGGCCGGTCTGTCGCAGAACATGGGGCAGCTCATCGCGGCGCGGGCCGTACAGGGTCTGGGTGTGGGTGGCTTGTCGGCACTCGCGCAGGTGATCCTGGGGGACATCGTGTCCCCTCGCGAACGCGGCCGTTACTCCGGCTACATGGGGGCGGTCTTCGGGATCTCCACCGTCGCGGGGCCGCTGCTCGGCGGGTTCCTGGTGGACACCGACTGGCTCGGCTGGCGCTGGTGCTTCTACGTCGTGGTGCCGTTCGCCCTGGTGTCCTTCATCGTGATCCAGAAGGTGCTGAAGCTGCCGAAGATCAAGCGGAGCACCTCGATCGACATCTGGGGCGCGACGACGATCACGGCGAGCGCGAGCGCGCTCATGCTGCTGCTCACGCTGGGCGGCGTCGAGTTCGAGTGGAACTCGGTCTGGACGTACTTCCTGGCGGCGACCTGCCTGCTGATGCTGGCCCTGGCGGTGCTGTCGGAGCGGACCGCGCGTAACCCGATCCTGCCGCCGCGGCTGTTCCGCAACCGTACGTTCGTGCTCACCGGCCTCGCCTCGCTGTTCGTCGGCATGGCGATGTTCGGCGCGATGATCTACCTACCGCAGTACCTGCAGATCGTCAAGGGCCTCAGCCCCACCGAGTCCGGTCTGATGACGCTGCCCATGGTGGTGGCGCTGTTCCTGGCCGGCGTGATCTCCGGGAAGATCGTCACCCAGACCGGCCGGTGGAAGATCTTCCCGGTCGTGGGCCTGCTGGTCGTGGCGGTCGGGCTGTTCCTGCTGTCCCGGCTGCACGTGGACTCCAGCGAATGGCTCATCGGCCTCGACGTGGCGGTGCTCGGCATCGGGCTCGGCCTGTCCATGCAGATGCTCATCCTGGCCGCCCAGAACGGCTCCGAGCCGCGTGACATGGCCTCGACCACGTCCGGCGTGTCGTTCTTCCGCTCCCTGGGCGGCGCCGTCGGCGTGGCGGCGTTCGGTGCGATCCTGACGAACCGCCTCAAGGACGAGATAGCCGAAATGCTCAGGGCCGCGCACATCGCGCTGCCCGGCGGCTCGAACGTCAAGCTCGGCAGCCCGAGCGCCATCCAGCAGCTCCCCACGCCGATCAAGAACATCGTGCTGGAGGCGTTCACCAGGGGTCTGGAGACCGTCTTCCTGGTTGGCGTGCCCATCGCGCTGATCGGGTTCCTGGCGACGATCTTCCTCAAGGAGCTGCCGCTGCGCGGCGCCACGACGCCGGCCCCGGAGTCGAAGCCGCTGAGCAAGGACGACCTGGTCCTGGCCGGGCTGCTGCTCGAACTGATCGCCCAGCGCGTCGAGCGGACCAACGGCCAGCGGTCCGCCCTGCTCACCGCGGTCGCCAAGATGGCGCCGCCGGACGACCGACCGGAACGCGAGCGGGCCCAGTCGGTCGCCAAGAACGTGCTGCGGCCGACCTCGCGAGCCCTCATCGCGCAGGCCGCGCCCCCGCAGAAAGACCTCGTAACAGGAGGAATCTCACAGTGATTCGCAAGTTCGTGGGCGCCGTCGCGGCCACCCTGGCCGTCCTGGCCGGGCTGTGGCAGATGATCGCCCCCTTCGCCCTGGGCACCCAGCCGGAGGACGCCGACTGGACGAACGCCACCCAGTCGGAGTTCTTCACGGGCCTCGGCGTGGCCGTCGTGGGGCTCATCGGCGCGATCTGCTTCGCGCTGGCCATCTACGAGGAGCTCGTGGTGCGCGGTCTCGTGGTCGTCCGGCAGCGGCAGGCCGAGCCGGAGCCGGAGCCCGTGCCGGCGGCGCCCCAGGCGTCCTCCGCCGAGCTGGCGAGCCTGCTGGCCCCGCTCGTCGAGGCGCTGCGCGAGGACATGAACAACTCAGGTGAGCACCGCCGTAACGGCAAGGCTCCCCTGGTCGGAGTGGAGGACAACCGATGAAGGCCAAGCTGGGCGTCTCCGCCCTCGTCCTGCTGTTCCTCGGTGGCCTGTGGCTGGTCGCCGCGCCGTTCGCGGTCGGCTACCAGGCGAGGGGCGCGGCCTACGTCGACGCGACGGTGAACGATCTGTGGCTCGGCGGCTCGATCGCCGCGATCTCGTTCGTGTCCCTGGTGATCTACGCGGCCGACGCCCTGCGCGAGCTGGCCGGCCGCGGCAAGCACTCCAACGTCTAACCGCGAGAAGTGCCGTGTTCGGCGGTGACACAGACCCCGGACGGGAGCCACTGACCGGCAGGCTCCCGGACGGGCAGTTCGAGATCGGCAAGGACGGCGCCGGCCTGCTCGTGGTGGGCTTCGACGGATCGGGCCCGAGCCGCAACGCGCTCGCGTACGCGGCCGGGCTCGCCCGGCGGGACAACGCGGCGCTGCTCATCGCCTTCGTGGAATCGCTCAACAGCGCCGCGCTGTGGTTCTTCGCCGGCTCGCCGATCATCCCCGACGCGGCGGCCGACCTGACCGAGGACCTGCGCGACGAGCTTCGGGGCGCGGGCGTCCCGTGGCAGTTCGTCAGCGTTCGCGGTGACGCGGCCCGCGAGCTCGAGACGCTGGCCAGCTCATACATGGCCGACGCCATCGTGGTGGGCCGCTCGCGTTCCTCCTGGCACGGCTCGGTGGCGGTCGGGCTGGCGAAACGGGCCCGGCGTACTGTGCTGATAGTGCCTTGAGCTGGTCGGACGTCGCATATGGTGGCGAGATGAAACGTGCTGCCGCCATGGCGTTCGTGGTGCTCGCGTCCGTTTCGTGCGGGACGGGCAAGCCTGCCGCCACGGGTTCCATCCCCAAGGAGACCGCTCCCGCATTCGAGAGCCTCGACTCGCCGTCACCCACCACGGGCGCGCCCGGCTCGGCCGCCCCGCCGGCCTTCAGCGCCAAGATCTCACAGCTCTCCCGCGAGCAGCTGCCGTACTCGTGGCGGGCGGGCTGCCCGGTCCACTACCGCGACCTGCGGCTGGTCACGATGACGTACTGGGGCTTCGACGACAAGCCGCACACCGGTCAGCTGGTGGTGAACAAGGCGGTCACCGGCGACATCGTGACGGTCTTCAAGAAACTGTACGGCTGGCGCTGGCCGATCGAGCGGATGAAGCTGGTCGACGCATACAAGGGCGACGACTTCGACTCCATCGAGGCCAACAACACCTCGGCCTTCAATTGCCGCCAAGCGACCGGATCCACGCATTGGTCCAAGCATGCGTACGGTCAGGCGATAGACGTCAATCCCATCCAGAACCCTTATGTCACCGCAAGCGGTAGCACAGCGCACCAAGCATCCAAAAAGTTCACGAAACGCCCCATGAAGGGAAAGGGAGTAATAAATCCGGGTGACAAGGTAGTAAAGGCCTTCCGTCAGGTCGGCTGGGAGTGGGGCGGCTACTGGTCAGGGGCCAGGGACCTGCAGCATTTCAGCAAGGGCGGAGGCTGAGACAATCCCGCCATGGCGGCTAAGGACGGCGACGGCTGGATCGAGTGCTCCCAGGGCCACCGGCATTGGGGGCTGCACGGCGCCTCCGGGCTGCTCGTCGTGCACCATGACGAGGCCGGCACCCCGTACGTGCTCATGCAGAAGCGCTCCTGGTGGAGCCACCACGGCGGCACCTGGGGGCTGCCGGGAGGGGCGCGCGACAGCCACGAGGACGCCGTCGCCTCCGCGCTGCGGGAGGCCCGCGAGGAGGCCGCGCTCGCCGGCGACGGGCTGCGGGTGCAGGGCGTCTACCGCGACGATCACGGCGGGTGGGCGTTCGAGACGGTGATCGCCGCCTCGCCCGAGCTGCTGGCCGCCGCACCCGCCAACGGCGAGAGCAGCGAGATGCGCTGGCTGCCGCTGCCGCAGGTGCCCGACCGGAAGCTGCATCCCGGCTTCGCCGCCACCTGGGACGAGATCCAGGGGGAGATCAGGCCGGAGACCCTCGTGCTCGACGTGGCCAACATCGTGGGCGCGCGGGCCGAGCACGGCTGGTGGCGCGACCGGCTCGGCGCGGCGACGCGGCTGCTGGAGGCCGTGTCGAGGCTCAGGCTCACGCATCCGGTGCTGGCGCAGTGGTATCCGCGCGTCGTGGCGGTCGTGGAGGGCGCCGCCAGGAGCACGCCGGAGACGACGGGGATCCAGGTGGTCGCGGCCACCGGCAGCGGCGACGACGCGATCGTCGACGTGGTGCGCCGGGCCAAGCCGTGGGAACGCGTGCTCGTCGTCACCGCGGACCGGGCGCTGAAGGAACGCGTCCACGAGCTGGGCGCCGAAACCGTGGGCCCGAAATGGCTGCTCTCGCAGCTCCCCCGGTGACCTCTCCTTACCTCTCCGCGCCGAGCCCTTACCGCTCCGCGCCGAGCACGGCGTCGAAGGCGGCCTTCAGGCCCGTCACGTCGAGCACGCGCTGAAGCACGCCATGCACCCCGACCAGGCGTAACGTACCGGCTTGGGCGGAAACGCGGCGCTGGTGCTCCACGAGCACCCACAGGCCGCTGGAGTCGCAGAACTCCAGCTCCCCCGCGTCGATGTCGACCCGCACGAGCCCTTCGGCGAGCAGTCTGCCCAGGCACTCCTTGAGCTGCGGCGCGGTGAGCTTGTCGAGATCACCGTCGAGGCGGACGAGCGCTGCCGACCCACCGCGCTCCACCTCGACGTTGAGATCCGCCACCTCCTGAACGTACACCGCTGTCACCGCAGCCGCTATCGTGGTTTCCGCACAGGAGGGTTCGCATAGTGGACGAGTGCAGCCGCCTTGAAAGCGGCCAGGTCAGCGATGGCCTCGTGGGTTCGAATCCCACACCCTCCGCTCACTCGCGGCTGCCGGCGAACCCGTCGCCCACACACGCGGCCAGCTGAAGATAGGCGTCCCTGGTCGGCTCCTGCAGCCGGTCGAGGTCGATCTCCGCGCCCTCCTCCAGATGCGGGTCGTACGGCACCCGGATCACCGCGCGGCACCTGGCGGCGAAGTGTGCCTCTAGCTTCTTGATGTCCACCGCCGACTTCGAACGCGGCCGCACGCTGCACAGCACCACGGTCGCGTTCTTCACCAGGTCGCCGTAGTGGTGCGCCTCCAGCCAGTCGAGCGTCGCGGAGGCCGCCCTGGCGCCGTCCACGGACGGGGAGCTGACCAGCACGATCTGGTCGGCCAGCCCGAGCACGCCGCCCATCGCGGAGTGGAGCAGGCCCGTGCCGCAGTCGGTGATGCAGATCGAGTAGAAGTTCTCCAGCACCTGGGAGACGGCCTGGTAGTCGGCGCCGCTGAACGCCTCGGACACCGACGGGTCGCGGTCGGAGGCGAGCACCTCCAGCCGCGAGGGCGCCTGCGACGTGAACGCCCTGATGTCCACGTAGCGCTTGACCTGGTCGCGCTCGTTGAGCAGGTCGCGCACGGTGGCCGAGGTCTCCAGGACGAGCTTGTCGGACAGGGTGCCCCTGTCGGGGTTGGCGTCGATGGCGATGACCCGGTCGCCGCGGACCTGGGCCAGGGTGGCGCCGAGGCCGACCGTGGTCGTGGTCTTGCCCACACCGCCCTTCAGGCTCAGCACGGCCACGCGGTGGTGACCGGCGGTGACCGGGGTGCGGCTCCTGCTCACCAGCTCACGGCGGCGGCGGACCTCCGGGGGCTCGCCCGGCTTGATCCAGCCTCCCGACGCCTTGTAGATCAGGCGGCGCCAGCCCTTGGAGGGGGCGTTACGCCGTCCGCGTAGCAGGGACTCCGGGTCGAGGCTGTCGGCGGTCGGGCGGCCGGTGATCGGCGGCCTGGGCGGGGCGGTGAACACGGGGATCGGGGCAGGGCGGCGACGCCGCTCCGCGGGCGGCGGGATCTCGCGCTCCGCGGGGCGCCATTCGTGCTGCTCGGTCCACTGCGGGCGCTCCTGCTGCTGTGGCGGCTCCGGCTGTGGCGACTCCTGCCGTTCCTGCCGTGGCGGCTCCTGCCGTGGCGGCTCCTGCCGTGGCGGCTCCTCCTGCCGGGCCGGCTCCGACCACGAAGAGCGCTCCTGCTGGGCCGGCTCCGACCACGAGGGGCGCTCCTGCTGCGTCGGCTCCGTCCACGAAGGCCGCTGCTCCTCGCGCCGCTCCTCAGGCTCCGCGGGCTCGACCTTCGACCATGACGGCTCAGCGTCCTTGGCCCACGACAGCTCTGGCTGCTCGTCCTTGGCCCACGACGGCTCCTGCCGCTCCTCCTCCTTCTTCGGCCACAAGGGCTCGGCGCGCTCGCCCGTCGGCCACAGGGGCCGCTCCTCGACCTCGGTCGGCTCGGCCTCCTGCGCGGCGGCCGGCTCAGACCACTTGGGCGGCTGGATCGTCGGGAGGGTGTCCGTCGGCTCCGACCACTTCGGGCGCTCGTTCTTCGGCGAGGTCTCGGCCGCGACCTCGTCGTCCTTCTTCTCGGGCTCCTCCGCCCGCTCCGCCTTGTCCGTCTTGTCCGTCTTGTCCGCGGCGGGCTCGGCCGCCGCGCGGGCGGTCTCCTTCTCCTGCTCCTCGCGGGGCGGCTCAGGGGCGCGCGCCCACTCGGGCACGGACGTCCAGTCCTGCGTCTCCTGCTCCGGCGTCTCGGACGCGGCGAACGACAGCGAGTACGTGTCGGTGTCGTCGGGCCGCGGCAGCGGCTTCAACGGAGCGTGGAACGGGTCGTCGCCGCCCAGCGAGCTCGGCGGGGACGCAGGAGGCTTCGTGGCCGTGCTGGCCGTGCCGAGCCACTCGGCGGCCTCCATCTCACCGTCGGGCAGGTCCTCGGCCGCCGCGGCGCCGTACACGGAGTCGACGGCCGCGCGGAACAGCGGCGGCGTCGGCGTGTCGGGCTGCGTGGGGACCATCCGCCACGGGTCCTGGGGGTACGGCGAGGCGACCGACTCGTCGGCAGCTGCTGTCGGCGCGCTCACAGAGACGGGGGCCTCCTCCGTCTCCTTGATCGCGTCGAGCCACGCCAGCTGCTCCTCGAGCGATTCCTCTCGATCGTGTCTTGCCACCGTGTTCCCCCTCGGGTGGGTCTAAAGGGGCAGCAAATACCTTGCAGATTAACGCCACGGGCAACCCCACAGCTCGGCAACCCACAACTTCTTTGCCCGGCTACCGTAGTTCGCATGCGAGCCATTGAGATCGTCGAGCCGGGCGGACCAGAGGTGCTTCAGTGGCGTGAGGTGCCGGATCCACGGGTCGAGCGGGGAGACGTCCTCATCGACGTGACCGCCTCGGCGGTCAACAGGGCCGATGTCCTGCAGCGACAGGGGTTCTACGCGCCTCCGCCCGGCGCGTCGCCGTACCCGGGGCTGGAGGTCTCCGGCGTGGTGGCCGAGGTCGGCGCGGACGTCGAGCAGTTCAAGCCGGGCGACGAGGTGTGCGCGCTGCTCGCGGGCGGTGGTTACGCTGAGCGCGTAGCGGCCCCGTGGCAACAGGTCATGCCGGTGCCGGACGGCGTGCCGCTGGTGGAGGCCGCGGGCCTGCCGGAGGTGGCGTGCACGGTGTGGTCCAACGTGTTCATGATCGGGCGGCTGCGCAGGGGCGAGACGCTGCTGGTGCACGGCGGGGCCAGCGGGATCGGCACGTTCGCCGTGCAGCTCGCCAAGGCGCTCGGCTCGCGGGTCGCCGCGACCGTCGGCTCGGCGGCCAAGGGCGAGCGGGTCAGGGAGCTGGGCGCGGACGAGGTCGTCAACTACCGCGAGGAAGACTTCGCCGACAAGGTTCAGGCGGACGTCATCCTCGACATCATGGGCGCCAAATACCTGGCAGGAAACGTCCGGGCGCTCCGCACCGGCGGCCGGCTGGTGGTCATCGGGCTGCAGGGCGGCCTCAAGGGCGAGCTCGACCTGGGGGCCCTGCTCGCCAAGCGGGCCTCGGTGCACGCCACGGCGCTCCGCTCACGCCCGGTGGACGAGAAGGGGGCAATTGTCCGTAGTGTTGTGGACAACGTCTGGCCCCTGGTCGGCGCCGGGGCCGTGCGTCCTGTGGTGCACGCGAAACTGCCGATGTCGGACGCCGCCGAAGCCCACCGAATGTTGGATTCGGGGGAGCACGTCGGCAAGATCCTGCTAGTACGGTGAGTGTTATGAGTGCTGAGGACAACAACACCCCTCACATCGTGGTGGTGGGTCCTGACTTCCAAGGTCAGGGCGATAACGGCGAAGAGGATCGTTCGGTCACCAACCTGGTCGAGCAGCCCGCCAAGGTGATGCGCATCGGCAGCATGATCCGGCAGCTCCTCGACGAGGTCAGGGCCGCACCTCTCGACGAGGCCAGCCGCAAGCGGCTGAAGGACATCCACGCGTCCTCCATCAAGGAGCTCGAGGACGGCCTGGCCCCCGAGCTGGTCGATGAGCTGGAGCGGCTGTCCCTCCCCTTCACGGAGGAGAACGGCGCGCCGCCGAGCGAGGCCGAGCTGCGCATCGCGCACGCCCAGTTGGTCGGCTGGCTCGAAGGGTTGTTCCACGGCATCCAGACCACGCTGTTCGCGCAGCAGATGGCCGCCCGTGCCCAGTTGGAGCAGATGCGCAGGGCGCTGCCCGGCGTGCCGCAGGGTGACGACCAGCACCGGCCGCCCGGCGGTTCCGGCCCCTACCTGTAACGGCGCGGGCGCCTGCTACGGATGGCCGCCGGCCGCGGCTATCCGTAGAACCGCTCGATCACCTGAGCGACGCCGTCGTCGTCGTTCGCCGCGGTCACGTGGTCGACCGCCGCGAGCACGTCCGGGTGCGCGTTGGCGACCGCGTACGACGTGCCTGCCCAGCTCAGCATGGGCAGGTCGTTCGGCATGTCACCGAACGCGAGCACCTCGGCCGGCTTGATCTCGTGCTGCCCGGCGAGCGCCGCCAGCGCCGTGGCCTTCGTCACACCCTGTGCGCTCATCTCGATCAGGCCCCGGCGGCTGGAGTGGGTCGCGGTCACCAGATGCCCCACCAGCCCCTCCACGGTGGCCTGCAGCGCGTCCGCGTCCATCCCGGGGTGGAGGGCGAGGAGCTTGGCGCATGGACGTGCGGTCACGGAGTCGACGCGTGCCGTTAGGGCCCCCCTGTCCAAGCCGCCCAGGAGGAATTCCGACTCATGCGCAAAACCCGCTTCATACTCGACCGAAAATGCGAGATCGGACACGTTCGCTCTTAGCTGATCCACGACTTCCTGGAGTACATCGACCGCGATGAGGTGAGATTCCACTATCTGTTCGGTATGGAGGTCGTAGATCAGTGCTCCGTTCGCACAGATAGCGAGTCCACGGTGACGTACAGCACCCGCGACCCCGCCCATCCACCGGGGCGGGCGCCCCGTCACGAACACGAGCACGGCGCCGGATTCCTCGACTTTGCCGAAGGCTGCCAGCGTGCGGGGAGACACGGTTCCGTCACTACGCAACGCGGTGCCGTCGAGGTCGGTGGCCACAAGGCGGGGTGTGGGAAGGCTCTGCATAACAGGTTCCAGTTTGCCCGGTGATGCCGTCTGACAGAAATCTTCGTTGGTACGGGAACACCAACGCGCCAGAATGGTGTTAGATGTGATGGCGTTGTATTAGCTGATCCCGTAGTGAAAACCAGCATGACTTTGTCTGAGCCACCCCGGGTGCTTGCTGTACGACACACCGGGACCCACGAGGTGTGGGTCCCATAGATTCACATCCTGAGGGAGAGCTTTTATGGCTCAGGGAACCGTCAAGTGGTTCAACGCCGAGAAGGGCTTCGGCTTCATCGCCCCGGACGGCGGTGCGCCGGACGTGTTCGTGCACTTCTCCGAGATTCAAGGCAGTGGCTACCGCAGCCTTGAAGACGGCCAGCGCGTCGAGTTCGAGATCACGCAGGGGCAGAAGGGCCCGCAGGCCTCCCAGGTCCGCGCCATCTGACCTTGTAGCAGCGAGACAGGCCGGGGTTCGCTTCCAGCGGGCCTCGGTCTTTTGCTTGTTCCGGGTTGGTCACGGCCGCGAACCTTCTGGGGTTCGCGGCCATCCACCCCTACATGAGGTACGCCTGGTTATGTCACCCCGTGACCGTTGCCGGGGTGTTCGTGCTCTTGATCAACGACCACCTGCTCAAACAGGCCTGGCCCGGGTTCGTCACGGGCAAGCTCAGTGACGTCGCGGGACTGGTCGTCGCCCCCGCGCTGGTGGCCCTGCTCTTCTGGCGGCGGGCCGACCTGGCGGCCACCGTACTGACCGGGGTGCTCTTCACGCTCGTGAAGGCCACGGAGACGGGCGCCGAGCTGGCCTCCCATGCCTGGACCCTCGTGGCGGGCCCATCGCGCGTCCTGGCCGATCCCACGGACCTCCTCGCCCTGCCCGCGCTCGCCCTGGCCTGGTGGATACGCCGCCGCAGCCTGGAGTCGGACTCCACGCGCTGGCGCGTGACGGTCACCATGCCATTGGCCGTGCTCGCCGTGGCAGCCACATCGGCCGCGCCCACGCCCACCGCCGACTCGGTCAGGGTGGACGGGGACCGGATCATCGTCCACGTACGGGACGACGCCTCTCAGATCTCCGAGGACGGCGGGGTCACCTGGTCGGACGACCCAGGCCCGAAGGAGGAGAACAGGCCGCTGCAGAGCGCCGCCTGCGTCCCCATGCAGGCGACGCGGTGCTACCGGGTGGTGCCCAACCGGATGGCCGTCGAGCAGTCCGACGACGGCGGCAAGACCTGGGGCCCGTCGTGGGCTCTTACCGGTGACGACCGCGAGCGGTTCGCCCGGCGGTATCAGTACGGGACCGACCGATACTCGATGGCGCTGGCCGTGCAGGCCCGCCCGGGCGGGCACGTCGTGGTCGTCGCGAACGGCCTGGACGGCATCCTGGTCCGCGACGTGTCCGGTGCGTGGCGGCGCGTGGGCTGGCCCAGTTCGCCTGGGTACGGGTCGGTGGACCTGTCACCGGAGAGCAACGTGGCGATCTTCCTGGCCGCGTGCATGCTGTTCGGCGGCGCCGGGGCGGGGCTGCGCCGGCTCAGCGGCGCCTACCTGGGCTCCGCGGCGGTCGCGTCACTGGGCGTGTTCGCCGTGCTCACCGGCTGGTCCACGGGGTTCGAGCCGGTGCTGATGCTCCTCGGCATGATCACCGTCCTGGTGAGCGCCGTCGCGTGCCTCGCGCTGGCCGGGGCCGGCCGGGCGCGGCCCATGCCCGCCGCCGTCGGGGTGCTGGCCGCGCCGCTCGTGTACCTGTGCGTCTACACGCCCTTCTACGGCTGGTCGCACGGCACCCCGGACTCGTACGGGGTCGCCGTCGCCCTGGCCGCGCTGCTGACCGCCCTGGTGGTGCTCGGGGGCGCCGCACTCATCAGGCACGACGCCCGCCGCGCCTACTTGGACGGCTCCAGCACGTCGAGGCCCACGTAGGGCCGCAGCGCCTTGGGAACCACCACGGAGCCGTCGGCCTGCTGGTGGTTCTCCAGGATCGCCACGATCCACCGGGTCGTGGCGAGCGTGCCGTTGAGCGTGGCCAGGTGCTGCGGCTTGCCGTCCTTGTCGCGGTAGCGGACGGCGAGCCGGCGGGCCTGGAACTCCGTGCAGTTGGAGGTCGAGGTCAGCTCGCGGTAACGGCCCTGGGTCGGGATCCACGCCTCGCAGTCGAACTTGCGGGCGGCCGACATGCCGAGGTCTCCCGCCGCCGTGTCGATGATCCGGTAGGGGACCTCGATCTTGGCCAACATCTCCTTCTCCCAGGCGAGCAGGCGCAGGTGCTCCTCGTGGGCGTCCTCGGGACGCACGTACGAGAACATCTCGACCTTGTCGAACTGGTGGACCCGGATGATGCCCCTGGTGTCCTTGCCGTACGAGCCGGCCTCGCGGCGGAAGCACGACGACCAGCCCGCGTAGCGCAGCGGCAGGTCGCCGCCGTCGAGGATCTCCTGGGCGTGGTATCCGGCCAGCGCGACCTCCGAGGTGCCGACGAGGTAGAGGTCGTCCTCGGGGAGGCGGTAGATCTCCTTGTCGTGGGCCACGTGGAAGCCGGTGCCCTGCATGGTCTCCGGCTTGACGAGCACCGGCGTGATCATCGGGGTGAACCCGGCCTCGATGGCCTGCTGCATGGCCATGTTGAGCAGGCCGAGCTGCAGGCGGGCGCCGACGCCCTTGAGGAAGAAGAAGCGCGAGCCGGACACCTTGGCGCCCCGCTCCATGTCGATGGCGCCGAGCGCCTCGCCGAGCTCCAGATGGTCCTTGGGCTCGAAGTCGAACTGGCGCGGCTCGCCGGACGTCTCGAGGACCACGTAGTCGTCCTCGCCGCCCTCCGGCGCGCCTGCCTCGACGATGTTGGGCACCGTCTGAACGACGTCGTCGAGCTCGCCCGTCAGCTTCTCCGCCTCGGCCTCGGCGGCCTTGACCTGGCTCGCGAGGTCCTTGGCCCGCTGGAGCAGCGCGGCCTTCTCCTCGCCCTGCGCCTTGGAGACCGACTTGCCCATGCTCTTCTGCTCGGCGCGCAGAGACTCGAACGAGGTCAGCGCGGATCGGCGGCGCTCGTCCAGGTCGAGCAGCGTGTCGACGACGGAGTCGTCCTCACCGCGGGCACGCTGCGACGCCCGTAGCCGGTCGGGATCCTCACGAAGGGTACGCAGGTCAATCACAAGCCAAAGGCTACCGGCGCGCGGCAGCAGCCCGCCCCCGTATTACCGCGTACACGCGGACACGATCGGCCGTCGCCTCAGACCTGGCCCGCCCGGACGCGTGCGAGCCAGTCGCCCGCCTCGGCGAACTCGGAGTCGGAGGTGCCCCGCTTGATCTGCGGCGCGATCCCGTCGGCGCGCGGGTAGCTGCCCAGGAACCGCACCTCGCCGCAGACGCGGTGGAGCCCGGAGATGGCCTCCCCGACCCGCGCGTCGGCCACGTGCCCCTCGAAGTCGAAGTGGAAGAAATAGCGCCCGATGCCGTCACCGGTCGGCCGCGACTCGATGCGCGTCAGGTTGACCCCGCGCACCGAGAACTCCGTCAGCATCTCCAGCAGCGCGCCCGGGTGGTCGTCGGCGAGGAAGACCACCAGCGTGGTGCGGTCGGAGCCGGTCGGCTCGGGCAGCGGGCCGCCGGGGCGGCTCACCCGTACGAACCTGGTCACCGTGTCGGACCTGTCGCCGATGTCGGTGGCCAGCTCCACCAGCCCGTAGTGCTCGCCGGCGATGCGGGCGGCGATGGCGGCGTCGTACGGCGAGCCGGGCAGCGAGACCTCCTGGGCCGCCGCCGCGGTCGACGGCGCGGCCACCACGACGGCGTCGGGCAGCTCACGTGCGATGAAGGCGCGGCACTGGGTGATGGCCGCGGGATGCGTGTAGACCCGCTTGATGTGGGGGATCTCGGTGCCGGGCCGGGCCAGCAGCGAGAACTGCACCGGCAGCAGCAGCTCGGCCGTGATCAGCAGCGGCTCGCCCCACGCGAACTCGTCGAGCGTCGTGGTGATCGCGCCCTCGATGGAGTTTTCGAGCGGCACGACGGCGCCGTCGGCCTCGCCGCTGCGGGCGGCGTTGAGCGCGGCGGGCACGGTGGCGCAGGGCAGGCGCTCGGCCGTCGGGTCGAGGAGCCGCAGGGCCTCTTCGGTGAAGGTGCCTTCCGGTCCGAGATAGGCGAGTCTGGGCATGCATCCAGAGTATCCGCAGGTGGACGCCACCGCGCCCCTTTCGCCCAGGGACGCGCCCGCGCTACAGCGGTCCCGAGGCCCGGGAGAGGATCATCGGCCCGAGCCCGAGCCTGGCCGCGCGCACCGCCTCCTCCTCTTCTGGCGACAGCGGCTCGCGCCCTTTCCCGCCCACCACGGGCCGCACGTACGTACGGGTCTCGCTGCGCCCGTTGATCGAGGTCAGCACGATGCCGTCGCCCAGCCCGTTGATCATCGCCACCGAGAACGACAGCCTTCCCGTCATCTCGGAGAGCGCGTCGTACCGGCAGACGGCCACGTCCCTGATGGCCCTGAGATCGCCCATGCCCTCGCTGGTCTGGCGGGAGAGCATCCGCTGGCAGTCCTCCACCGCCGCCCTGGCCTGGCGGAGCGACAGATACCCGATGAATACGCCGCTGACCCCGGCGACGACACCCACGACGACCCATGTGGTAACGAGCACGGCACAGAGGGTAATGGTTCCGTCATGCGATCTGACGCCGTTTCGGCAACCAGGCCACCAACAACCACACGAGCACCAGCGCCCCCAGCCCGTACCCGTTCTGGACGATCTTCCCCAGCACCGGGCTGACCCCCGGGATTTCGGCCGCCTTCAACGAGACGCCCCACCAGGGGATCGGCACCACGTAATAGAGCCACACCCCCGCCGCCACCCGCAGCCTGACCGGATCGCGCCCGTCGCCCACGATCGCGCCGAGCACCACGACCACCCAGGCGAGGTGGTGGATCCAGGCGACGGGCGAGAGCAGCACGGCCATCAGCCCGACGAGGGCGACCGCGGTGAGCTGGTCGTTGGCTTTGTACGCGTCCCGCGCGCCGCGGAACCCGTACCACGCCACCACGGCCACGATCACCAGCCAGATCGCGGACGTCGCCGTCTCGGGCAGGTAGAGCCGGATCAGCATGCCGCGGATCGACTGGTTCGTGGTGGCCGCGTTCGCGCCGAGGCGGTTGGGGTCGAGCAGCGCCGAGAACCAGAACTGGAACGCGTCCCGCGGGATCACCGCGAACGGCAGCAGCGTGAGCACCGCCGTCGTGAACGCCGCCATGAAGAACGTCCGCCACTGCCGCGTGATGAGCAGATAGATCAGGAAGACGCCCGGTGTGAGCTTCACGGCCGTGGCCAGCCCGATCAGGAACCCCCGCGGCCACCATGGCCGCTTGACCACGCAGTCGGCCAGGCACAACGCCACCAGCAGGATGTCCACCTGCCCGAACCGCACCTGGTCCCTGATCGGCATCAGATACACGCAGGCCACCATGAGCGCCGCGAACGCCCAGGGCACGTACTTCCTGAGCGCCTGCCTGAACGACAGCCACACCGTCACGGCCAGCGCCGCGAATATCCCGGCCGTCCACACCCACTGGGCCGTCCCCCACGACATCTCGGCCAGCGCCACGGCCAGCATCGCCGCGACGGGCGGGTACGTGAACGGCAACAGCTGCGGGGCGGGTGTGAAATAGTCGTACACCGGCCGGCCCTCGAGCAGCATCTGGCCCCCGGTACGGTAAACGTCCAGGTCAACCAGCCGTTGGTCGTCCGGATTGGTGAGCCACATGACCACCAGGGGCGCCGCGGCCGCCGCGACCACGAGCACCACGACCGCCCACGCCCACCACTGCCGCCGTACCACCCGCACCTCGCCACTTGTCACGATGTGGCACGTTACCGTGGCTGTTGTTGATCGAGGGCAAACAATGGGGGTCCGTACATGCCGAACGCCACGCCCACCCGGGACGGCGCCCACCACGTACCCCCCACCCCTCCACCACCACCTCACCCCACCGCCCCACCACTTCCCGCACCCCCCACCACCACGCCGTCAGCCCAGCACCCCACCACGCTGACACCGGAGCCCACCACCACGCGGAGACCCGAACCCACCACCGCACCGACGCCCGAGCCCGCCACCGTGCTGGCACCCGAACCCGCCCCAACCGCGCCGATGCCGAAGCTCGCCTCCACCACTCCGACGCCAATGCACACCACGACCACCCACGCCGCAGCCGCCCTCACGCCAGCGCACGCCCCGACCACCGCGCTGACGCCAGCCCTCGGCCCGCCCCGCGCCCCCCGCACCTTCGGCACACTTGCCTTCGGTCCGACCTTCGGCCCACGCCGCGCCCTCGGCACGCTTGCCTTCAGCCCGCGCCGCACCCTCGGCACTCCTCGCGCCCTCGGCACGCTTACGGTCGGACCGCGCCGTGCCCCCCGCGCCCACGGCTCACTTGCCTTCAATCCGACCCTCGGTCCGCGCCGCGCCGTCCGCGCCCTCGGCACGCTTGCCCCCAGCCCGCCCCGCACCCTTGGCACGCTTGCCCTCGGGCCGCGCCGCGCCTCCCGTACCGTCCGCGCCCTCGGCACGCTTGCCCTCAGCCTGACCCTCGGCTTGGCCGCCGCAGCGTGCCTCCCCCCGCCCCCGGCCGCCGCCGCGACGCCGCCGGGCAACCCCGGCCCGCTCGCCAGAGCAGCCGGAGGACCCTCGACCACTGCGCTATGGCAGCCCACCCAAGGGATCGGTCAGGGCCATGTAGCCCTCATCGGCGTGCCCGGCCTCGAGTGGAGCGACCTCCACCCCTCCCGCACCCCCAACCTGTGGGCACTCATCAGCCAGGGAGCCTCCGCCTCCCTCTCCACGCGAGCCGTCCCACCCCCCGATCGCGGCATCACCTGCCCCACAACGGGTTGGCTGACCATCTCAGCAGGCCAACGAGCCGGCACGGCGGGCAAGGGTTGCCTCCAACCCCCCACCCCCCAGCTCACCGGGAAAACAGCCAAGATCCCGAACTGGCCCGCCCTGGCCGCGTACCAGTCCGAAACCGGGTTCGACGCCCAGCTCGGCACCCTGGGCCAGCTGGTGACGGACAACGGCGGCAAGGTCGCCGCCATAGGCCCAGGCGCCGCACTCGCCGGAGCCGACAGGTCCGGAAATATCGCCAAATACGCCCCCACTCTCGACGCCGCCGGCGACCTGACCCCGTACAACCTGATCATCATGGAGGCCGCCGACCTGGCCACCGCCTGGACCGGGCAGCCCCTGGACGAGTACGGCGTCCCCGCCTCCCTGCCGACCGCGGCCCGCCAGGCAGCCGCCACCAGGGCGGACCAGCAGATCGGCGCCCTGATCGCCAAACTGCCCCCCAACACCACCACCCTCGTGGCAGGCATCTCGGACGTGTCCACGATCGCCCACCTCCACGTGGCGATCGCCAAGGGCCCGTCACCGAGCGGCCGGCCGTACGACCACGGCTACCTCACGGCCACCTCCACTCGCCAGGACGCCCTGGTCACGATCACCGACCTCACCGCCACCGCCATTCAACTCCTGGGCCTCCCCGCCCCACGCCAGGTGGTCGGCCGCCCCTGGCAACCCAACGGCCCAACCGCCGCCACCCCGGCCGAGACGGTGGCTGAACTGGCGGACGGCGATCTGGCCAGCCAGGTGCTCCGGGAGGTACGCGGCCCGTTCTTCGCCGTACTCGTGACGGTCCAGCTCCTCTTCTACGCCTTCGCCGCCCTGGCCCTCCGCCGCCGCCGCTCCACCCCATCCCCCCGCCCCACCGCCGACCACCCCCAAACCCCCTCACATCACGGCACCAAGCCCTCCCCTCTCACCACAAACCGCACCACCCCATCCGTGACCGCAACCCTCAACACCCCCGAAGACACCACCCCACCCACCACCAACCCCCTCAAAACCGCCGAAGAAGCCGCGGAAGGTGCCATCACGCCCCCCGCCACCGACACCGCGAACACCACCAAAGACCGCACCCCACCCACCACCGGCGCCCCCGAACTCCCCGAACACACCACCGCCCCCACTTCCCCGGGCACAGAGCCCCCCTCCGCCAAGCTCCCGCCAGCCGAGCCCTCGTCCACCGAGCCCTCGTCCACCGAGCAAGAAGGCACGTCACCCCTCGGCGACGCCCCGGCCGGTGATTTCGCGAGCGCCTCCAAGCTCCTCAAAGCCGTCCAGATCGTCGCGGTGATCAGCGGGGCCATCCCCGTCTCCACCTTCCTGGCCCAGCTGGTGCCCTGGTGGACCTTGCCCGTGCCGATGCTGTCGGTGATCGTGACGATCGTGGCCATCGCCGGGCTGATCACCGCCCTGGCCTTCGCCGGTCCGTGGCGAGCTCACGTGCTGGGCCCGCTCACCGTGGTCGCCGCCGTCACCTCCCTCGCACTCCTCATCGACGTCATGACCGGCTCCAAGCTCCAGGTGAACGCGGTAACCGGCTACGAGCCCGTCACCGGGGGCCGCTTCTACGGCTTCAGCAACATCGCCTTCGCCGTCTACGCCACCGGCACCATCCTCGGACTCGCGGGCGTGGCCCAGTGGTTGCTCGGCAGGGGTGTCTCCAGGGTCGTGGTCGTGGCGATGTGCGCCTTGTACGGGGGACTCGCGGTCTTCGCGGACGGGTGGCCTTCGTGGGGAGCGGACTTCGGCGGTGTGCCGGCGTTCGTGATCGGCCTGGCGGTCTTCCTCATTCTGCTTTCCGGCAAACGCGTATCGGTGCTGAGGCTCCTGCTCGTCGGCCTGGTGGGGGCCGTATTCGTGGGCGCCCTCTCGGTGTTCGACTGGCTGCGCCCCGACGCCCAGCGCACCCACCTGGGCAACTTCGTCCAGCAGATCATCGACGGCCAGGCGTGGACCGTCGTCGGCCGCAAGTTCAGCGCCATGATCGGCGTAACCGTCGGGAACTGGTCACTGACCCTCCTCTCGCTGGTCGCGCTGGCCTTCTTGTTCCTGGTGCTCGACCGCCCCTCGCGTTGGGGCGCCTCCGCGCTCGGCCAGGCCTACCGCCTGACCCCCGCCCTCCGATCCGGCCTCTTCGGCGCCCTCACCTGCGCCTTCGTCGGCTTCCTCATGAACGACTCCGGCATCGCCATCCCCGCCATGGCCCTGACGGTGGCCGTTCCGCTGACTCTGGCCGCCTGCGTCCGCGCCCTCCAACTCACCACCCCCAGCTGACACCAACGACCCCCTCAGCACCGCGCCGTCTTCCCCAACCTCGAAGCCTTGCTGCGCCTGGGCGGCGCGGTCCTGGTCGAAGCCCACGACGAATGGCAGGTCACCGACCGCCACTACCTGTCCGAAAGCTCCATGGCCCTGCTCACCCCACCCGACACCGACCAGCAGGAGGTGAGCGCACGCCGAACTGACGACGGGCATAGTCAAGCCAGCAGAGCCTCACGCGAGAGCCGGGCTACACCACTCCGCGGGGCATGACCAAGCCCGCCTGGCCGACGCCGACGATCAGCGTTCGCCCTGTAATTCGCCATGCCGAGCCGGTGTCGATAGCAGGCGTTCGCGTCTGGCCGTTCGCCACGCCCATACGACCAATGCCACCGTCAGGGCCAGCAGCACCCACGCAAGCTGCGGCCGGACCACTGTTCTGAGCCATTCGAGGTCTTCTGGCTGCCCGTTCACTCTGGCCGGGAGGTAGGCCAGCGACAGGACCAGCAGGTGGGCGACCACGAACCCGTCCACTGCGGAGGCCGCCACCAGCGCCAGCAATCCGAGGGCCAGGCCGTCGTACCAGGGCAGGATGTACGGCGTTGCGAACAGGTAGGCGACCACCAGCCCGGCCGCCACGACCGGCGCCTCGAGCCCGCCGTTGCCGTGTGACGCCGTCCAGCGACTCGCCCAGCGTCCTGCGCCGCTGCTCGTCCCACTTGCCAGGTCGTTGTCCGTTCCGCGTCCTACGCCGTTGCTCGTCTCACTTCCCGAGTCGTTGGTCGTTCCGCGTTCTGGGTCGTTAGTCGACTGGCTTGTTGCTCGATCGCTCACACTGCTCGACGGTGCGGGGCTCGTTGCGGCGGTTGTGGGGTGGCCAGGTCCGTTCGGTGGGATAGGGGTTGCCTCGTTGGCTGGTGGGGAGGCGGGGCGGCGGGAGCGGGAGGCTAGGCGGAGTAGGGCCCAGGCGATGAGGGCGAGCACCAGGATTGAGCCGATCTGGATCTCTCCTCGGTAAGCGCTGCCGGTGCCCACGATGGACTGGAGCCAGCCCTGGACGAGCTTCCAGAACGAGGCGTGGGAGATCGACTTGCTGGTACGCGTCATCGGGGCGATGGCTTCAGGGCCGACGATCGCGTACCCGATGACCACTACGGCGAGTGCGCAGGCCGCCATGAGGGCCAGGCGGGCGGGGCGGCGGCGCAGCTCCCAGGCGGGACCGAGGGCGACCAGGCCGGAGTTGACCTTGATCGCCACTCCCAGCCCGAGCAGGACGCCGGAGCCTGTGGGACGGCTTCTGGCCAGGAGGGCGGCGACCATGCAGGCGATGGCGAGGGTGTCCACGTGCATTCCTGCCACCAGTTGGTAGAGCAGCAGGGGGTTGGCCGTCCACAGGAGTGCGGCGCGCAGGCGTCTGGCCGGGTCGTCTCTGGTGAAACGGTCGATGAGCAGGGCCGTCACTATGAACGCGGCGGCGTTGAACAGGGCCAGCACGAATATCGTCAGGCGGAGCGAGTCGCCGCCGATCCAGCTCGCCACCGCTTGCACGGCCGTGGCCACCGGGCCGTACACGCTCGGCTCCTCGCGCCATGGGTCCTCGACCGCGTCCGCGATGGGGTCGCCCGGCAGGTCGACCGCGCCGTGGGTGTACGGGCTGAGGCCCAGCGTGACCATGCGGCCGTAGGCGGCGTAGTTGAGGTGGTCTCCGGAGCCGGACGGTGGAAGGAACGCCAGGATCGCGGCGGCCGCACATCCGATCAGGACGAGGAGGCGGGCGCTCGGCAGTGGCCGGCGCCTGCTGCTCGGCGCAGCTGTTGGCGACCCATTCGTCTTCGGCGGCCGTGCTGAACCATCTGCCCGTGCCGCATCTGCCTGTGCCGCATCTGCCCGTGCCGCGCCTGTATCCGTCTCCGTTGTAGCCGCCCGTGTTGCATCCGCCCCCGGCAGTCCCGGCCGTTGCGCATCTGCCCCCAGCGCTCCCGGCCGTGGCACGTCCGTGGGTGCCCGATCTCCCCCTTGCGCATCTGACCGCGTTTCGTCGGGCTGTGGGGACGGGGTGTCCGCCGAGCTGGTGGGGGGTGGGGCCTGGGGGGTGGCTGTGGGTGGGTGGGGGTGCTTTGGGGGGCGGGTCAGGGCGAGGGCGGTCAGGAGGCCCAGGCCGCCGAGGATGATCGCGGCGGCGGCGAGGGCGATCACCAGGTATGGGTTGGGGTGGACGTCGAGAGAGTACGGCGGCTGCCAGCTCGGGCCGGTCAGCGCAGGCACCATGGGCGATGGGCCGAGGAGGCCTATGGTGATCGTCAGCAGGATCGAGGCGCCGATCGCCGCCGTGGCCAGCCCGGCGAGCCGACCCCGTGCCTTTTCGTGCCGCTTCTCCGAAGTCACCGGGAAATTCCAGCACACTCGTGGGGTGGCTTCGGCCGGGCGGGAGGTTCCTGTGGATAACGGGATCGGGCTGGGGGTTCTGTGGACGGGGCGGCGAACGGGTGGGGCGCGGGTCCGGCCTGCCGACGCGAGGCGGGCCCGGGGGACGCGTCGCCGGCCTCGGCCGCTGCCCTCGGGTGAGGAGGGAAGCGGCCTCATGGCCGTTGCCAGGTGTGGAGATGGTCAGCGGTTGGGGCGGATTTTATGGAGGTTTTGGGCGATAAGCGGCTCTCTCGTGGCGAGGGCGAGCGCCACGTCCCGGAGTTGTATCGCTCGATGGAGCTGGGCCCGCCAGTCCGTGCCCGTGGCGCGGTGGGCCATGTCGACCTCGACCTCAACGATCCGGTACCCCTTGTGGAGCAGGTCGATCGTCAGCGCCGTCTCCACCCCGAACCCATGCGCCAGCGGACGGGCCGCCTCGAAGGCCGCTCTGGTGATGCAGCGCTGACCGTTGAGCGGTTGGGCCGGGTTGAAGCCGGTGGCCCGGCGGATGCCTTCCTTCGACAGGCGTACGACCAGGCCGTGTCCGCCCAGCTTGACCCTGGTCGTGAAGACCGCGATGGTCATGTCGGCCTTGCCCGCGCGTACGGGCTCGATGAGGGGTGCGGCGGCGTGAGCCGTCTCGCCCAGGTCGGCGTCGAGGAAGAGCAGGTGGCGGGGGTTGGCGTCCTCGTCGAGAAGACGGACGGCCTCCGCTCCGGTCTCCATCGCGGCGGCCTTGCCCCTGTTGCGGCTGTGGCGCACCACCCTGGCGCCGGCCGCGCGTGCCACCCTGCCGGTCTGGTCCCTCGAACCGTCGTCCACGACCACGACCAGGTCGACGCCGGGCAGGGCCGCGGCGGCCTTGACGGTGGCCGCGATGCGGTCGGCTTCGTTGGCGGCCGGGATGATGACCGCTGTGTCGCCGCTGCTGCTCACCGAGCGTCACCTCCGCACACGACGCTTTCGATTCTCCTAGGTCGAGTCGGTCGAGCACCGGGATCGGCGTCGGGACCGTGGCCCGGGACTCGACTCAGGTCGTTATTGCCACCGTAGCCGACGCTCCGGTCATGAGCGGCGGTACCGCCCCGCCCGTCATCAGGCGGTCGAGGCGGCTGCGATGTGCCGCGCGGGGCCGCATGCATCACGATCTCGTGCTGCGTCGCGGGCACGACCTCACGCATCTCCTTCCTGTGAAGGGAGGCGTTCGGTGACCGATGCTGCGTCGTGGCCAGAGGCTGGAGGGTTGCCGTCCTCCGCGTCTCCTGCGCGGGCCGGGGTGCTGCCGAGCCCCATGCCCTGTGCGCGGGCCTGAGCGTTGCCGCCCTGGCCGTAGCCATCCTGGCCGTCCCGTGTTCCGGCCGCAGCGCCGCCGTCCTGCATGTCGCATGCGCCGGTCGCGGCGCTGCGGGCGCGCAGGACGTCTCGGCAGGTCGCGGTGCCGGCGTACTGCGCAAGGCATTGTCAGAGCACAGCGCCGACGTCCCGCGTGACGCGTCCTCAGGGCGCGGTGCGGGTGGCCGGTGTGGTGCATGCGCGAGTAGCGGCGCCGCTGTGCAGCGGGCCGCCCCTGCGGCCGGGGTCGAGGTGACCCCGTTCAGTACGTCCCCGGATCCGAGCACGGATCCCGTCATGACCCCTCGGTTATGAGGAACTCCTGCGGCACCTCGTCGTACACGGTGAACACCGAGTCGAGCCCGGTGACCTGCAGGATCTTGCGGACGGCGGGACGTGGAGCGGCCACGTCGAGCGCCCCTCCCTGCTCCTTCATCCGCTTGAGCGCTGAGAGCAGCACGTTCATCCCCGTGGAGTCGCAGAAATCCACGGCGGACATGTCGATGACCACTCGGCTGGGCCCCTCCTGCAGCAGCCGAGTGAACTCGGACTGCAGGTGAGGTGCCGTATAGAGGTCGATTTCTCCGGTGATGGCAACGAGTGCGCACCCGGCATGTGATCGAGTCGAGACCTTGAGCTCCACATGGGCAGGCTAGCGGCGCGAAGGCTTCCGGTCACGTTGTCACGCCGATAGGGCAACCACAGGTTTTTGTCCTCCGTTTGGGCTCCATGGAAACGGAGAGTACGCGAAGCTTGACAGCGTGACACCGGACACAGCACGGCTTCATGGTGAAGGAGGGGCTGGGGCACGACAGACGGGTCCCGCGACGATGAAAGCAGAGAAACCTGAAGACCCTCAGCGTCAAGGGCTCCGGGAGCGCCTGGAGAGCATCCTGATCCGCACGGAGAAGGCCACGTCATGGCATGAAGAAGCAGAACGCCTCCGCAGCCTGGTGAACCGCGAAGGCTATGTCCCCATCCGCACCAGGCTCGCGATCGAGGACCTCGACTTTCTGGGCGGTGCCCGCGCTGATCTGCTCAGGTTCCTGGAGCTCGGGCTGAGGTTGCTCGATCTTCACCAGCCGAGGGACGCGGGGGGCATCACCAGCGACGCCGCCCATCCGATCCTGCGGTGCCGGAGCTGCATGTGGCGCTGGCCGTGCCCGACATTTCGCGCGATGTCGGAGTCGTTCGGCGGCTCAAGGGACACGACGGAGCCGGGACTCCCCGAAAGCGCCTGAGCGGCACGCCACCGCCACACCCGCCACATCCAACAGGAGCGTCCGAGCCGCCGTACCAAGAACGAGCCCCGTACCAAGAGCGAGCCCCGTACCAAGAGCGAGCCGCCGTACGAAAACGAGCCGCCTGCCAAGAGCGAGCCGCCGTGCCAAGAACGAGCCCGGTATCAAGAGCGAGCGCCGTACCGAGAACGAGCCGGTACCAAGAGCGAGCGCCGTACCAGGCTCGAGCGCCGCCGCCGGGAGCGGTCAGCTGCCGACCAGGGGAAGCCGGATCTCGAACCGGCACCCCGGCCCGTCGTTGACCACCCCGATCACCCCGTCGTGCGCCTCCACGATGCCTTGCGCGATGGCCAGCCCGAGGCCGGCCCCGCCGTCGGCGGTGGGGGTGCGAGCGGCCTCCCCCCGGAAGGCGACCTCGAACACCCGGGGCAGGTCCTCCTCGGGAATCCCGCCACAACAGTCCGCGACCGACAGGCAGGCCATCCCCTCCTCGTCCACCCCGGCCCGCAGCATCACGGTCCGGTCCGACGGCGTATGCCGGATGGCGTTGACCACGAGGTTCCGCAGGGCCCGCCCCAACGCCCCCGCGTCGGCCTCCACCGGCAGGGACGCCGCCGCCTCCGCCGTGAGGAGCACCCCCTTGGCCCTGGCGAGCGGCTCGGCGCCGGCCACGGTGTCGGCCACGAGGTCCGCCAGCCCGATGCGCGAACGCGACAGCCGCAGCGCCCCCGCGTGGATCCGCGACAGCTCGAACAGGTCGTCCACCATCGCCGAGAGCCGCTCCACCTCCAGCTTGATCTGCCCGTGGTAGCGCGCGACCGTCGCCGGATCCGACACCACCCCGTCCTCCAGGGCCTCGACCATGGCCCGCATCCCGGCCAGCGGCGTACGGAGATCGTGGCTCACCCAGGCGACGAGCTCCCGCCGCGCCCCTTCGAGGGCCCGCTCCCGCGCGTACGCCTCCTCCAGGGTGTTCGCGATGGTCTGGAGCTCGGCCGGCAGCCCCCGCGGCGCGGTGAACGGCACGGCGCGTACGGCGTCCACCAGCCGCCTGCTCTCCGCGACCACCCGTCTGGCCAGCACGAACGCCACCCCGAGCCCCACCAGCCCGCCCACGGCCACCACGCTCAGCACGAAGTCCTTGACGGCCCCCTCGATGATCATCTTCATGATGATCGCCACGACCCCGGCCAGCGTGGCCGCCACGGCGACCACCACGACCACGGCCATCATCACCCCGATGGACCTGGTACGCAGCCGCCACATCACCCCGATGCCCAGCAGCGCGACCACGAGCCCGAGCCCGGCCGCCACCGCCACGACCATGGGCAGATCACCGGGCTGCGGCATCAGGAACCGCCCTCCATCGGCTCGTACCGGTATCCGACCCCCCACACCGTGACGATCCTCCGCGGCTCGGTCGGATCGGGCTCGATCTTCTCCCGCAGCCGCCTGACGTGCACGGTCACGGTGGACGAGTCGCCGAACGACCACCCCCACACCTGGTTCAGCAGCGCGGAGCGGCTGAAGGCCTGCCGCGGATTGCGCATGAGGTGGGCCAGCAGATCGAACTCCCGCGCCGTCAGCATCACCTCGTCCCCCCGCAGCCGGGCCTCGTGAGCCCCCACGTCCACCACCAGATCCCCGTCGCGCAGCACCCCGGTGCCGCCGGTGACGGACGCCCCCCGCGCCCGCCGCAGCACCGACTGCACGCGCAGCGCGAGCTCGCGCGGGCTGAACGGCTTGGTCACGTAGTCGTCGGCCCCCGTCTCCAGCCCGACCACCCGGTCGATCTCCTCGCCGAGCGCGGTCAGCATGATCACCGGTACGGGCCAGCGCTCCCTGAGCTTCCTGCACACCTGCAGCCCGTCGATCTTGGGCAGCATCAGGTCCAGCACCATGAGGTCGGGCGGGTTGGCCAGCGCCCTGCGCAGCGCCTCCGCCCCGTCGCCGACGCATTCGACCTCGTGACCGTCGCGCTCCAGATAGCGCGCGACGACCTCGGAAACGGTCGGATCATCATCGACGACCAGGATGCGCGTGTTCACGTCTTCACGGTACGACCGAGTGACGCCTGAGCGTCATGTACGTCATTGCTTCGTAAGCCTCGCGGATCACCCCCGGAGGACGTACGGTGGCTCCATGGGTAGAGTCGTGATGCTCGTGCTGGGGACCCTGCTGGGTCTCTTCGTGCTGTTCAATTTCCTGCTGCCGATGCTGGCCGGCCTGATCAAGATTGCTCTGGTCATCGGGGTGATCGCTCTGCTCGTGTTCGTCGCGGTCGCCGTGGTGGGCAAGTCCTCCCGATCGCATTGACGTTCTTCCTGTTCGACCCGTGGCTGGTCGGGATCACCATGGTGGCGATCCTGCTGCTGGCCACGTGGGCGGCCACGTTGCTGCCCATCCTCAGTGGGGAGCCGCCGAGCTTTCCGCTGAGTTACGCGCGCCGCATGGCCTTCCAGCGGCAGCGCGACCCGGACGCGGCCGGACGCTCGCGCCCAAGAGCCCCCTAGAGACGCCCCGCTTCACCGTCAAGCGGGGCTCCTCGCATGAGTGAGCCCTTTTCCCCGTCTCACTCCAAGTAGGGCTCATGATCGATTCTCTTGTCACGTTCGTCATCGGCATGTCCGGGGGCAGCGCCGCGCTCGGCATCGTCCTGTTCACCCTGGCCGTACGACTCCTGCTGCTGCCCCTGAACGTACGCCAGTCGCGCACCATGAAGATCCGCGAGCGACTCGCCCCCAAGCTGCGCGAGCTGCAGAAGCGGCACGCGCGCAACCCCGAGCGCCTGGCCAAGGAGGCCTCCGCGCTCTACGCCGGGGAAGGCAGCTCGCCGTTCGCCGGGATCCTGCCGATGCTGGCCCAGTTCCCGTTCATGTGGCTGATGTTCCGGGTGGCCACGCATCCGACCGCGCTGGCCGGGCAGACCCTTTTCGGCGCCCCGCTGGGCCAGCAGGTGGCCGGAGTTGTGGCCAATTTCGGTCTGGTCAGTGCGCCGGTTTTGGTCTTTGTTGTGATCATTGCGCTGGTCGCGGTGGTGGCGTGGTTCTCCGCCAAGAACATCAAGGTGACCGAGGACCAGCCGGACTGGCTGAAGAGGGTCCTCCCGTGGATGCCGTACGGCTCCGTGCTGGCCGCGCTGGTGCTGCCGCTCGCGGCCGGGCTCTACCTGCTCGTGTCCATGGCGTGGGCCACGACCGAGCGGGCGGTGCTGGCTAGCCGGCCTCTCTGAGGGCTGTGACCTGCCCGTTCAGCGACGCACGAGGAGCGGGCAGGATGGCCCACACCGTGGTCGTGTCACCGTCGTGCCGGACCCCCCAGCTCTCCGCCACGTACTCCACGATGCCGAGCCCCCGGCCCCCGAGCGACGACAGGGTCGGGCGGCCCGCCCGCGGCTCGGTCGCCGCGCCCCCGTCGCTCACCGCCACCTCGATGTGATCGTCACTCCGCAGCCACGCCACTCTCACCATCCCCGACGGAAGCGGGTGCGCGTGCCTCAGCGCGTTGCTCAGCAGCTCGCTCACCACGAGCACCGCGTCGTCGATCGCGGCCGTGAAAACCCCGCTGTCCTGCAGCTCAGTGCTCAGGCGCTGGCGGGCAACGGCGACGCTGGACGGCGCGTACGGCAGCAGCACCACGCTTGACACACCCACCTCCCCGTTCCCTGTGCCCCCCGCGGGAACACTCCCCGGTACGACCGAAATGCCCCGTTACTCGATCCCAGAAACCGCATCTCGATCACAGCTTGTACACATTGGACGATAGATCAGCTCAACTGTGACCACCTCGTTACCGCCTCGGTGTGTCGGATCCGATAGGGGAAACTAAGCCCGAAAAGCGCCTCGCAGTTCGAGACGCATCCGCGTGCCGCCTCCGGGTCTCGGATGGGCGCTCACGTCTCCGCCTTGTGCTCTGGCGAGGCTGCGGACTATGTAGAGTCCGAGCCCCACTCCACCAAACCGTCTCCGGTCGCCGCTGTCTACCTGAACAAACCTCTCAAAGATCCGCTCCCGGTCAGTCGGGGCGATACCCAACCCCTCATCGTCGACGACCACGACGACGACGTCGTCGGCCTCGGACCACGCCTCCACGCTGATCAACCCGCCCTTGGGCGAGTACTTGAACGCGTTCTCCAGCAACTGCCCCAGCACGATCTCCGTGGCCAGCGCGTCCCCCAGCACGTTCGGCAGCCCGTCCGGGATGACCACCTCGACCCGGTGCTTGTCCGACAGCGCGGGCAGCCCGAGCGTGGCCGTGTCGATCCGCTCGGCCAGGTCGAACTCCTCGATCCGCACCTTCAGCTCGTCAGCCCCCGCCCTGGCCCCGAGCAGCAGGTGGTCCATGAGCTCGCCCAGCGACCTGGAGCGCTCGGCGATCGTGTGCACGGCCGAGCGGCGTTCGGGGTCGCTCATCTTGTCCCAGCGCCTGTCCAGCGTGCTGGCGAACCCGCGCACGATCGTGATCGGCGTGCGCAGCTCATGGCTGGTCGTGGCCAGGAACAGGTCCTTGGCCTCCTCCAGCTCCTTGGCCGTGGTCACGTCGCGGAAGTCGATGACCACCTCGCCGGTCTCGTCGATCTGCGCGCTCACGACGTCCAGCCACCGCCCGTTCTCCATCTGGAACGTGACCTTCTCGCCCGGCTTGGGCAGGGGGAACGGCGGCGGCCCGCCGATGACCGCCTCGGCCGGGAACGCGGTGAGCTCGGCGGCGGCCGGGTTCCAGCGGACGACCCGCCCCGATCCGTCGAGCACGGCGATGCCGTCGGCGCTGGCGTCGAAGACGGCCTGCTCGTGCGCCCGCTGCCGCACCGCCTCCTGGTAGGCCACCGCGTTGCCGACGGCGATGCCCGCGTGGCCGGCCAGCAGCTCCAGCAGCTCCAGTTCGAGGTGTCCCGGTGTGCTCTGGGCGAACAGCGCGTACAGGGCCCCGTACGGGCGCCCGCCGACGGCCGCCAGGCCCAGCGCGATCGTGTGCAGCCCGTTCAGCCGGGCCCACACCAGGTCCTCCAGCCCGTTCGACTCCAGCATGACGGTCTTGCCGGTGCGTAAGAGCTTGTCGACGAGGCTCGTGCGCAGGTCGCTGGTGGTGCCCCTGATGGCCGCCGGCAACTGGTACGTGCTGACCAGCCGCAACCGCTCGCCCTCGATCAGCACGAACCCGCCCGCGTCCGCCCCGGTGAGCTCCGTGAGGCTGGCCGAGATCCGGTCGAGCACGGCCGACAGCTCCAGCTCGGAGTTGATGTCGCCGACCACGTCGGTGAGCCGGCGCACCAGCCTGGCCCGCCGCGCCATGCGGTCCCTGGCCACCGCGTCGGCCCGCGCGAGGTGGTGCACGCAGACGTACCCGGCCACGGAGCTGCCCAGGCGCAGCGCGCTGATGTCCACGCGCACGTCGAGCAGGGTCCCGTCGCCGCGTAAACGTTTGGTGCGGACCGAGACCTGGCCGCCGGTGCGCACGCGTTCGAGCACGGCGTTGTGCTCGGCGGTCAGCTCGCTCGGCACGATCGGCGCCCGGCGCCCGAGCATCTCCTCCGCCGTCCACCCGAACAGCCGCTCGGCCGCCTCGTTCCAGACCAGTACGCTCTGATCCCGGTCGACGACCACGACGGCGTTGGGCGAACCGGCGAGGGCAGCACGAGCGATCTCGTCGTCACTACCGGCCCATTCGTCCCCCACTCCTCCATAGTGCACGTGGCGTGGTGAGTGCGTCGGGCGATCCGTCCGATACGCTGCGGGCACGGTGATTCTCGGCGGGTGGGGAGGGTGGTGGCATGTCGAGCGGCGATATCGATGCCCTGTTGCGCGTGACCTCCAGCACCTATCGAGGTGAGACGCATCCTGACATCGCGTTCGGCACCTATGACGGGGCCGTCGGCAGGCTGGTGCTCGCGGTGACCGGCAAGGGTGTCGCGGCGTGCAGCTTCGAGCCGGAAAACGCCGTGTTCGAGCTGGTCACGAGGCATGTGGGCTCGTTCATCGGGCCGGACCCGCGCCGGCTCGACCCGGTGCGCAGAGAGTTGGACGCCTACTTCTCCGGCCGCCTGCGCGCGTTCAGCACGCCCGTCGACCTCGCGCTGGCGACGTCTTTCGCCCGTACGGTGCTGCAGAAGACGATCGCGGTCCCCTACGGCACCACCACGACGCTGGAGGCGATCGGCGCGAGCATCGGCCGGCCGCGCGCGCTGCGGGCGATCGGCAACGCGCTGGCCTCCAACCCGGTGTGCGTGATCGTGCCGTGCCACCGGGTGGTGCGCGAGGACGGCGCGCTCGGCGACTACGCGGGCGGCGCGACGGCCAAGCAGCACCTGCTCAACGTCGAAAAGCGCGCGTCGACCAGCCGATCAGCAGGGTGACCAGCGCGGCGACGATGGCCGCACCGAGCGCCCCGTTCATCCACGGCTGCCGGGTGAAGCCGATGGCCTCGCGGGCCGACTGCCAGAAGGCCCCCCACGCCGTGTCCGGGGGCGTGGCGGTCGCCAGCCAGTACGCCACGAAGCCGAGGGCCCACGGCACCAGCCTCGACCAGCGTGAGGGCGCGTCCTCCGCGGTGTTCCAGCCGCGCGAGCCGCCCAGCACGAAGTAGTCCACGGCCAGCACCGCGAACATCGGCACGAAGATCGCCCCGATCACGCCCAGGAACGCCCCGTAGGAGTTGACGTCCACGACCAGGGCGATCGCGACGCTCAGCACGCCGATGGCGACGGAGAAGACGCGCCGGTCCACCCGCGGCATCAGGTTCTGCAGCGAGACCGTGGTGGAGTAGACGTTGGCGAACGACTGGTCCGTCTCGCGCAGCACCAGGATCGCGAAGAACAGCGCGCCCAGCGGCACCGCCACGAACGGGCCGAACACCGACGTCGGATCGGCCGCCACGTTGTCCGCCCCCGCCAGGGCCACCGCGAACACGCCCAGGCCCAGGCAGGCCACCTGGGCCAGCGTGTAGCCGCCGACCACGCCGGTGAACGCGGCCCTGCTCGACCTGGAGTGCCGGGCGAAGTCGGCCGCCATCGGCACCCACGACACCGACAGCGCGATCACGTAGTCCACGGCCGGGGCGAACGCCGTCCAGGACCCGCCGGTGTGCGCGGGCGCGCTGGTCAGGAAGTGCCAGGCGAACCACACCATCGACACGACCACGCCGATGGTGACGTACCGCCGCAGCAGCCTGATGGACCCGAGCGGCCAGATCGTGAGCGCCGTGGTCAGCACCCCCGCCGCGACCACCCACACCTGGTACGGCACGGCGCCGAAGATCGCGCTGGCCGCCTTGGCGATCACCCACAGCTCGAACGCGGCCCAGCCGAGCATCTGGACGATGTTCAGCACCGTGGGGACGTACGAGATCTTTGCCCCGAACAGGCCCCGCAGCAGCACCATCGCGGGCTGCCCCGTCTGGGTGCCGGGCACGGCGGACAGGCCCACCATGGCGGTGCCGATCAGGCTGCCGACCACGGTCGCCAGGAGCGCGGCGGCCAGGCTGAGGGGAGCGTTGCCCAAGGGGTTGAGCAGGAGGGACGCCCCGGAGAAGCCCAGGAGGCTGACTCCGAGGTTCGCCCAGAGCGCGCCCTGGTCGAGCACGCCCAGGGTCTTCGGCGGCCTGCCTTCAAGAGTCAGCGGAACTTCGTCGACGACATGCGTCATCGCGCACTCCCTACGCCGGCATTACCCGGACAGGTTCAGGCGGTCGGCAGCGGATCTATGGCTGCCCTCTCAGCCCGGCGAAACCCCGAGCTCCCGCGACAATCTGCAGTTGGCGCCCTCATCATGCCTTAGTGGCGGCGAAACCGCCACAGTGGGGCCTTCACCAAGGTTTCACGCCACGAACGGCTGCTGCCCGGTCTCGCTGACCATCGGAAGGCGCGCGAACTCCCACGACTGCATGCCGCCGCCGACGTTGACGGCGTCGCGCCCGAGCTGGTTGAGCCAGGCCGCGACCTGCAGGGACCGGCCGCCCACCCGGCAGACGACGTAGACCGTGCGGTCGCCGGGCACCTCCTCGACCCGCCCTTGAATCTGCGTCATGGGGATGTGCACGGCCTCAGGGGCGTGCCCCGCGACCCATTCGTCCTGCTCACGGACGTCGAGCAGGTAAGCGTCTGCGGGAACGGCACTGGCCTCGATCTCAGGAACGGTCATGACTCCATCATCTCGCGCCTGGCGTCGTAGGCCGCACGCGCCTCGGCGATCTCCTCCTGGTGCGCCTCCGTCCAGGTGACCAGCGACTTGATGGTCTCGTGCAGCGTGCGGCCGAGCGGCGTGAGCGCGTAGTCCACCCTGGGCGGCACGACGGGGTGGACCGTGCGGCTGACGAGGCCGTCGCGTTCGAGCTGGCGCAGGGTCACGCTGAGCATGCGCTGGCTGACGCCGTCGATCTCGCGGCGGAGCTGGGTGAAGCGCAGGCTCTGGCAGTCGAGCAGGGCGATCACGAGCAGCGACCACTTGTCCGCGATGCGGTCGAGGATCTGGCGCACCTCGCAGTCCTCGCGGGTGTCCCACTGCCGCACGTCGTAGTCGTCGAGCGGGTCCAAAGGGCCCTCGCAGTTCATTTGAGAAGGCGGGACAGGCGGCGGTCGGCGAGGGGCTTGCCGCCGGTCTGGCAGGTGGGGCAGTACTGCAGCGAGGAGTCCGCGAAGGACACCTCCCGGATCGTGTCGCCGCAGACGTCGCACGGCTGCCCGGCGCGGTTGTGGACCCGCAGTCCCGACTTCTTCTCCGCCTTGAGGTCCTTGGCCGCCAGCCCGTGCGCCCGCTCCACGGCCTCCCCCAGGGTGGTGACGATGGCCTCGTGCAGGTCGGCGATCTGCGCGTCCGTCAGCGTGGCCGCGATCTTGAACGGGGACATCTTCGCCGCGTGGAGCACCTCGTCCGAGTACGCGTTGCCGATGCCGGCGATGATCTTCTGGTCGCGCAGCAGCCCCTTGATCTGGGTGCGGCTGCCGCCCAGGATGCCTTTGAGCGCGTCGACGGTGAAGGACTCGTCGAGGGGGTCGGGGCCGAGGGCGGCGACGCCGGGGATCTCGTCCGGATTTTTCGTGACATAGGCGGCCAGGCGCTTCTGCGTCCCCGCCTCCGTCAGCTCGAACCCGGGCGCCAGTCCCTCCTCGTCGGGCGCCAGCCGGACGCGTACGGCGAGCGGGCCCTTGCCCGGTCGCACGGGCTTGGCCCCCGACAGGTCGTCGCGCCAGCGCAGCCACCCCGCGCGGGCCAGGTGGATGACCAGGTGGAGGCCGTCGCAGTCGAGGTCGAGGAACTTTCCGTGCCTCGCCACGCCGGTGATGGTCAGCCCGCCGAGCGCGGTCACGGGCGGGTCGAACGTCTTGAGCGCCTGGATGGCCACCACGTCGACCCCCAGCACCGTGCGGCCCACGGCCCGCTCGCGCAGGAAGTGGGTGAGCGACTCCACTTCGGGTAGTTCCGGCATGCCACCAGGGTACGTGCGCGCCCCGACCATCCACAGCCTGTGGACGGCTACGGCACGCTCCAGAAGGCCAGCTCGTGCGCCATCCCCTCGGCGAACAGCGCCTCGGCCCGCGCCGGATCCGGACCGGCCTCGTCGATCATCTGCGCGATCCGCTCGGTGAGCGCCGCGAACCCGGGATCGGCGTACGTGTCCACCCAAGCCCGATATCTCGGCTCAACAGGCGGATTCTCCGCCAATATCCGCCCAAGACTCGAATATCCCCACATGCAGGGATAGAGCGCGGCCAGCCCCTCCCCATAGGACGCCGCCGACTCCAGCAGGAACGTCGTGTACGCCGCGCACGCCGGCCCCTTCACCGCCCCCTCCAGATCGGCGCCGAACCCCGCCGACAGCGACCTGTGCAGGCTCAGCTCGTCGTGGTACGTGGTGTGCGCCAGGTCCACCAGGTCACCCAGATGCCCGGCGGGCGCCTGCCAGGCCAGCCGCGCGAACACCCGTACGTAGTCGAGCAGGAACAGGTAGTCCTGCTCCAGCCACGACCTGAACACCGGCTCGGGCAGGTCGCCACGTGCGATGCCGGCCACGGTGGGATGGTCGAGCTGCGCCCGGAGCAGCGGGCGGCCGATGGCGTGCAACTTCTCCGAGATGGTCATGGCTGGGAGGTTAGTGTCGAAGCATGACTGTGACGATCGCCGAGGAACTGCTCCTGCTCGCCTACAACGACGAGAAGGGCACGCAGCTCGTCTCCGGGACCCAGCTCGACCCCGCCCTCGCCGGCGCGATCCTCGCCGAGCTGGCCGTCAACGACCGGGTGGAGCTGTCGGACAAGAAGGTGACGGTCAAGGACCCGTCCCCGCTCGGCGATCCTGAGCTGGACGCCACGCTGGCCCGCATCGCCGGGGAGGGCAAGGAGCGCAAGCCCGCCTGGTGGGTCCAGCGGCTGCAGTCGGGCAAGCTTCGCACGCGCCTGCTCACCAGGCTGGCGGAGTCGGGCGTGCTGACCGAGCAGCGCGGCAAGGTGCTGGGCATCTTCCCCACCACGCGCTGGCCCGAGGCGAACCCCGACGTGGAGGCCGAGGTCAGGGACCGGGTGATCAGCGCGCTGGCGGGCGCCGACCCCGACGCCCGCACGGCCGTCCTGATCGCCATCGCGCACGCGGCCAAGCTCGACCGCAAGGCCTTCCCCGAGGCGAGCAGGCAGCGCGTCAAGGAGATCGCGGAGGGCGCCTGGACGGCCGACGCGGTCGCGCAGACCATCGCCGCCATCAACGGGGCCATGATCGCGGCGATCACCGCATCGACCGTCGCCGCGACGACCGCCGGCTCCGGCTGAGCAGCGCTAGTTGTTGCCGGTGTCGAGGACGTCCTTGGGCACCGGCTTGTCCTCCTTCAGCGCGTTGAAGAGGGCCAGCGCCTTGGGCCGGTCCGACTTGATCGCCTCGCCGCCGTCCGCGAGCCGCTCGGTGCCGCCGAACGGGACCACCGTCGTCACGGGGCTGTCGCCCATCGCCAGCCCCAGCGACAGCAGACTGAACGCGCCCGTGCCCCCGTCGACCGCGACCGCGTCGGTGGCGCTCATCGCCAGCGGGATCGAGGTGAACGGGTTGATCAGCACTCCGGGGCTGGCCGCCTTCTTCACGACCGCGCCCAGGAACTGCCGCTGCCGCTTGGTCCGCTCGAAGTCGGGCAGCGCGCCGCCCTTTCGGGTCCGCACGTATCCCAGGGCCTGGGCGCCGGTGAGCACCTGGGTGCCCTTCTTCAGCTTGAGCCCGGCCTTGGGGTCGTCGACGGCGGCCCGCACGTTGATCTCGACGCCGCCGATGGCGTCGACGATGTCGACGAACCCGGCGAACCCGATCTCCATGTAGTGGTCGACGTGCACGCCCGTGACCGTCTCAACGGTCTTGACCAGGAGCTGCGGCCCGCCGTTGTAGGCGGCGTTGAGCTTGTCGCGCTTCCTGCCCGGGATGTCGACGGCCAGGTCGCGCGGCAGGCTGACCAGCGTCGGCTTGTCGCCGCTGTCGGAGATGTGCAGCAGCATCATCGAGTCCGTACGCTGCCCGACCGCCTGGCCCGTGCGCAGCTTCTTGCGCTCGGCGGCCGACAGGCCCTTGCGGCTGTCGGAGCCGACGAGCAGCCAGTTGGTGCCGGGGGTGTCGGCGACCCGGCCCGGATAGTCGTCGAGCACGCCCTCGATGCCGTTGATCCTGGAGTTGATCCAGATGAACATGCCCACGCCCGCCACCAGCAGCACGACCAGGAACCCGGCGACGATCTTCAGGATGGTCCCGCCGGACACCCGCCTGCGGGGCCTGGCCGGGTCGGAGGGCTCGCGCCCCGGCCGGAGCGGCTTCATCGGGCTGCCGCCGGAGCGCGCCTTGCCGTACACGCGTGAGCGCCCCTGGCGCGGCTCCTCCGGGCCGGACCCGGGAGAGGCGGCGCCTGACCCCGGCTCGGGGTACTGCGAGGCCGCAGGGAGCTTGTGCGTCGGCGCACCCGGCCCCCCAGCCGGCCCTCCGGCCGGCGCGGACGGGACCTGGTGGGCCGGTGCACCCCCGGCGCGCAGGCCGTCACCCGGCCTCGGTGGCAGCGGGCGGCCGTCGCCTGGCGAGCGCATGGCCCGCGTCCGGTCGTCCTCAGACACTTCGCCTTCTTCCCTTCGGTTTGTCATAAACGCTACGTCGAACCCCCCAGCAGTGAAGACACTCGGCCAAGGTTTTCCCAGGGAAAAGTACTCAGAACCAGCGAATAGTCACCGAGGAAACATAGATGCCAACCGCATCGTTACGGTTATGGACGACCTCTATCGAAGGGAAGATCGTGTCCGCTCCGGACCCGTGGAGTCTTTGCCCGTGCGCCAGCACGGGTTCCTCTGAGAGCTCACCATGGTGAGCGCCTATCTGGGCCTGCTGGCCCTCATCCTCCTCACGGCGGCGACCGGCTACTTCGTCGCCCAGGAGTTCGCCTTCGTGGCCGCCGACCGCGCCCTCCTGCGCGAGCAGGCCGCGGCGGGGGATCCTGCCGCCGAAAAGGCGCTCCAGGTCACATCCCGCCTCTCGTTCATGCTCTCCGGCGCCCAGCTCGGCATCACCGTGACCGCGCTGCTGGTCGGCTTCCTGGCCGAGCCCGCGATCGCCACGATCGTACGACCATGGCTGGCGGACACCGGACTGTCCGACACCATGATCACCGGACTCTCGGTCGCCATCGGCGTCTTCGTGGCGACCGTCGTCCAGATGGTCCTGGGCGAGCTCGCGCCCAAGAACCTGGGCATCGCCAGACCTGAGCCGGTGGCCAAGTTCCTGGCGGGCTCGACGCTGGCCTACCTGGCGACGGTGGGCCCGGTGGTCAAGCTGTTCGACTCGGCGGCGACGGGCCTGCTCAGGCGCTTGGGCATCGAGCCGGTGGAGGAGGTGGAGCACGGCGCGACGCCGGAGGAGCTCTCCCGCATCATCGAGGAGTCGACCATGGCGGGCGAACTCCCGCCCAGACTCTCCGACCTGCTGGAACGGGCCCTGGAGTTCGGTGACCGCACGGCTGAGGAGATCATGGTCCCGCGCCCGCGCGTGGTGGTGCTGCGCTCCGAGCAGCCCGTCTCGGACCTGATCGAGATCATGCGCAGCTGCGGCCACTCCCGCTACCCGGTGCTCAACGAGGACGGCGACGTCATAGGCGTGACGGGCGTGAGAGAACTCCTCGCGTCAGGTCTGCAGGACGGCCGGATATCGGACGTCACCCGCCCGGCCCTGCTGGTCCCGGACTCGGTCCCGCTCCCCGCCGTGCTCGACCGGATGCGCGTGGCCAAGGACGACATCGCCTGCGTCATCGACGAGTACGGCGGCCTGGCCGGCGTGATCACGGTGGAGGACCTGGCCGAAGAGCTGGTCGGCGAGCTGGTCGACGAGAACGACCCGGAGCCGGCCGGCGTGGTGGAGCACCCGGGCGGCATCTGGGAGGTCCCGGGCCGGCTGCGGCTGGACGAGGTCGAGCGCGCCACGGGCGTCGCGCTCCCCGAGAGCGACGACTACGACACCCTCGCGGGCCTCGTGCTGGCCAAGCTGGGCAGGATGCCGGACGAGGGCGACACGGTGACGGTGCCGATCGAGCATGACACCGACCCCTTCGCAGAGGACGAGGACGAGCAGGAACACCTGGCAGAGCTGACAGTGATATCCCTCAACCGCAGAGTGCCCGAGTGGGTCCGCGTGGCCCCCGTCCAGCACGCGGAGGCGGCACGATGACCATGCTCCTCATCAGCCTCGCGCTGCTGGCCTTCAACGCGCTGTTCGTGGCCGCGGAGTTCGCCTTCGTCTCGGCCCGGCGCCACCGCCTGGAGGAGATCGCCTCCCGCAACAACCGCCTGATCAGGCTGACGGCCAGGTCGGCGGTCGGGGGCACCAAGCAGCTGTCCCTCATGCTGGCCGGCGCCCAGCTGGGCATCACGCTGTGCACCCTGGGCCTCGGCCAGGTGACGGAGCCGGCCATCGAGCACGCCCTGGAGCCGGTCTTCGGCATGCTCGGCGTACCGGAGGGCCTGCGCCTGCCCATCGCGCTGACGATCGCCCTGGCCCTGGTGACCTTCCTCCACATGGTGGTGGGCGAGATGGCGCCGAAGTCGTGGGCCCTGACCCACCCGGAACGCTCGGCCCTGCTGCTGACCGTCCCCTTCCGGGCCTTCACCTGGGTGATGCGCCCGCTCCTGTCGACCCTGAACGGCCTGACCAACCTCATCCTGCGCCTGTTCGGCGTCCAGCCCAAGGACGAGCTGGTCACGACCAGAACGCCCCGCCAGCTGGCCATGCTGGTGGGTGAGTCAGGCCGCATGGGCCTCCTGGACCGCGACGAGCACGACCTCCTGACCCGCGCCCTGCGCCTGGACGACGAAGGCATAGAACGCCTCATGGTCCCGATCGACAAGGCGGTGATGGTCTCGCCGACGGCGAACGCGACCGAGATCAGAGAGGCGGCAGCCAAGAGCGGCCACCTGAGACTCCTGGTGGGCACCCCGGCCGACGTAAGAGGCGCGCTCCACGCGAGAGACGCCCTCCTGCAGCCCACGAGCAAGGCAGAGGACCTGTGCCGCCCGTTGCCGAAGCTCCCCTGCATCACCCAGGTCCCTGAGGCGGTGACAGCCCTCCAGGAGGCCCGAGCCCACCTGACCCTGGTGACAGCTCAGGCAGGCGACGTGATCGGCATGGTGAGCCTCACAGACCTCCTGGGCGAACTCCTGGACACCAGAACCCTCGCAGCTGTGACGTAAAACACACCGACAAGCCAGACGAAAGCAGCCTGCAACCAAACGGGCGTACCGTCAAAACACGGCACGCCCGTTACCAACAGGTTCCTGAAAAGAGAGACCGACCCTCTTGCGATCCAGCAAACACTTCGCCAATGTGGGTCTGCCATGAGACACCAAAGCCAGCGTGATGATGGAGGGTCTGGGAGCGAGCTCCCAGACAGGGGGGTCCCGGGGGACCTCCCCCGGAAAGCGCTGGGGGTCCGGGGGTTATCCCCCGGAGGAAATGACGAGGGGACCCGAGGGAGCAAGTCTGAAAGACTTGCGACCAGGAGTCCCCAGTCACCGAGTGGGCGAGGAGGGATTTGAACCCTCACGTCCTTTCGGACACACGGACCTGAACCGTGCGCGTCTGCCGTTCCGCCACCCGCCCTTGTGGGTGCGGAAAGAACACTAGCACGGAACAGCCACTGGTACTGAACCCGGATACGATCGCATAAGACACGGGAGCGGAGGAGCTGGGCGCGACAGCTGACGAGCGCCAGGGACGCCGTGACGTGGAACGAGCGGGAACCGGGCGCCGGACGCGTCTGGGGGCCGCGATCATATGCACGGAGGAAGGGAGGTACCCGGTGGGAGTCCTTCAGCGCTTCGAGCGAAGGCTCGAAGGCTTGGTTGAGGGGGCCTTTGCGCGGGCGTTCAAATCTGACCTTCAGCCGGTCGAGGTCGCCAGCGCGGTTCAGCGGGAGATGGATGAGCGTGCGGCGATCGTCGCTCAGGGTCGAACGCTCGTGCCCAACGACTTCGTGGTTGAGCTGTCCACGACCGACAGCGAACGGCTTGAGGTCTACGCCGACAGCATCAGCCACGAGCTGGCCAACCTCGCCAGGGAGTACGCCAAGGAACAGGGCTACTCCTTTGTGGGACCGGTCCGGGTCCGCTTCGAGACCGCCGGCGATCTGGCTGTGGGGCTGTTCCGCATCAGATCCGGCGTCATCCGTGGCGCGACGGTCGAGCAGGACGAGATTCGCCAGCCGGCGAGCGACCTGCCTCCGTCGAGGCCAGGCGCGTTCAACGGGCGGCCGAGGCTGCTCGTCTCCACCCAGGACGACCCGCAGGGCGACCGCTCCTACGAGCTCACCACTCCGGTGACCTTGCTCGGCAGGGGCACCGACTGCGATCTTCGTCTGGTCGATCCGGGTGTCTCGCGACACCACGCGGAGTTGCGGGTCGAGGGCCAGATGGTGGCCCTCGTCGATCTCGGGTCCACCAACGGCACTTTCGTCAACGGCCAGCCGGTACGCAGGATCGAGCTCCAGAACGGCACGCGAGTGACGTTGGGGCGCACGACTCTGGTGTTCCGGCGCGATTAGGGGTAGACAAGCGGTCCATGTCCGAGCTCACGCTGCTGCTGATCCGGCTCGCCTTCCTGGCGGTGCTGTGGTTCTTCGTCATTGCCGCAGTCGGCGTGATCCGGACTGACTTGTTCGGTTCACGCACTGCTCCCGCGGGCCCACGCAAAGGCGTGAAACCCGCCAAACCCGTGGCGAAACCCAAGAGCAAAAAGGGCGAGCCACGCCAGCTCATCGTTACCGGTGGCCCCTTGCAGGGCACCACCATTAATCTCACGGAGACGCCCATCACCATTGGCCGGGCCAATGACGCCACGCTGGTAGTCACCGACGACTACGCTTCCAGCCGGCATGCCCGGCTCTTTCCCCAGGACGGTCAATGGATCGTGGAAGATCTTGGGTCCACCAACGGCACGTATCTCGACCGCTCGAAAGTCACCCGCCCGACCCCGGTGCCGCTCGGTGTTCCGATCCGCGTCGGCAAAACAGTCATTGAATTGCGCAAATGACCATCGCACTCCGCTACGCCGCCCGCTCGGACGTCGGCCTCCTCCGCGAAGGGAACGAGGACTCGGCGTACGCTAGCGGCCGCCTGCTCGCCGTCGCAGACGGTATGGGCGGGCACGCACACGGTGAGGTGGCGAGCTCAGTCGCCATCGCCGCCATGGCCTCTCTGGAAGAGGCCCAACAGGGGGGTGACCTGCTCAACACCATCGAGGCAGCGGTACGCGACGCCAATCGCAAGCTGCACGAAATGGTGGGGCGGGATCCCAGCCTCAAAGGCATGGGCACGACTCTGACGGCCATGCTCTGGCACGGCACCCAGGTCGCCCTGGTGCACGTCGGCGACTCGCGCGCCTACCTGCTCAGGCGTGGGGAGCTCTACCAGATCACCCATGACCACACGCTGGTGCAGCAGCTCGTCGACGACGGGCGCATCACGCCGGAAGAGGCGGCCACGCATCCGCAGCGCTCGATCCTGCTGCGCGCGCTCGACGGCAGCGGTGAGGTCGATCCCGACCTGACCCTGCGCGAGGCGCAGGTGGGCGACCGCTATCTGCTGTGTTCCGACGGCCTGTCCGGTGTGGTGAGCGCGGAGACGCTGCACGCCACGCTCACCAACATCGACGACCCGGAAGAGGTCGTGCGCCAGCTCATCGACCTGGCGAACCGCGGTGGCGGGCCCGACAACATCACGTGCGTGCTGGCCGACGTGCTGGACCTCACCGATGGGCAGCAGGTGCCCGCAGAAGCCGCCGTGGTCGGCGCCGCGGGCATGAACCGGCTGCACCCCAACCCTCAGGAGACCCAGCCGGGGCGAGCCCACGCGGTGACCGCGCCCCAGCCGGTGCTCACGGACGACGATTTCGATGAGCCGGTCGCCGAGGCGCCCCGGCGCAAACGTCGTCGTATGTGGCCCGTGCTGGTCACCGTGTTCGGAATAGGCGTCGTCGCCATCGGCGTCGGCGGCTATTTTGGATATCAGTGGACCCAGGACCAGTTCTTCGTCGGCGCTAGGGGCGACGAGGTGGTCGTGTTCCGGGGGATCCAGCGAGAGCTGGGTCCCTTCCAGCTCTTCGAGGTCTCCAAAGCCACGGGCCGGCAGCTCTCCAAGCTGTCCGACGCCGACCAGGCGCTGATCAAGGGCGGCATTCCGGTCACCACCGTCGACGAAGGCATGACGAAGATCAACGCGTTGAAGTTCGCCCAGGAGGACGACAAGGACAGCGACACCCCCGCCACGACCGCCAGCTCGTCGCCCTCGCCATCCGTGAGCGCGACCAAGACGAAGCAACGGTAAATGAGCGAAGTCGCAGAATCCCCCGTCCCCATGCCGGCCAAGCGCCGCGTGGCCCAGCTCGTCATGCTGGCCCTCGCGGTGCTGATCATCATGGGCGCCTACGCCAACGTGGGTCTGGCCATGACGGGCGCGGTCCCCGTGGGCATGCTGACGTACGGTCTGAGCCTGGGCGGCCTGATGCTGGCCGCCTATCTGGTGCTCGCCAAGTTCGCCCCGTGGGCCGATCCCCTGATCCTGCCACTGGTGACGCTGGTCAACGGCCTCGGCCTGGTGATGATCTACCGGCTCTCCGTCTCCGACTCGAGCCTGCCGTCCGCCAAGCTCGCCTCACCCAACTCCCAGCTGCTGTGGACGTTCATCGGCATCGTGCTGTTCAGCCTCACCCTGATCTTCCTGCGCGACCACCGTGTCCTGCAGCGGCTGACCTACACCGCGGGCGCCGTGGGCCTGTTCCTGCTGGTCTCGCCGTTGATCCCGTTCCTCGGCCAGGAGATCAACGGCGCTCGCATCTGGATCGGCATCCCCGGCCTGGGCCAGCTCCAGCCGGCCGAGTTCGCCAAGCTCGCGCTGGTCATCTTCTTCGCCGGCTACCTGGTGGCCAAGCGGGACGTGCTCGCCCTCGCCGGGCGCCGGCTGCTGTTCATCGATCTGCCGCGGGCCCGTGACCTCGGTCCGGTGCTCATCACCTGGGGCGTCAGCCTGGGCATCCTGGTGATGCAGAAGGACCTGGGCTCCTCGCTGCTCCTGTTCGGCACGTTCATCGCGATGCTCTACGTCGCCACCCAGCGCGTCTCCTGGGTCATCATCGGCATCTTCCTCTTCGCGGGCGGCGCGATCCTGGCCGGCACGATCTTCGAGCACGTCCACCAGCGCTTCGTGGTCTTCCTCAATCCCGGCGACCCCGAGCTGTTCCGCGCGGTCGGCGGCAGCGAGCAGCTCATGCAGGGTCTGTTCGCCATGGGCTCCGGCGGCATCCTCGGCACCGGGCTCGGCCAGGGGCACCCCGAGCTCATCCCGCTGGCCTTCTCCGACTTCATCTTCAGCGCCACCGGCGAGGAGATCGGCCTGACCGGCCTGATGGCGTTGCTCATGATCTACGCCCTGCTGGTCGAGCGCGGCCTGCGCACCTCGCTGGCGGCCCGCGACCCGTTCTCCAAGCTGCTGGCGGGCGGCCTGTCGTTCATCCTCGCCTGGCAGGTCTTCATCATCGTCGGCGGTGTGACGAACCTCATCCCCCTGACCGGCCTAGTCACCCCGTTCATGTCCCAGGGTGGCTCGGCGTTGCTGGCTAACTGGATCCTTATCGCGCTATTGGTACGCATGTCAGACACAGCGCGGCGGCCTCCGCCCCAGGCGATCCAGAACGAAGGACTGACGCAGGTGTTCCAGCGATGAACAGCACTCTGAAGCGCGTAGCCGTGGCCTGCCTGGCCATGTTCGCGCTCCTGATGATCAACGTGAACTACCTGCAGGCCGTGAAAGCGGAGGGCCTGCGCGGCGACGCCCGCAACACCCGCAACTTCTACGACCGCTACGCCATCGAGCGCGGCCGCATCACGGCGGGCGGCAAGGTGCTCGCGCAGTCCGTCGAGACCAAGGACCCCCGGTTCAAGTTCACCAGGGAATACCCCGAGGCCAAGCTCTACGCGCACGTCACCGGCTTCTTCTCGCCCGAGAGCGAGAGCGCCATCGAGAGGTCTGAGAACCAGCTGCTCGACGGTTCCAGTGCCGACCTGCTGCTACGGCGGAGCATCGACCTGTTCACCGGCGAGCCGACCAAGGGCGCCAACGTCGATCTCACGATCAACCCCAAGGCGCAGAAGGCGGCCTACGACGCCCTGCGGCAGAGCGGCAAGCGCGGCGCGCTCGTGGCGCTCGACCCGAAGACAGGCGGGATCCTGGCGATGGTCTCGCTGCCCACCTACGACCCGACGGAGCTGTCCAGCACCGACAAGGGCAAGGTCTTCCCCCGCTACGAGGAGCTGGCCAAGCAGAAGGACCAGCCGCTGCTCAACCGTACGATCGCGCAGACCTACCCGCCCGGCTCGACGTTCAAGGTCGTGACCATGGCGGCCTACCTCGAGAACAACTCCTCGGCCGGCCCGCAGACCACCGTGGACGCGCCGCAGCGGCTGCCCCTGCCCAACACGAACATCAGCCTGCCCAACTACGGCGGCGCGGCCTGCGGCTCCGGCTCGGTCACGCTGACGTTCGCGCTGGAGAAGTCCTGCAACACGCCGTTCGGCAAGATCGGCATGGAGCTGGGCTACGACAAGATGAAGGAGCAGACCGAGAAGTTCGGCATGGGCCAGCCGCTCGCCGTGCCGATGTCGGTCACCGGCAGCGACTTCGGCCCGGAAGAGGACAAGGCGGCCCTGGCCATGGCCTCCATCGGGCAGCGCAGCAACCGCATGACGCCGCTGCAGATGGCCATGATCGCCGCGGGCATCGCCAACGACGGCAAGGTGATGAAGCCGTACCTGGTCAACAAGATCACCGACGCCAAGGGTGACACGATCACGCAGGCCGAGCCCGACGAGCTGTCGGAAGCGGTCAGCTCCGAGACGGCGGGCAAGCTCCGTGAGATGATGGTCAGCGTCGTCCAGAACGGCACCGCAAACCTGGCGCAGGTCCCAGGCGTCCAAGTAGCGGGCAAGACGGGCACCGCGGAGACGGCCGACGGCCAACCACCGCATGCCTGGTTCATCTCCTTCGCGCCTGCCGAGAACCCGAAGGTGGCCCTGGCGGTCATCGTCGAATCCGGTGCTGCCAACGTCGGCGCGGAGGCGACCGGCGGCCACACCGCCGCGCCGATCGCAAAGGCCGTGCTGGAGGCGGTGCTGAACAAGTGAGTAACGGTAACCTGCTGGGTCATGCGGCTCCGTAACCGCTACCTCCTGATCTCCCGCATCGCCACGGGCGGTATGGGTGAGGTCTGGCGCGCCCGTGACGAGCTGCTCGGGCGCGAGGTGGCGGTGAAGATCCTGCGTAGTCACATCTACGCCGATCCCACCTTCCGCGAGCGGTTCAGGAACGAGGCGCGCATCACGGCGGCCCTGGCCGACCCGGGAGTGGCGCAGATCTTCGACTACGGCGAGCAGAGCGACCTCGCCTATCTCGTGATGGAGCTGGTGCACGGCGAGCCGCTGTCGGCCATCCTGGCGCGCAACGGCGCCATCGGGCCCGAGGTGACGCTCGACGTGGTCAACCAGACGGCCAAGGCGCTGCACGCGGCGCACACCTCCGGGATCATCCACCGCGACATCAAGCCGGGAAACCTGCTGGTCACCCCCGAGGGGACCATCAAGGTCACGGACTTCGGCATCGCGCGGGCCCTGGAGGCTGCTCCGGTCACGCAGACGGGCACCGTGCTGGGCACCGCCCAGTACGTCAGCCCCGAGCAGGCCCAGGGATTCCCGCTCACTCCCTCGACCGACCTCTACTCGCTGGGCGTGGTGGCCTACGAGTGCCTGGCCGGGCGCACGCCGTTCCGCGGCGACAGCCAGGTGGCGATCGCGCTGCAGCACCTCAACGAGAACCCGCCGCCCCTCGGGGTGGACGTGCCCACGCCGGTGCGCGAGCTGGTCATGTCGCTGCTGTCCAAGGACCCCGCGCGGCGCCCGGCCACGGCGCTGGAGGTCGCCGACCGGGCTTTCATGCTGCGCGAGTCGCTGGCCAGCGCCGATCAGGGCGCCGACCTCAGCATGCTCACCGACCCGGGAGGCTTCCGGGTACGCGAGCCGGCCCCGGAGGACGAGCAGGAGACGGACCACCTCCACTCGGCCACCACGCCGCAGGCGCCGACCAGGGGAAAGCGCCACAGGAGGACGCTGGCCCTCGTCGCCACCGCGGGCTGCGCGGCCGCGGTGGGGCTCAGCGCCATCACGTTCGCCGACCGGGAGCCCTCGCTGCCCACGCCTGAGGTGGCCGAGCCGACCAAGTCGGCGGCGAGGACGCCGGATCGGGTAACTCCCACGCCCACGAAGAGGCGCACCAAGCGGCCTTCCGTGGTTCCGGTGAAGTCACCGAGGCCGATACCCTCGCGGTCAGCTACGGTAAGCAAGTCGGCTACTCCCACCAAGAAGCCGACACCGAAGCCGACCCCGACCACCCGTACCCCTACACCCACACCGACCCCAACGCCCACCACTACACCCAAAACTCCGACACCTACCGCCTCGCCGGACCCGGGTGATACAAACCCGCCCAAGGAGGAGACGTGATGCGCTATGGGGTCGATGATGGACACCGGCGGCCCCCCGAGCAGGCCGGTACCCAAGATGAACGGTAAGGGACAGTGCAGGAAATGACTCAGCCTCGGCTACTCGGAGGTCGCTACGAGCTCGACGGTGTCGTCGGGCGCGGCGGCATGGCCGAGGTGTATCGTGCCCGAGACATCCGGCTGGACCGCATAGTCGCGATCAAAACCCTCCGGTCCGACCTGGCGCGCGATCACACCTTCCAGGCCCGATTCCGCCGCGAGGCACAATCCGCGGCCTCTCTGAACCACCCGGCCGTCGTCGCGGTCTACGACACCGGCGAAGACGGTACCGAAGGCACCCCCGTGCCGTACATCGTGATGGAGTACGTCGACGGCCGGACGCTGCGCGACCTGCTGCGCCAGGACCGGCGGCTGCTGCCGGAGCGCGCGGTCGAGCTGGTCGACGGCATCCTGCGGGCGCTCGACTACAGCCACCGCGGCGGCATCGTGCACCGTGACATCAAGCCGGCCAACGTGATGATCACGCGCGCCGGCGACGTCAAGGTGATGGACTTCGGCATCGCGCGCGCGATGGCCGACTCCGCGGCCACGATGACGCAGACGGCGCAGGTGATCGGCACCGCCCAATACCTGTCTCCCGAACAGGCGCGGGGCGAGCGGGTCGACGCGCGCAGCGACATCTACTCCACCGGTTGCCTGCTCTACGAGCTGCTGACCGGGCAGCCACCGTTCACCGGCGACTCTCCCGTCGCGATCGCCTACCAGCACGTGCGCGAGGAGCCGATCCCGCCGTCGCAGATCGACCGCGAGATCCCCCCGTGGGCCGACGCGATCGTGCTCAAGGCCATGGCCAAGGACCCGGCCCACCGCTACCAGAGCGCGGGCGAGATGCGGGCCGACATCCAGCGGGCGATGTCCGGGATGCCGACCGACGCCCAGACGATGGCCATGAACGGCAACTTCAACCAGGGCACGCGGATGATGACCGCGACCCAGGCGGGGCAGGGCCCGGCCACGCAGCGCACCACCGCGGTCCCCCCGTACGAGTACGGCGACGGTGACGGCGGCGGCGGCGGCGGACGTGGCGGACGGCGCAGGGCGAGCGGCGGCGGGAACAACGGTGTCAAGACCGCGCTGTGGATCATCGTCCCGCTGCTGATCATCGGTGCGTTCGTCGGGGTCGGCTACTCGGTGTTCGGGTCGAAGAACACGCCGACCGACACGCAGGTCGCGATCCCGTCGCTGGCCAGCCAGGAGCGCGCGTACGCGGAAGAGCAGCTCAAGAACCTCGGGCTCACCGTCCAGGTGGTCCAGGAAAACAGCGACGACGTCGACAAGGGCAGCGTCATCAAGACGGACCCCGCCGAGAACACCAAGGTCGACAAGGGCTCCACGGTCAAGCTGGTCGTGTCGAAGGGCCCGGAGAAGGTCAAGGTGCCCGACGGCCTCATCGGCCTGTCGCAGGCCGACGCCATGAAGGCGCTGGAGGAAGCGGGCCTGCGCGGCACGGTCAAGACCAAGGTCTCCAGCAGGAAACAGGGCACGGTCATCGACACCAGCCCCAAGGCCGGCGAGGAGATCGAGAAGAGCGGCGCGGTCACCCTCTTCGTGCCCAAGGAGCTCGGTGAGGTGCCCAGCGTGATCGGGCTCACCGAGGCGGACGCCAAGGCCGCGCTCAAGGCCTCCGGCTTCAAGACCAGGGTCGTTCCGCAGCCGAACGAGCAGCCCGAGGGCACGGTCATCCAGCAGAACCCGGCTGAGGGCGCCAAGCTGGCACCGAACACGACGATCACGATCGTGGTGTCCACGGGTCCCGGCCTGGACACCAGCAACCCGGAGCCCACCACGGACGTTCCGACGGACACGCCGACGGACGACCAGACGGACTTCCCGTCCCAGGACGACCCGCCGACCGACGACAACCCGATCGGCGACGACGGGCTCGGAGGCACCGGCAACTGAGGCATGAAGAAGGGCCGCCCGTTCGCGGGCGGCCCTTCTTCATGCCGTCGCTGACTTTTCGTGCCGTCGCTGACACGAGAACGCCCCCGCCGCTCGGGGGCAACGGCGGGGACGTTCACTTGGTAGTCGCTCGCCGGGGGACATTTGTTACAAGATTCCTCGCAGCCAATTCTGGAGCAGCCGATGGCCGTGCTCGGACAGCACGGACTCGGGGTGGAACTGGATGCCCTCGATGGGCGCCTCGCGGTGGCGCAGGCCCATGATGACGCCGTCGCCGGTGCGGGCGGTCACGTCGAGCACCTCGGGGACGGTCTCGGGCAGCACGGCGAGCGAGTGGTAGCGGGTCATCCGCACGGGCGAGGGCAGCGCCTCGAACACGCCCTTGCCGTCGTGGGTGACGGGGCTGGTCATGCCGTGGACGAGCTCGGGCGCGCGGGACACGGTGGCGCCGTACGCGACGGCGATGGCCTGGTGGCCGAGGCAGACGCCGAGCAGCGGCCGGCGGCTCTCGGCCGCGTGGTGGACCAGGGGCACGCTCACCCCGGCCGCCTCCGGGGTGCCGGGGCCCGGGCTGATGAGGACGCCGTCGAAGCCGTCGGCGTCGCTCACGCGTACGTCGTCGCGCGGCCGTACGGCGCAGTCTGCGCCCAGCTCGCGCAGGTACTGGACGATGGTGTGGACGAAGCTGTCGTGGTTGTCCACGACCAGCACGCGGCTCATTTCCTCACGCTCACCTCGTCGAGCGTCACCATGGGCTCGAGTAGCGGAAATACGACATACCAGAGTACGGCCACCGCGGCGGCGGCCAGCACGGCGGCCGTCAGGACCTTGGCCGGCACGGTGCCGGGCAGCCTGCGCCAGAGCCAGGCGTACATGTCACTCCCCGTCCTTGAACACGTCCTTGAGCACGCCGTAGACGATCAGGCGCTCGGCGGCCGAGTATTCGGGGTGACAGGTGGACAAGGTGATGAAAGCCCGGAGGGGCCGGATGTCGGGCTTGCCGGGCACAGGGGCGAACACGTCCACCTCGTCGGGCTTCACGACGTCCTGGGAGGTCACCCGGTAGGTGTACCGGGTGCCGCCGGCCTCCACGACGATCTCGTCGTCGCGTTCGAGCTCGTCGATCCGGTTGAACGGGGCCGCGTACGTGGTGCGGTGCCCCGACACCACGAAGTTGCCGACCTGGCCCGGCATGGCGCTGTCCGGGTAGTGCCCCGGGCCCTTCTTCAGGTGCTCGGCGTCCACACCCTCGACCACGGCGTACTCGTAGTCGGGGCCCAGCTTGGGGATCCGCAGCAGCGCCATGGGCTTGCCCGGCTCGGGTTTGGCCGTCCTGCGCACCGCCAGCTCGCGCTGGAGCAGGCGCTGCTGGCTCTGGGTGTACGCACCGGTGCCCCAGAGCAGGTACGCGCAGAAAAGCATCATGATCAGGCCCGCGGTGATGCTCGTCTCCCCCACGGCCCGCAGCGTGGCCCGCATGCGATCAGCGTATTCGGGTCAGATGCGACAACCAGGGATCGCCATGTCCCGCGCGTGGCGGCTATCCTTGACCACACTTCAACTAGGCTTAACGAAGAGCCTGTGGACGATCCGGATGCCCAGGCCCTCAGCAGGAGTTACCAGTGCCCAAGTCCAATGCTCGCAAGAAGGCGGTCTACACTCCGCCGCAGAGATCGCAGCAGGTCAAGGTCAGCCCGCGCTGGTTGGCGCCCACGATGGTCGCGGCGTGGATCATCGGCATCCTGTGGATCGCGATCTACTACGTCGCACCACGGGCGCCCTTCTTCAGCGACCTCCAGAACTGGAACCTGCTGATCGGGTTTGTTTTCATCATCTTCGGGGTGGTTCTTTCCACCCGCTGGCGTTAGTTTTTTCCACAGTCTTTTCCACAGCCTGGGGAAGTCAGCCCGTGCTCATGATGGCCGACACCTTGACCATCACGAGCACGGCGAGCACAGCCAACGCTCCCACGATCGCCAGCACCTGCCACAGGGTCCTGTTGTTCTTGGGGGCGTAGGCCAGCGCTCCCGCCAGCACCGACCCCGTGATCAGGCCGCCGATGTGACCCGTCCAGCTGATGCCGGGCACGATGAAGGTGATCGCGAGGTTGATCGCGATGAGCGCGGCGATGCCGCGTACGTCCAGGTTGAGCTTGCGCCCGACCACGAACACGGCGCCGAACAGGCCGAAGATGGCCCCTGACGCGCCGACCGTGGTCTGGTTGAGCGAGTCGACCCACATGCTCAGCGCCGAGCCGCCGAGCGCGCTGACGAGGTAGATCGCGATAAAGCGGACGTGGCCGAAGGCGCGCTCGAGGTAGGGGCCGACGACGTAGAGCGCCCAGCAGTTGAACAGGATGTGGAAAAGTCCGCCGTGGACGAACGCCGCGCTGATCAGCCGGTAGTACTCGTCGAACACGGCCACCCGCCCCGGCCACATCGCCAGCTCGGCGGTGACGCGTTCGCCGGTGAGGTATTGGGCGCCGAAGACCAGGACGTTGATGACCAGGATGGTGTAGGTCACGATCGGCGTGCGTACGACGCTTCCGCCGAACGTGGACCTGGCCTGGCGCAGGCCCTTGTTGCCGTCGGCCACGCACTCGGGGCACTGGAAGCCCACGGCGGCGTCGCGCATGCAGTCAGGGCAGATGGGGCGCTCGCACCGCTGGCAGCGGACCCAGGTCTCCTTGTCGGGGTGCCGGTAGCACGTGGGCACCGCCTCAGCAGGCTGCTCGGGGTGCGGGGGCGGGCTGGGCGGCTGGCTGGTCATGACCGAAGCCTATGGCTTACGCGCCGTACCCGCGTGTCCCCACCCATCGCCCCCAGCCCGCCGTGGACGTGATGCGCCCTGGGGTGGCGTCATCCGGCGGTGGACGGCTCACAGGCGCGTTCAGGGCGCTGTGGCGGCGGTGTGGGTGCCTGGCGCTCGCGCTCGGTCCACAGAGCGGCCGGCGTGGGCGCCCGTGACGCACCGCACCGGCGCGGGCAAGGCGCGAGGCCCGTACCGCGCTGGTGAAGGCAAAGGCGCGAGGCCCGTGCCCCGCTGGTGAAGGCAAAGGCCTGAGGCCCGTACCGCGCTGGTGAAGGCAAAGGCATGAGGCCCGTGCCCGCTAGTAGAAGCAAGGCGCGGGGCCCGTGCCGCGCCCGGTGAGGGCGCGGGAGTGAGGGCCGCCCCAGGGCCCGGGGTGGGATGGGGCGGGGGTGGTCAGGCGGGGACGCGGTCGATGGTGACCGACTCCAGGACGACGTCCTCCGCCGGGCGGTCCCGGCGGTCAGTCTGGGTCTTGGCGATGGCGTCCACGACGTCCTGGCCCTCGACCACCTCACCGAAGATCGTGTGCCGGCCGTTCAGGTGCGGCGTCGGCACGACCGTGATGAAGAACTGCGACCCGTTGGTCCCCTTGCCGAACTGGATGCCCGCGTTGGCCATGGCCAGCAGGTACGGGCGGTTGAAGTACAGCTCCGGATGGATCTCGTCGTCGAACTCGTAGCCCGGGCCGCCGATGCCCTGGCCGAGCGGGTCACCGCCCTGGATCATGAATCCGGAGATCACCCGGTGGAAGATCGTCCCGTCGTAGTAGCGTTCGGTGCTCTTCTCACCCGTGCCCGGGTGCGTCCACTCGCGCGAGCCCTCTGCGAGCTCGACGAAGTTACGCACCGTTTTCGGGGCTCTGTTGGGGAAGAGCTCCACCTTGATATTTCCACGGTTGGTCTGCAGGTTTGCGATCAGCTTCTCAGCCACGAGACAGCCGCCCCCTCTATGCGCAGGGTTGGTTCTGTGATGTTTTGAGGATTATGGCCGGTAGGCCTCCACAGGCCATCCTCCCACGACCCGCCATGATTGAGCCGCCTTGTCCAGGGAAGGTCAGGCTCGGGGCCCCAAGGACAGGGGAGGTTGTCGTGTCCCTGACAATGAGAAGACGCCGCGTGGTCATAGAGGTACCCACCACGTGGACGGGCCGAATGAAGGCCCAGGCCGCGCGAACCGGCCACCGGATGGCGCCCATGGCGGACCAGGCCAAGATGGTCGCCGCCCAGCGCTTCGAGGACGCCCGCTACTGGGCGGCGCCACGGCTGCATTCAGCGGCGCACGGGTTCGAGGATCAGGTCGCTCCCAGGGTCAGCTCGATGCTGACCTCGGCGGCCAGGAGGATCGACCCCACGCCCACGCGGTCTCGGCGATGGCCGACGCTCGTTCTGCTGACCGGCCTCGCGGTGGGGGCGATCGGCTACATGTTCTACCGCCGCAACGCGCAGCAGTGGACCGAGCACATGAAGGACTCCGCCTCAGATGCGTCACGCTGGGTCAGCGAGAAAGCCGACAGGACCGCCGAATCGGCGGACCGGATGGCGGGACGGATGTCCGACAAGGCAGATGAGGCATCTCGCAAGATGTCCTGATCCGGCACTGCCGGAAGGGAAGCGCGTCCTCGGGTGAGCCCGAGGGCGCGCTTCTCGTTTACGAGGTTCGCGGCAACCCGTTGACGGGATACCAAGCGCTTGCTACAAAGCCGGACATGGCGCTGTCTCCCTTAGACGACTACCCCGTCCACCAGGCCGCGCAGGTCATGCGGCACGTCGCCACCTCCGACCGCAACTTCTACGACCGCTACTACTTCAACTGCCACCCCGGCACCGACGAGCTCATGCTGATCGTCGGCCTCGGCCAGTACCCCAACCTGGGGGTGACCGACGCCTTCGCCTGCGTACGCCACGCGGACCTGCACCGCGTCGTACGGGCCTCCCGCGAGCTGGGCCCCGACCGGATGAACACCGAGATCGGCCCGTTCCGCGTCGAGGTGCTCGAAGGGCTCAAACGCCTCCGGGTGGTCCTGGAGCCGAACGAGCATGGCCTGTCCTTCGACCTCCTCTGGGAGGGCACGATCCCGGCGACACTGGAGCCGCGGCACTTCCTGCGATGGCAGGAGCGGGTCATGTTCGACTCGGTACGCCTGGCGCAGACAGGGCGCTGGTCCGGAAATATCAGGATCGGCGAGGAGGACATACCAGTCACACCCGACCGCTGGCAGGGCACCAGAGACCGATCCTGGGGCATCAGGCCGGTCGGCGAGCCCGAGCCGCCCGGCATCCAGACCAAGAACCCGGGCACGTTCTACTGGCTCTACACGCCCATGCAGTTCGACGACCACGCCATCCTCTGCATCGTCCAAGAGGACGAGCGCGGCCGCCGGATGCTGGAGGAGGCCGTACGCGTCTGGTCCGACGGCCGCGAGGAGGAATACCTCGGCAGACCGGAGTACCGCCCGGTCTACGCCCCCGGCACCCGCGACGTCGTCGAGGCCACGATCACCTTCTCGCCTCCCGGCGGCAAGCCGTTCGACGTGCGCTGCACCCCGATCCTGCCGGTTCACCTCATGGTCGGCACCGGGTACGGCCTGGAGCCGGACTGGAAGCACGGGATGTACCAGGGCGAGGGGCCGGTCGTGCAGGGCGTGACGTACCGGCTGCCCGACGACGCCGCCAGGATGTGGGGCATGGTGGACGCCGTCGGGCGCTTCGAGTACGACGGGCTCGTCGGCCACGGCCTGTACGAGTACTGGGCGCTCGGACCGCACCCGTCCTTCCCGGAGTGACCGAAGTGACCGGAGATGATCCGGGGTGACGGTGGAGAGGTTCTAGTCGGCCTTCTCGCAGACGATCTTCACCGTCTTGGTGAAGGCGGGCGGCTCACCCGTCGGCGCGTCCCCGGGCTTCGCCGGCTGGGCGGGGACGGCCTGCACGCCCTCAGGAAGCTCCCCGTCCGGAATGGGCGCGGTCGTCAGCACCGGGGCCTCGCCGTTCTCCGGGACGCGCATGGTCGCCACCGGGGCCTCGCCGTCCTGCGGGACGGGCACCGCCTTCGCCAGGCCCAGCGCCGGGACCTCCCCGTCGGGAAGGACGTCGACCTTCAGCTTGCCGTCGGGCTTGGTCACCCGCACCTTGCCGTCACCCGTGGCGATCTTGCCGGGAACCCCCGGCACGGCCTCGGCGATCTGGACGGTCGCGCCGTCGGCCGTCTTGCAGGTCACCTTCGCGCCGGCGGTGCCCGGGGCCTCGTCGGCCAGGGCGGAGCCGGTCAGGCCGGTGACGGCGATTACGGCGACCGCACCGAGCAGCGCGAGACGTCGCTTGAACATGGGTTCTCCTCACTGGGATCGGTCGAACGCCTCCGAGACTGGACCGGCGCACCTGAAGTGATCCTGAAGAGGCCCTAAATGATCTTCAGGTTGGCTTTAGGTGACCTGAGGCACTCTGGTCGGTGTGCGAGTGCTACTGGTGGAGGACGAGGAGCGGCTGGCCGACCTGGTGAAGGGCGGGCTGGCGGGCGAGGGCTTCGCCGTGGACGTGGCCCATGACGGGCGTGACGGCCTGTGGATGGCCACCGAGAACACGTACGACGTGATCGTCCTGGATGTGATGCTGCCCAGGATGAACGGCTACGCGGTCTGCGCCAAGCTGCGCGAGGCGGGCGACTGGACGCCGATCATGATGCTGACAGCCAAGGACGGCATCTACGACGAGGCCGAGGCGCTCGACAACGGGGCCGACGACTACCTGGCCAAGCCGTTCTCGTACGTGGTGCTGCTGGCCAGGTTACGGGCGCTGGTGCGGCGGGGCGGGCGGGAGCGGCCCGTGTCGATCACCGTGGGCGACCTGGTGGTCGACCCGGCGGCCCTGAAGTGCCGCAGGGGCGAGGTGGAGATCGGGTTGACGCCCAAGGAGTTCGCGGTGCTGCACGCGCTGGCGCGCCGGGCCGGCGAAGTGGTCTCCAAGAGCGAGCTGCTGGCCCAGGCCTGGGACTTCTCCTACGACGGCGACCCGAACATCGTCGAGGTCTACATCAGCGCCCTGCGCCGCAAGATCGACGTGCCCTTCGGGAAAACGACGCTCATGACGGTCCGCGGCGCCGGCTACCGGTTGGAGGCGACATGAGCCCACTGCGGATCCCCCACGGCCTGCGGCCCGCTCTCGTGCAGCTGTCGTCCGTGCGGCTGCGGGCGACCGCCGCCGCGACCCTGGTGGTGGCGCTCGCCCTGGGCCTGGCGGCGCTGGCGCTGGTGGCGGTGCTGCGCGGCACGCTGCAGAGCAACGTGGACGCCGAGGCCACCAGGAAGGCCGTGGCCGCGGCACCGTACGCGGAGACGCTGGACCTCGTACGCGCCACCCCACTCTCGCCCGAGCTGAGGGCGACCACGGAGGTGCCCGCCGAGACCTCGGACACCGCGAAAAGCACCACGAAAGACACTGCTAAAGACACTGCGATAGGCACCGCGAAGCAGGGCCAGGAGCTCGCCGAGCCCTCTGGCACCGCGGGGCCGATCGCGATCGTCGGCAGGAGCGGCACGGTCCACCTGCGCGACGGCACGACGGCCACCGTCGCCGACCCCGACGTCCTGCTGACCGACGACAAGAGCGCCTCGGCCACCGAGTGGGCGGCGCCGCAGAAGTACGCCATCGCCGGCGTCAAGGTGGCCACCGTGGGCGGCCCCGCCATGGTCTGGTCGCGGGTCCCCCTGGAGGGCACCGAGAAGGCGCTGCAGACGCTCTACGGCGCGCTGCTGCCCGGCGTGCCCGCCGTGCTGCTCGTGGTGGCCGGGATGACGTGGATCTCGGTGGGCCGCGCGCTGGCCCCCGTGGCCGCCATCCGGGCCAAGGTCGCCGACATCACGGCCCGCGACCTGCACCAGCGCGTGCCCGTACCCGGCTCGAAGGACGAGATCGCCGCGCTGGCCTCCACCGTGAACGGCACCCTCGACCGCCTGGAGACGGCCGTGGGCACGCACAAGCGGTTCGTCGCGGACGCGGCGCACGAGCTGCGCAGCCCGATCGCCACCCTGCGCGCCCGCCTGGAGCTGGCCGAGCCCAGCGAGCTGACCAGGGAGGCCCTGGCCGACGTCGAACGCCTGCAGTCCCTGGCCGCCGACCTGCTCATCCTGGCCAAGCTGGACGCGGGCGAGCCGCTGCGCGCGGCCGAGCTGGACCTGGGCCAGGTGGCCGCCGAGGAGTCGGTACGCGCCAGGCGGCGGCCCGAGGTGCGGCTGGAGCTGGACATCGAGCCGGACGTGGTGATGAAGGGCTCCCGCGCCCACCTCGACCGCCTGGTGACGAACCTCGCCGACAACGCCGTACGGCACGCCGCCTCGACCGTGCGGGTGCTCGTACGCGCCGAAAAGGACCAGGCCGTGCTGGAGGTGCGGGACGACGGGCCCGGGATCCCGCCGGAGCAGCGGGAGGCGGTGTTCGCCCGGTTCACCAGGCTGGACGAGGCGCGCGCCAGGGACGCGGGCGGCGCCGGGCTGGGGCTGCCGATCGCGCGGGACATCGCGCTCCGGCACGGCGGCACCCTCGTGTACGCAGATTCCGGATTTATCGCCAAATTTCCTCTGAACCGCTGATGATCTGCAAACGTGTGAGTGGTTGAAGGAGGCAACAATGCTCACACGCCGCGCATTGATCACCAGAAGCAGCGCCGTGGGCGCAGGAGTCGTGTTCCTGTGGCCGCGCCCGGCAGAGGCGGAGGCGGAGGCGGCCAAGCCCGTCCTCGCCACGACCAAGAGCATCCCGGTGGGGGGCGGGAAGATCGTCCAGAACAAGTACGTGATCACCCAGCCGAGGAAGGGCGTCTACAAGTGCTTCACCGCCAAGTGCACCCACCAGGGCTGCACGGTGGCGAGCGTCAGCCGTGGCACGATCAACTGCCCGTGCCACGGGAGCAGGTTCAGCGCCTCGACGGGCAAGGTGGTGAACGGCCCCGCCAAGAAGCCGCTCGCCAGCAAGAAGATCAAGGTCTCGAAGGGGAAGATCAGGCTGGCTTGATCGGCAAGGCGTAGGTGGTGGTGCGCCTGGTGATCTCGAACCCGGCGCGGCTGTAAACGCTCACGGCCCCCGTGGGGTTGTGGGCGTCCACCCCGAGCCCGGCACTGTCGTATCCCTGGTCTCCGAACGCGGCAAGGGCGTGTCCGATCAGCGTGCTCGCCACGCCCTTGCCGCGCCACTCGCGCAGCGTGCCGATGATCTGGATCCACGCCTGACGCTCGTCGCGCCGGGCGGAGGCGGCCTCGAAGAAGTGCGTGATCAGCACGCCGACCGGGCGGCCGCCGGCCAGGGCCACGAACGACGACTCGGGGCGGAAGTTCCTGCAGCCGCTGATGATGGCGCGCCAGCTCTCGGTCGTGTGCCGCACGCTGCCCCAATGGTCGCGGAACGACTCGTTGCGCACCTGGCGGGCGCCTTCGTCCAGCTCGGGCAGCCAGGCGACGATGGAGACGCCGTCCGGCGGCCGGACTGCGGGCAGGCCGCCCGACAGCCTCCGCTCCATGCGGGCGAACGAGCGTACGGCAGCGAACCCGGCCCCCTCCACCAGCGCGGCGACGTCGGGCCTGCCGTCGTGGACGTCGAAGTGGACCTCCAGAGGGACGCCGGGGAAAGCCCGCTCGCTCAGCCCCGGCGCCGTCCGGACGCTCCAGTCGATGACGCGCCGGCCGAGCCCCTGCCCGCGGTAGGCGGGGTGCACGCCGCCCGACAGGCGCATCATGTGCACGTCGTCGGCCGTCTGCCGGGCGGGGAGGTAGCCGAAGGCCACGATCCGGTCGCCGTCCCTGGCCGCGAGCGTGCCCTTTTCCAGGTCGACGAGGTGGCTGGAGAGATCCTCCGCCACCTCGTCGACCCCGTAGACCTTGCCCGTCCGGTCCTCGGCCTCGATGGCGGCCCAGAGCTCGGCCAGAGCCTCGGCGTCCTTGCCTGTCAGCGGTCCCCACTCCATGCCCGGCAGCCTAGGCGAGCCTGGTGGCGCACCCCAACCGGTTTCCCAGCTGCGCCAGGCCCTCGGCGAACGACTCGCGCGTGCGCCTGCGGAACCCGATGAACAGCCGGTTGGCCAGGGCGACGACCCAGTAGTTGCCGCCCACGTTGTAGACGCGGTGGACCAGGCGCGTTCCCTCGGGGACGGGGGTGACCGACCACTCGCCGCGGTACCACCACCCGCCCTGGTAGGCGAGGACGTGCTCGCCCAGCTCCGTCCGCGGAACGGCCCGCACGACCTCCGGCCACACCCGCTCGACCGGGGCGTCGATCACGCCGGCGACCTCGGTGAGCAGCTGCCGGCTCACGGCGCGCTCACCCGCGTGTTCTGGAAGGAGGCGAAGCGCCAGCCCTCGGGGGTGCGCAGCGCGGTCAGCGTGATGACGGACCGGCGGCTCGGGTCGGCCGCGCCGTTCACGGACGAGCCGCCGCCCACGATCGCCAGCGCGACGTCGTCGGTGAAGAGCCCGGCGTAACCCTCGGCGTCCCCGGCGTTCCAGGTCTCCGCGGTTCGCACGAGCAGCCGAATGATCTCTGCGGACATGGCACTGCTCCCTGTGTCGCGGCGCCTATCCTGTGAATGCGAGTTCGGGCAGGGCAGGCGCCTTGTTCGGATTTCCGGCCGCCGGGGTGTTGGCGCACCTCGGCGGCCTTCTCACATCTCGACCTTGGTCTCCCAGTCGAGCTCTCCCCTGTCGAGGCGGTCGAGCAGCCCCGTGATCCAGCCGAGCTCGGCGGTGTAGAGCGCCTGCTCGCACTCCACCTCCAGCATGAGGATCGCGGGCAGGCCGCTATCGGCCATGGCTCGCAGGTGGGCCTCCATGCCGGCGAGGACGCCCTGGATCGTGGCCGCGCGCCCGCGCAGCGCCCGCTGGGCCTCGGCCGGCGGCAGGCAGCCGATGAGCGAGATGGCCGCGACGAAGGCGCGGCGGTCGGGGTCGGGCTTCTCCAGGAGCTGCCGCAGCCGGGTGACCAGCTCCTTGCGGCCCTCGTCGGTGATCTCGTAGACCGTGCGCTCCGGCCTGCGGCCCTCGCGGTCGGTCTTCGCCGGGACGATCAGCTCGTCCTTGGCCAGCCGCTCCACCGCGTGGTAGAGGCTGCGCGGCAGGCCGGTGATGTAGTCCTTGTGCGTGTCGATGATGAACCGGTGCAGCTCGTACGGGTGGCTCGGGCGCACCGTGAGCAGGGCCAGCACGGTCAGGCCGACCAAGCTGTGGCGTTGCGCCATGATGCCTCCCTCAATATTGCACTTTGCAATATAGCTCAGACGTCCAGCTGCAGGAAGGCCCTCTCGATCGCCTGCCTGGCCACTTCCTCCGGATAGGGGAAGTGCTTGATCAGGTCACGCAGGCCCTCCACGTGGGCCCGCCTGGCCAGCTCGGCCACGAGGGTCAGCTCGGCCTGCTGCGCCTGCGCGAACGCCCGGTCCACGACCGCGCCGTGCCCCGGCACGACCACCTGCTCGGGCAGCTCGTCCAGAATCGCCGCCATGGTGACCGGCCAGTCGAGCGGGTACGAGTCACTGAACGCCGGAGGTGCCCCCTCCTCCACCAGGTCACCCGCGAACACGACGCCCGCGTCCGGCACGTGCACCACCACGTCGTTGCTGCTGTGCCCGAGCCCGAAATGCCGCAGGTGCACGATGCGTCCGCCGATGTCGAGGCTGGCCTCGACCGTGAACGTGTGGTCCGGCGGCACGATGGCGACCTCCTCGTACTCCGCACGCCGCTCGGGCTGGCTCTTGATCATTCCGGCGCGGGCCCGCTCGCCGTACTGCTCGATCTCCTCGGCGCACCTGACGTGGCCCCAGATCTCGGCGGGGCCGAAGATCGCGTTGCCGAAGTAGTGGTCGAAGTGGGAGTGGCTGTTGACGACCGTCCACGGGCTGCCGGTGATGCTCCTGACCGCCTCGACCAGCTCACCGGCCTCCCTGTGCGAACTGCGCGTGTCGAGGATCAGGCAGTGCCCGTCGCCCACGACCAGACCCACGTTCATGTCGAACGACTTGTGACGCCGGACATAGACCCGGTCGCCGACCTCCTGCCAGTGCTCGCTCATGTCAACGAACCCTACTTTCAGGTTGCGTCATTTGAGGTATTCGAGCACCGCCAGCACTCTCCGGTGCCCGTCCGCCGCGGGCGGCAGGTCGAGCTTGGCGAAGATGTTCGCGATGTGCTTGGCCACGGCCGCCTCGGTGACGAACAGCTCCTTGGCGATCGACGCGTTCGTCCGTCCCTCGGCGATCAGGCCGAGCACCTCCTGCTCGCGCGGGGTGAGGCGGGCCAGCGGGTCACGCCGCCGCCTCAGGAGCTGGCGGACCACCTCCGGGTCCACGACCGTGCCCCCTGCGGCCACCCGGTCGAGCGCGTCGACGAACTCGCGTACGTCGCCGATGCGGTCCTTCAGCAGGTAGCCGATCCCGGCGCCGGCGCCCGACTCCAGCAGCTCGGCGGCGTAGGTCTGCTCGACGTACTGGCTGAGCACCAGGACGGCCAGGTCCGGACGCCGTTCGCGCAGCTCCAGGGCCGCCCGCAGCCCCTCGTCGGCGAAGCCCGGCGGCATCCGCACGTCGGTCACCACGGCGTCGGGGCGGTGCTCGGCGACGGCGGCGAGCAGGGCGGGCGCGTCGCCGACCGCGGCGGCCACGGTGTGGCCGAAGCGTTCGAGCAGCCCGACCAGGCCCTCCCGCAGCAGGACGGCGTCCTCCGCGATCACTACGCGCACGGTATCTCCACTCTGATCAGGGTCGGGCCGCCGATCGGGCTGGACAGGGACAGTCTCCCGTCCACCACGGCCAGCCGGTCGGCCAGCCCGGTCAGCCCCGTGCCCCTGGCGGGGTCGGCCCCGCCCACGCCGTCGTCGCGCACCTCCACGACCAGCGTGCCGCCCTCGACCCGCCCGGTGACGGCGCCACGGGTGGCCCGGCTGTGCTTGGCCAGGTTCGCGAGGGCCTCGCTGACCACGTAGTAGGCGGTCACCTCCACGGGCGCGGGCAACCGGCCGGGCAGCTCCACGTCAACGTCCACAGGCACAGGAGAGCGTCCGGCCACGTCGCGTGCCGCCGCGCCCAGCCCGCGGTCGGTGAGCACCTGCGAGTGCACTCCCCTGATCAGCTCGCGCAGCTCGGCGAGCGCCCGCCTGGCCTCCTCGTGGGCCTGCCCGACCATCCGGCCGGCCGGCGAGTCGTCCGGCAGGTCGAGCCTGGCCAGGCCGAGCGCCATCGACAGGGAGACCAGCCGCTGCTGCGCGCCGTCGTGCAGGTCGCGCTCGATCCTGCGGCGCTCCATCTCGAACGCGTCCACCAATCGCGCCCGTGACCGCAGCACCTCGTTCAGCTCGGAGCCCTGCGGGGCGAGCATCGCGCGTACCATCGCGCCCCGGGCCCCGCCCCAGGCGGTGATCGTGTACGCGGCGACGGGCAGCAGCAGCACGCCCGCCACCGAGCCCACGGCGGCGACCCCGGGCTCCGCCTCGGGCTGGACGACCGGCGAGAGCATCAGGACCACCGGCCCGCCCACCGTGAACCCCAGCATGATCAGGTCGATCCACCACAGCCCGAGCACCGTGATGACGGCCAGCCCGGCCTCCCGCCTGCGCCGGTCCGGCGCCTCGGGCAGCGGCACGCCGTCCACCAGCCGCAGCCTGCGCCGCTCGAACCAGGCGACGAGCGGCAGGCACAGCGCCAGCACGACCGGGGCCGCGACCACTCCGAGCGGGACCGTGGCGAACACCGCGGCCCCGACGGCCGCGCCGGGGACGGCGCTGGCCAGCAGGTACGCCGCGCACCGCCAGGGCCAGGCGGAGCCCAGGAACGGCAGCGGCCGCCGAGTGAGCGCCTCCAGCGCGGTCCGGTCGAGCACTTTCCGACGGTATCCGCTGGTCGGCGGGCCAGGCAGTAGTGCTGGGTCTACTGTCCGAGGAAGCGGGTGAGCACCGGGGCCAGCGCCTTCGGGTCGACCATGTGCGTCTGGCCCTCGATGGTCTCGCGCACGGCACCCGGGACGAGCTCCACGATCGCGTCCGCGGCCCGGGCGAAGAAGTCGCCGCCCCCGCCCACGAACGAGTCCGCGCCGGCCCCGCCCGTGGCCACCAGCGTGGGGCAGGCGATGCCGGGCAGCCGGTCGGCGGGCGGGCGGCCGTCGCCGAGGCATTCGGCGTCGTACGCGAGCGTGGGGGCGAGGGCCTCGAGCCCCGGCCACATCGGCGAGTTGCGGGCCTGCCCCACCATCTCCTCCGTGGCCCCCGCCGACACCATGAACAGCGCGAACGCGTCACCGCGGCGGCCCCCGGCCAGCAGCGCGTGGAGCCGGTCCGCGTACTCGCGCGCGCGCCGCGGCCCGCCGGGCGCCAGGTCGTACGGCACCTCGTACACCGCCAGCCGCGCGATCGGGAGCCCCGCGGCGGCGGCTTCGAGCGCGAGCGCGCCGCCCGACGAGGCCCCGTACAGGTGCGCCGCCCCGCCCGCCGCGTCGATGAGCGCGGCGATGTCCTCGACCTCGCGTGAGACCTCGTACGGGAGGGTGTCGCCGCTGTCGCCCCGGCCGCGCCGGTCGTAGTTGTAGACGGTGAACCGCTCCGCCAGCTCGTGGGCGAGCTGCGCGTTCGCCGAGCGGTCGACGGCGGCGCCGCCGACCAGGACGATCGCGGGGCCGACGCCCAGGCGTTCGTATGCGATGGACGTGCCGTCTTTCGCCGTGACGCGGTGCATGTGACTCCTTCGGAGGCCCTTGTGACCACCCGATCTCGATGGGTGACTATCGGCGGCGACGTTATGGGACTACCGTCGAGCGTATGGCGATCCCCATTCCATCACGGCGGAATTCCGCGGACAACGACAAGACACCTGACACCCCCGCTCCACCGTCCTGGCCGATGTCGATGCCCCGCCTTTCCCCCGAAGCCACCACACAATCGGGGGAAACAGCATCAATCATCGTAAATTTAGACAAGGCGACACTTGATGCGGTTCATCAAAAAGCGCGGGCAGATGGCCGTATGATTTCCGATGTGATTCGCGCCGCGGTGGAGCGCGAAGTGGGCAACATGACGCACGCGACCATCTTGATCCAGCGCTGGAACCTGCAGTGCGACGACCTCGACAGAGCGGCCGACGCCCTTCAGGTGGACCGGATTTCTGACGACGTGATGCTCAGGCTCGGCCTGCATCGGAATCAAGAGGACTGACCATGCTTCCTGGGCGCGTTCTCGACGTGGGAGCGCTCGTCGACATAGCGGTCGCGAAAACAAATCATTCTCGGAGCATCGCGGCGGTGTGCCTTTATCGCGGTGGCGGGCTGTGCATTCCCGCGACCGCCCTCACGCTCGTCTATTCGATCGTCCCGCTCGCCACGAAAGTCGAACTCTTCGATCTGATCAACAGCTCCGCCGTACAGGTCGACGACCTCACCGTGGGAAAGGTGCCCGACATCGCCGAGATTCTCGACGGGTCGGGCGACATCACCGCGGGCCACGTGATCTTATGCGCGCGGGCCACCCAGTGGCCGATCCTGACCGACCGCCCCGGCATCCTGCGCAACCTCGACCCGGCGATCCTCGTCGATCCGCTGCCCGAGCAGAACTGACCTCTCGGCCCGGGCCGATGTCCGGTTCACCCACTATTGTGGGGGCCCGGACATACGAGGAAGCGGATCTACCTTGGCACATCGCGCCCTGGTCATCGCCCTGCTGCCCGCGATCGCGCTGCGGGCGCTCGCCGTGCTCGGATACCCGCCCTCGATCCTCTTCTACGGCGACTCGTTCGCCTTCCTGCGCGAGGAGCTGGCCCCCGGCACCGCCCGGCCCTCCGGATACTCGCTGCTGCTGGCGCTGCTGCGCCCCGCGCACAGCCTCACGCTGGTGACGGTCCTGCAGCACCTGCTGATGCTGGGGCTGGCCGTGGCGGTGTACGCGCTGCTGAGACGGCGCGGCCTGCCGGGCTGGGGCGCCGCCCTGCTGGTCACCCCGCTGCTGTACGACGAGTTCCTGGTACTGCTCGAGCACATGATCATGGCGGACGCGGTCTTCGTCGCGCTGGTCACGGTCGCGATCCTGCTCGTGGTCTGGCGCGTCACCCCCGCCACGGCCGCCGTCGGCGGCCTGCTGCTCGGCCTGGCCGGGATCACCAGGACGGTCGGCCTGCCGCTGCTGATCCTCACGGCCGCGTACCTGCTGATCAGGCGGTACGGCTGGCGTCCGCTCGTGGCGCTGCTGGTGGCGGGCGCGATCCCGCTGGGCGCGTACGGCGCCTGGGCGAAGGTGGAGAAGGGGAAGTTCGCGCTGACCGAGGCGGACGGGAACTTCCTGTGGTCCAGGACCATGAGCTTCGCCGACTGCTCGGTGATCAAGCCGCCGGAGCGGCTGGCCGTGCTCTGCCCGAACATGCCGGTGGAGCAGCGCCCGTACCCGCCGTACTGGTTGTGGGAGAGCTTCTCCCCCCTGCTCAAGGTGCCGGGGACGGGCAATCGCAACCAGCTCGCCGGGGAGTTCGCCAGGGCGGCCATCCTGGCGCAGCCCGGCGAGTACGCCGCCGCGGTCGCGACCGACCTCACGCAGCTGCTGCGCTGGGAGCGCACGGCCGTGGACGAGAAGACGCCGTACAAGTTCCCCGTCGCAGAGCGGCCGCTGGGCGAGTCGGTACGGGGCATCGCCGAGTCGTACGAGGCCGGACCGGCTGCCACCCGGGTCGTGGAGCCGTTCGCGGGGTGGCTGCGGGCCTACCAGCGGTGGGGGTACGTGCCGTTCCCGCTGCTCATGCTGGCTCTGGTCGGGGCGCTGGCGACGGCGCTGGTGCGGCGGCGGTGGGACGCGCTGCTGCCCGGCGTCACGGCGCTGGCGCTGGTCGTCTCGCCGCCGTTCCTGGCCGCCTACGACGTGCGGTACGTGATCCCGGCGATCCCGCTGGTCTGCCTGGCCCTGGGGCTGGCACTCGGAGCCCGGTCGCCGGCGCGGCAGGAGCGCCAGGGAACCCCCAGCCCGGAGCTTTCCCGGACCGCCACCTGAATGCTAGGCTCACGTGTAAGGAAATCATTACACGTGACGGGAAGCCATGACAGCGACCGGGCCGACAGGTGACGACCTGGTCGAGATCTTCGCGGCGCTGGCCAACCCGCTGCGGCTGCGCATCATGGCGGTGCTGGCCGAAGGGCGCGACTACGTGAGCCACCTGGCCCGCGAGATCGGGGTGAGCCGTCCACTCCTCCACATGCACCTGCAACGGCTCGAAGCGGCCGGGCTGATCGTCGGCACCCTGGAGCTGTCCGACGACGGCAAGGCCATGAAGTACTACGAAGTCGCGGACTTCAGCCTGCACCTGACCGCGTCGGCGCTGGCCGAGGCGGCCAAGACACTCACCAGGCCGGACCCGGGGAAGGGTCCAGGACCCAAGGAGCTCTCCTGATGATCGATTCCTGGCCCGCGGTGATCTTCTCCCTCGGGGTCATCCTCGTGGTCGGCTTCTTGATCGCCCTTTTCGCCGTGGGGATGTTCGAGATGCGCAAGACCAAGCTCGACGTCCACCAGGCGGACGACTTACGGCAGCTCGTGCGCCGGTTCGAGCAGCTCGCCGAGAACACGATGGACGCCCAGCAGCGGATCGCCGCCGACCTCGCCGAGCTGCGCGCCCGTACCGCGTCGATCGAGCAGATCCTGAGGACCGTCGAGTAGGTGACGCTGGTCAGAGGCCGAAGGCGCCGCCCTCCACGAGGATGACCACGCCGAGCCCGATCAGGACGAGGGGCAGCAGGACATGCCCCCACCGGCTGAGCGCCGCGGCGATGAGCGGGCGGGTGGCGAAGAACCTCCCGGCCAGGCACCAGACGGCGACCAGCACCAGGAAGACCACCACGTACACGGCCATGCCCGACGTGCCGGACGTGGCGAAGACGGGGACGTAGACCCCGATGTTGTCGCCGCCGTTCGCGAAAGTGACCGCGGCGACCTCCAGAGCCTTCGGCCCGCCGCCCCGCGCGGGCGGGTCGTCGCCGCCGCCGTCGGCGCGGTCGCGCCACACCTGCCAGGCCGCCTTGAGGCCCAGGGCGAGCGGCAGCAGGCCGAGATACGGGACGGCGGACGCGGGCAGGAACGTGGCCCCGAAGGCGGCCGCGACGGCGACCACGAGGATCCCGGCGAACCCGAGGTACTGCCCGAGGACGATCCGCAGGGGCCCCGCCCCCTGGGCGAAGAAGAGCGCCAGGATGACGATGTCGTCGATGTTGGTGACGGCGAACAGGCCTGCGGCTTGCCCGAAGATGCCCGAATTCACGCCTGGAACCGTACCGGACCGCCCTGGAACGCTCCTTGCTGGAGAGCGATCCATGGTTTTGACAGTCGTCCTGACACCTGGGCCTCCAGCTTTCTGACGCAGTTTGCGGCATATGTGGTCACACCTGGTGAACTCCCGCTCATCCTTTGTTATGGTCACTCACTGTCCAGAAACGGACACCCTTTACCCGAGGAGGATCATGAGGACCCCGAGGACCGTCGCCATCACTGCGGCTGTGGCGGCGACAGTCGCTCCCCTGCTGGCCATGGCGACCCCCGCGAGCGCCCAGCAGTCCACCGAGACCACCAAGAGCGTCCAGAGCTTGCCCCTGCTGGACTGGCTCTCCCTCGACAGCCTCAACCCGACCGAGCAGCTCAAGAAGGTCAAGGAGCTGCTCGGGACCGGTTACGTCCCCGAGGCGTTGAGCGTGACCAACGCGGCCAACCCGCAGTACACGTCCGTCTGGATCAAGGACACCACCCGCAAGGTGAGCGTCCTGCAGGGCCTGTCGGCGACCGACCTGCCGACGCGTATTGCCGAGCAGGCGAAGAGCGGCTTCGTGCCGTCCATGATCACCGGAACGGGCACGGGCCCCAGCGCCATCTTCGCGGCGGTCTTCGAGAAGACGACCGAGAAGGTCCAGTCCAAGCTCGGCATGACCAAGGACGTCTTCGCGTCCACCAACGCCAAGCTCGCCGCCTCCGGCTTCAGCGTCGCCTCGCTGGACGTGTACGGCACGGTCGAGAAGCCCCTCTACGCGGCCGTCTGGGTCGCCGGGGCCGCGACCGGCGCCGTGCAGGTGACCACCGGCCAGACGGTCACGCAGCGCGGCCAGGAGCTCCTCGCCAAGACCAAGGCCGGGCTGCGCCCCGTCCTCATGGCCGTCGAGCCCGGCAAGCTCTACACCACCGTGTGGAGCAAGGGCAGCGCGACCGGCCTCAAGGAGTACCTGAACCTGTCCAAGCTGACCTACACGCTCAAGGCCACCGAGCTGAAGGCGCTGGGCTACCGGCCCGAGGTCCTGGACACCGAGGGCAGCACCATCGCGGCGATCTGGAGCAAGGGCTAAGACCCGGATCGTGGTGTTGTGCACCGGCGATCAGCGACCACACCCGGCTGATCGCCGGTACGCACGGCACCCAGGTCAGCGGTCGAACCAGCGGGCCGCCGACGGGGTGAGCAGCAGGACGGCCACCGACAGCGGGAAGACCACGCCCGGCGCGAGCAGCGAGATCCAGTCGAGGTCGCCGTCGACCGCTTTGACGATCAGGAATCCGCCGCCCAGGACCGCTTCAAGGGCGATGGCTCCCCAGCGCACCCGCCTCCGCCGCGACGGCCAGCAGCCTCCGTCACACGATCATTCTGCAACACGACGAACGCGGGCATAATGGCGGCCGATGCCGGAAATTTCGGAAATATCAGACTATGCGGCGGCGATCGCGCCCGTCATCAACGCGGCCCACGTCAACGTGCACGCCTCCGCCCGCGGAGCGGTCTCCGAACTGGCTGAGAGCCCGGGACTGCTGGTCGACCTGAGGTTCGTGCTCCCTCTGCGCCCGGTGACCCGGGCCGGCCTGAGCACGATCTACCGCTACCACGACGCGGCCGGACGAGAAGCCGGGATCCAGGAGCAGCTGCGCTCAGGCACCCTGGCCGAGGACGGCGACGGAGTGCTGCGGGCGACGGGCCCGGGGCTGGAGTTCATCCGGAAGCTGTACGAGGCGCACGGCGCCGCCGCCGAGCGGATCGGGGCAGGGCAGGACCTGCCCCGGCTGGCCCACCTGGCCGGCAGGGTGCTCGACGGGGCCGAGCGGCTGCCGGGCGGCGCGCTCGAACTGGTCGCGCCGCCCTACGAGCCGGAGGGGAGCGGGCCGGGGCTGCTCCTGTTCAACCGGCTGGCCGTCCTCCGCTACCACCGGGCCGACGCCCACGCCTGGGCCTGGCAGGCGGAGGGCCTGTCCGCGGCCGAGATCGTCGGCCTGCGGGACGGGCCCGTCCGCGCGCGGATCGAGGCGGCGACCAACCTGCGGGCCGCGCGGCCGTACCAGGTCCTGACCGAGGACGAGCGGCAGATCCTTTACGACGGCCTGCTGAGGCTGATCTGAGCTGATCTAAAGTGCCGCCAGCAGGCTGGCCACCTGCGTGCGGTCTGATCTAAAGCGCCGCCAGCAGGCTGGCCACCTGCGTGCGGTCGTTCACGCCGAGCTTGTCGTAGGCCGCCTGGAGGTGGTTGGCGGCCGTCCGCGTGGACAGCGTCAGCCGGTCGGCGATCTGCCGGTTCGTCAGCCCGGCGGCCGCGAGCTGGAGGATCTCCCGCTGGCGCGGCGTCAGCTCGGGCGTGGCCAGCTCCACCAGCGCCGGGGTCGACACGCCCGGGCAGAGCCTGGCCAGTGCCCATGCCCTGGTCTGCGCGCCCCTGGCCAGCGTGCCGCGGCCCGTGTCCCGGTACGCCGCCGCCTCCTGGGCCGTCGCCTCGGCCGCGTACAGGAGCATCCCGAGCCGTTCGAACTCCCCGGCCACCGCCCGGAGCTCGACCGGGTCGCCGATCGCGCGGGCGTGCCTGGCCAGGAGCCCGGCCAGGGGACCGTCCACCCGGCCGGCCAGCCGGGCGAACCGGCTTGGGGCGCCGAGCCGGACCAGGTCGTGCAGCGCGAACATCAGGCCGGCGTGCAGCTCGTGCCGCTCCGCGTGGTCCGCCGCCGCGAGGCACAGCCGTACCGCCTCGTCGAGCTCGCCGCCGGACGCGGCCACCCACACCTCGGCCTGCAGCACGTGCTGCCGGGTGAAGGCCCACCTGGAGGCCGTCGCGGCGGCCTCCGCCAGCACCTCCCGAGCCTGCGCCGTACGGCCCAGCAGCGCCAGCGCGTGCGCCTGCTCGGCCAGCACCCGCCCCAGGTAGGGCTCCCGCCCGGGCATCCTGGCCAGGTCGTCCCGGCACCAGCGCAGCGCCCCCGTGACGTCCCCGCGCAACCGGCCGACCATCGCCCGGTAGGCCGCGAACCCCGACACCGACAGCTCGGCGGCCGGCAGCTCCATCCCCTGCTCCGCCGAACGGTCAGCCTCCTCCAGCAGCCCCGCGAACGTCTGGGCGGCGCAGAGCGCGTCCAGGAAGCTCGGCAGCGCGTGCGGCGCCTCGTCCCGCCAGCTCTCCACGCTCTCCAGCGTGCGCGCGGCGATGGCGAGGCTCTCCCCGGTACGACCCGAGTACGCCGCGGCCCACGCCTCCATGGACGCCGCGTGCGCGTCGGCGCGCGGCGACATCGGACCGTACGAACGCGAGCGCGCCAGCGAGCGCGCCGCCCCGGTCAGCCGCCCGGCGAAGCAGTCCGTCACGGCGCGGTAGACGTGCGCCTCCTGCAGCCAGGCCGGCTCGGTCAGCGTCGCGGCGGCCAGGTCGAGCACCTCGCACGCCTCGGCGTCCGCGCCCGCCCACGCCAGGTTGATCCCCAGGCTGAAGGCGTGCTGGGCGCGGTCGGCCTCGGTGACCGCGTCGCGCGCCGCCCGCCGCAGCGCCGTCAGCGCCGCGTCCGCGTCGCCCAGCACCATGAGCACCTCGCCGAGCAGCGCGACCGCGGCCACGCCCCCACCCGCGTCGATCGCGGCCCTGGCCAGGCGTTCGGCCAGGTGGGGATCCTGCCTGCCCCAGGCCAGCCGGGCGGCCGACACCAGCATCTCGGGTGCCGCGACCGAGCCGGAGTCCAGCCGCCACACGGCCGCGCGCAGCTCGTCCTCGCGCCGCCGCAGCCCGCTGGTCTCCAGCGCGTCGGCCAGCATCCGCAGCCGCCGCCGCGTCCGCAGCGTGCCGCAGCCGCCGCGGACGACCTCGCCGTAGAGGGGGTGGCCGAGCCGCAGTTGCTCGCGCCGGCCCTCGCTGACTGCCACGACCAGACCGCGGTCCTCGACCCGCTCGACCGCCCGCGCCGAGGTCAGCGACACCAGCAGCTCCGTGCCCAGCGGCTCGCCGAACGCCACCAGCTCCAGCACCTCGCGCTCGTCCTCGTCGAGGTGGCCGATCCGGTCACCCACCAGCTCGCGCAGCCTGGTCGTCATGGACAGCTCGCCCCGCCAGCGCCACTGCCCGTCCCGCTCGGTCAGGCAGCCCGCGTTGTGCCCCGCCTGCACGACCTCGCGCAGGTAGAGCACGTTCCCCTCGCTGACCCCCGCGAGGTGCCGTACGGTCTCCGCGGCCACCTCGCCGCCGAGCGCGCCCGCGAGCACCTGCCCGACCTCGGCCCTCGTCAGCGGCGGCAGCTCGATCCTGCCGAGCAGCTCGTCCTTCCACAGCGCGGCCACCGGAGCCGGTTGCGGCTCCCCGGACCGCACCGTCACCAGGACGCGCGCCACGCCGCTGTCCGCCAGGTAGTGCACCAGCGCCGCCGAGGCCGGGTCCAGCCGGTGCGCGTCGTCCACGCTCACCAGCAGCTCGCCCCGCGGCGCGCGGTCGCGCAGGTGGCGAGCCGCCCAGTGCAGCAGGTTCTCACCACCCTCCGGCGGCCCCGTCAGCACGTGCGCGAACGCGCCGAACGGGATCATCGACGCGGTCTCCGTGCCGAGCGCGCGCACCACCGCGTACTCCGATAACCCGGCCAGCGCCTCCGTCGCCAGCCTGCTCTTCCCGACCCCTGCCTCACCGGCGATCATCATGCCCGCTCCCGACCGCAGCGCCGCCCGCACGGCCGTGAGTGGCCCCCCTCGCCCGACGAACGGCCAACCGCTCCCCTGCTCGCTCATCGCGCCTCCTCTCGACACCCATCGTCGTCACGGAGGTTCGCGCGAGGTTCAGGCCAGGTCTGTGTTCATGGCCTCCGCTCCGCAGAGGCGGGCTCGGTCGCTCCGGAGCCGCCGCCTTCCCTCGTCGCTCTGGTCGCTACGCTCCCGCCGCTCCTCAGTCCAGGCGACGGCGCTCCCTCGCCAGTCCGGCAGCGGAACGCAGGAGGTCGAGGAGCGCTTCCGTGCCGCTGAACGGCACCGCCTCGCCTCCCACCTCTTCGAGCAGGCCGCGGAGCTGGCCGCCGGATTGCTCGGGCTCGACCAGCCGGACGATGACCGTTCTCATTCCGAAACCATCTCGCCGGGCGGTTCAGGTCTGGTTCAGGTGGGATAGGGGGCGGGCTCGACCTCCAGCTCGCGCATGCGTTCTGCGTAGAGGTGGTAGCGCCTGCGGGCGTCGCCGCGGCGGCCCGCCAGGTCGAGCACCCGCACCAGGCCCAGGTGGGCGCGCTCGTCATAGCGGTCGCGCTCCAGCAGGCGCAGCCAGTAGCGGGCGGACTCGTCGTAGCGCCGCTCGCCCGCGCGTGCCGCGGCGATCCTGGCCGCCGCCTGCGTGTAGGCCAGGCGGGCCTGCTCGCGCAGCCCCACGGCCCAGTCCGCGTACGGGTCCTCCTCGCAGAACTCCCCGCCGTACGCGCTCTCGGCCGCCGTCCACCGCTCCAGCGCCTCGGCCGTACGTCCTGCCTGATCCAGCCGTACGGCCTCAGCCACCAGATCCAGAAATTTCTCGACATCGACGTCCACATTGGACAGGTCCAGCCGTAACGTGCCCTCGTCCGAGACCACGATCTCGTCCGCCGGCCTTTCGTGCGCCGGGTCCAGCACCGCGCGCAGCGTGGACACCATGACGTTCAGCCGGCGCAGCCCGACCGCCTCGCCCTCCTGCTCCGGCCAGAGGATTTCGACCAGCCGCTCCCTGCCGATCCCGCTCCCCCTGCGGCTGGCCAGGATCTTCAGCAGGTCGCGCGCCTTGCGCGACTGCCAGGCCGTACGCGGGACCGGCACGCCGCCCCGCAGCACCCGGAACGTTCCCATGGTCTCGACGATCACCCTCGCGCCCGGCGCGGGAGCGGCGCGGGCGATCAGCGCGTCGATCCGGTCGTCGAGCGCCCGGCAGCCGATCGCGTGCATGCGCTCGCGCACGACGGCCGCCAGCTCGCCGCCGGTCGCCGGGTCGGCCAGGGCCGCCCTGACCAGCTCGGCCCTGGCCTGCCCCACCGGGTCGCCGAGCGTCGTCCACCTGCGCACGGCCTCGTCGGCCAGTGGCGGATCGCCCTCCAGCTCGGCCCGCAGCTCGGCGATGGCGGCCTGCGCGGCGTGGTCGCGGCGGCTCACCGCGAGGGGTTCGGTCTCGTCGAGCATCGCCCTGGCGTCGTCGTGCCGGCCGCCCTCCAGTGCCACGCGGGCGGCCACGACCCTGGCGGTCACCCCCGCGATGCCCTCCGTGTGCCGGAGCGCCTGCTCGGCGACGCGCGCGGCCTCGGCGGGATCGTCGCCGGCCAGCAGCTCGGCGAGGCCGTTGAGCGCGTTGGACAGCGACTGCACCTCGCCCGACGGCGCCGAGTCCGCGATGATCCGCCGGTAGATCGCCGCCGCCGCCCTGCGGTCGCCGCGCAGCACGTGGATCTCGGCGAGCCGGTTCAGCCCCGTGCCGACCAGCCTGGAACCCATCGCCTCCCACCTGGCCACCGCGTCGGCGGCCTCGGTGGCCGCCTCCTCCAGGCGGCCGAGACCGATCAGGGCCTTGGCACGGTTGGCGACGTTCAGGGCGGCATAGGGGGCGAACGACACCAGGTCGGACAGCCTGCCCCCAATCTCGGTCTCGGCCAGCGCCTCGGCGTAGGCGCCCTCGTCCAGGTGGCGGGAGGCCCGGTTGGCGTGAATGCGGATGAGCTGGACGATGTCGCCCGCGCGTTCGGCGTACTCCAGGGCGCGCAGGTAGTGGGCGTCGTTGGCGCGGCGGTCGCCGTCGAGCGCGGCGAGCATGGCCAGGACCGTGTTGGCCATGGCCAGCGCGCTCGGGTCGCCCAGGACGCTGGCCTGTTCGAGCGCCTTGTCGGCGAGTTCGGCGCAGCCCGCCCTGTCGCCCTTCAGCCAGAGCACCGACGCCGTGGACGCGGCGCACATGGCGGCGTCGGCGGGCGGCAGGCCGTACTCGTGTCCCCTGGCGTACATGGTCAGGGCCGCGTCGAGGTCGCCGCGCAGGTGGTCGATGAGGCCGAGCCGCCTGGCCACGAACGCGTCGAACGCGGGGCCCTCGGCGGCCTGGGCGAGCAGGTCGTGGGCGCGGGTCCACTGGCCGCGGTTCTGCTCGGCGACGCCGGCCAGCTTGACCATGGTCGGCGCGTGCCTGGCGGCCTCGGGCAGCAGCTCCAGCGCCGCGACCACATCCCCGCGCTCGGCCAGGCGCAGGCCGTACGAGTCGAGGAGCGTGGCCGCCAGGCCCGGGTGCTCGGTCGCGACGGCGGCGCGCAGGGCCAGCTCGGGCTGGTCGTGCTCCACGTACCAGCGGGACGCGACCGCCGCCGCGTCGTGGGCCTCGTGCCGGTCGAGCGGCGCGTGCTTGGCCAGCACGTGGCGGCTGGTCAGGGTCAGGCGATGACCGTTCTGGTCGCCCTCCAGGAAGAGGCCGCGGCTGGTGAGCGAGTCGAGCGTGTCGGGCGGCGCGCCCAGCGTGGCGGCCAGCCCGGCGGTCAGCACGGGCAGCACGGTGGCGGCACGCAGCAGCTCGCGCATCGCGGGCGGCAGGTCCCTGAACGCGGCCAGCGTGAGGCGTTCGAGCGTGGCCGAGTTCGCGGCCAGCCCGGCGGCCGTGCGCGGCCAGCCGGACGGGTCCTCGCGGGCCAGCGTGTCGAGCGCGGCCTGCACGGCGGCGGGCCAGCCGCCGCAGGCGTCGTGGAGCGTGGCGGCGACGGCCGCGCCCGCCTCCCCCAGCCGGTCGCGCGCCCAGGCGGCCGTCTCGTCGGGGGTGAGCGCGAGATCGGTCGCGTCCAGGTCGAGCACCTCGTGGTCCTGGCGCAACCGGGCGGTCGGGAACGGCAGCGGCGCCCGCGACGCGGTGACGAGGTGCAGGTGCCTGGGGGCGGCGCGGACCAGCGTCTCCACGTAACGCACGGAGCCCGGGGCGCCCGCGATGGCGTCGATGCCGTCGAACACCAGCGCGAGACCGCGCCGCAGCCGCCCGGACAGCGCCTCCGCCAGCGCGCCCGCCAGCGCCGCGGCCCTGGACACCTCGTCGGCGTCGGGACCGAGCGGGGCGTCCGCGGCGGTCACCAGATCGGCGGGCAGCCCCGGCACCCGCTCCGACAGGGCTACGGCGACCGCTCCCGCCAACGTGGGAAGATCGCGGTCAGCGGGCCCGAGCCGGTGCAACACCGCGCCGACGGCCTGGCTCCACCCGGCCAGCGCAGTCGACTTCCCGTAGCCTGTAGTTGCGACGAGCGAGGTGAGCCTGTATGTAAGCGCTCCGTCCAGCCGCCGGTCGAGGGCGGGACGGGGTCGCACCCACCCTCGTTCCACCCCCGCATGCTACGCCGGGGTTCGCGGGGGACTCCATAGTTCGGAAAGTGCCACCTCCCGGTAACAGACCGGCGGGCGCACTATGGTCGTACTTCTTAACAGGAGGCACCGTGGAACAGGAACTGCCCGGCGGTGCGAGGCTGATCGTGGGGGTGGACGAGTCCCCGGCCTCGCGCTGGGCGCTTGCCTGGGCCATCGGTGCGGCCAGGCTGCACCGGATGGCCCTGGTCGCCGTGCACGTCAGCCGCGCGCCCGTCCACCCATTCCCCGAGGCTCTGCCCGTCCAGCACGCGCTCCGAGCCGGCGAGGAGGCGCGCTGCGGCGAGGTGATCGCCAGCGTGTTCGAAGACGTCGCGGGCGGGGTGCCCGACGACATAAGAACGGCGGTGGTCGGCCGGGTCGGCGACCCCGGCTACCATCTCGTCGACCTGGCCCGCGAGGGCGACCTGCTGGTGCTGGGGCGGAGCCGGCGCGGGCTGCTCAGCCGCATCTTCCTGCCCTCGACCAGCATGTACTGCGCCCGCCACGCGCGGACCACGGTCGTGATCGTGCAGCAGCCGGCGCCGCCCGACGAGCCTGAGCTGTCAGGTGAGCGGGCCCGCCGGTTCTGGAGCCGCCGCCACCCGTAGGCGCCTGAGCCCTTCGGGGATGTCGTCCCTGGTGATGCCGCCGTAGCCGAGGACCACGCCGGGCTGGGGCGGGCTCTCACCGCAGTACGCCTCCAGCGACTCCACCGCGAGATCCGGTGCGGCACGTACCTCTATATCCGGGGCGAGCCGGGCACACAGGTGCAGGCCCGCGGTGGACGGGACCAGCCGCAGCCGCTCGTCGCCCGCCAGCGTTTCGGCGATCATGGCGTGTCTGGCGGCGTACTCGCGGGTCGCCTTCCTGATGTGCCTGGCCAGCAGCCCCTCGTCGATGAAGCGGGCCAGGGCGGCCTGCGTGGGGACGTCGCTGTGCCAGTCGGAGAGCTGCCTGGCCGCGCGCAGCGCCGGGGCCAGCGAGGCCGGGGCGACGAGGAAGCCGAGCCTGAGCATGGGGAGCAGGGTCTTGGAGAACGAGCCCACGTAGATGACGCGGCCGGCGCGGTCGAGGCTCTGGAGGGGTTCGAGCGGGCGCTCGCCGAAGCGGAACTCGCTGTCGTAGTCGTCCTCGATCACCACCGCCCGGCGGCGCTCGGCCCAGGCCAGCAGGGCGGCGCGGCGGGCCAGCGACATGGGCGTCCCCAGGGGGAACTGGTGCGAAGGGGTGACGTACACGATGCGGGCGGCGCCGGGGATGGCCCGGACGTCGATGCCCTCCGCGTCCACCGGCACTCCCACCACGCGGGCGCCGAGCGAGCGGAACAGCAGGCGGGCGGGCGGGTAGCCGGGCTCCTCGACGGCCACGCAGGCGCCCGGCTCGATCAGGACGCGGCCGATGAGGTCGAGCGCCTGCTGGGCGCCGTTCGTGATCAGCACGTCGCCGGGGCCGGCGTGGACCGAGCGGCTGATGCCTATATGACGGGAAATAGCCGCTCTTAGCGGCTCATATCCGGATGGGCTGCTGTACGCGGCGGCGCTCACCCGCAGCTCGCGGGCCACCAGCCGGCGCCAGGTCTCCATGGGGAACAGGCGCGGGTCCGGCATTCCGACGCGGAAGTCGTACCGGGCGGCCCGCACGGCTTCCGGGGCCTCGATCCCCTGCCAGAACGCCCTCGGCCGCACCACGCCCTCCGGGGCCGCCCGGCCGCGGACCGGCTCCGCCGACACGAACGTGCCCGCTCCCGCCCGCCCCACCAGGAACCCTTCGGCGACCAGGCGGTCGTAGGCCACGGCGACCGTGTTCCTGGAGATCTCCAGCCTGCGGGCCAGCTCCCTGGTCGGGGGCAGCCGCTCGCCCGACCTGAGCCGGCCGTCGAGAATGGCGTCGAGCAGCTGCCGGTAGACCTGCGCGGCCAGGTCACCCCGGCCCTGGAGACTGATGTGAACGTCCAACTTGGCCCAATCACTTTGCCGGAAATTGGAGCTTATATCGGGACAATGCGGAGTCCAAGATGAGGGCATGACACCCCGGCGCATCCTGGCTCACGCCCAGCTCGCGAACTCCATCGGCGACGGCGTCTACCTCGTCACCTCGGCGTTCTACTTCGCCAGGATCGTCGGACTGTCGGCCACCGAGATCGGCCTCGGCCTCACGCTCGGCTGGGCCGTCGGCTCGGTGGCCGGCGTCCCGCTCGGCCACCTGGCCGACCGGCGCGGGCCGCGCGGCGTCGCCGTCCTGCTCGCGCTGACGACCGCCACGGCGGTCGCCTCGTTCCTGTTCGTCCAGTCGTTCGCGCTCTTCGTCGTGGTCGCCTGCCTGTACGGCACGGCGCAGACGGGCCTGTCGGCCGCCCGCCAGGCCCTGCTCGCCGGGCTGATCGCGCCCGCCGAGCGCACAGTCGTGCGGGCGGTCCTGCAGTCCACGCTCAACGGCGGCCTGGCCGTCGGCGCGGCCCTGGGCGGCCTCGCCCTGCACCTCGGCACGCGACCGGCTTATCTGGCGGTGTTCGCGCTCGACGCGGTGAGCTTCCTGGTCGCCGCCGGACTGCTGCTCAAGCTGCCTCCCGTACGGGTCGCGCCGGCCGCGCCCGGCCCCCGGCTGGCCGTGCTCAGAGACCGGCCGTACGCGCTCATCACGCTGATCAACGCGGTGATGCTCTTCTACATGCCGCTGCTCAGCCTGGTCGTGCCGCTCTGGATCGCCTCCCGCACGAGCGCGCCCACCTGGATGGTCTCGGTCCTGCTGCTGCTCAACACCGTCACCGTGCTGCTCTTCCAGGTGCGGGTGGCCCGGCGCGTGAAGGGGCTGCGGTCGGCCGCCCGGTCGGTGCGGTACGCGGGTCTGGTGATGTTCGCGGCCTGCGCGGTGTTCGCCCTGAGCCCGTACGGGTGGCCGTTCCTGCTGGCGGCGGCCGGGCTGCAGGTCCTCAGCGAGATGCTGCTGGCCTCCGGGTCCTGGGAGATCAGCTTCGGGCTCGCCCCCGACCACAAGCAGGGCCAGTACCAGGGCTTCTTCGGCACCGGCGTGGCCGTGGCCAGGATGCTCGGGCCCGTCGCGCTCACCACGCTGGTGCTCGGCGGCGGCACGCTCGGGTGGCTGCTGCTCGGCGCGGTGTTCGCGACGGCCGGCGCCGCGATGGCGCCGGCCGTCCGGTGGGGGCGGCGTTCACTTGAGGCGGCTGCCGCCCGCCACGAATACGCTTGAGAACTTGGTTCAGTGCACGTGCCCGTGGCCGTCGCTCGGAATGGCCACTCCGGCCTCCTCTGCCCGGGCGGTGAACGCCGCCGTACGGACCTGGTCCCCGTGCTGGAAGTCCAGGAACAGCCCGTACTCGCCGCCGCTGGGCGCCTGGGCGTAGAAGGTGATCTCCGGCCCCGCCGTCACACTGTCCTCCGGATGCACGTGCAGATAGGCCAGGTCACCGCCCCGCAACGCCACCAGATGCCCGTAGGCTCCCAGATACCGCTGCAGATCCGTCACCGGCTCGCCGTCCTTGCTCACGCTCAGCGTCAGCTTGCTCGCCTGGCCCGGCACCAGATCACCCCGCAGGTAGACGGTGTAGTCGTCCACCGTCGCCGCGCGGCTGACCTGCGCCGCCGTCGGCGGCACGTACTCGCCCGCCACCAGCACATCCGCCCCCAGCGTCAACCCGCTCCCGCCCACCGGGGCGAAATCCGCGAACACCTGGTACGCGCCTGGCTCCTTCAACCTCAGCGGCACCGACCACACCCCCTCCGCGCCCAGGACCGGGTGCAGGTGCTGGAAACTCGCCAGATCCCGCGACACCACGATGAAGTGCAGCTTCTTGTCATGCTGGACCTGGTAGTCGGTCACCGGCCGGCCGTCGGGCCCGGTCACGGTGAACCGGAAGTCGGCCGGCTCGTCCGCTTCGACGATGGTCAGCGGGTTCAGGGTGTAGCCGTTCTCAGACATTTGAAGCCCCCCAGGGGTATAGATTTCCGCTGTTCTGTGTGATGTGCCCTCGACCTGCGCCGGGGGCGGCCGCTTGCCCCTCGCCTGAGGCGCCGCCGGGAACGACGGCCGATCCCAGGACGTGGGCGTTCATGTCTGGCCCGCCAGCTCGTATCCGGCCTCTTCGACCGCGGCGGCGATCTCCGCCCGGCCGACGGGGCCTTGGCTGTTGACCGTCAGCAGGCCGCCGGCCAGGTCCACCTCCACGGAGGTGATCCCCGCGACCCCGCTGACCTCTTCCTTCACCGTGGCAGTGCTCATGACGTCTCCTTTGGTGTGCTGGGTTTGAAGGTCTCAGCCGACAGGCTCGCCCTCGCGTACGGCCGGCCTGCGCATGAGGGCGGCCGTCAGCGCCGCGCCCAGGACGGCCACCACCGCGGCGCCGGTGAAGGCGGCCTGGAAGCCGAGCTGCTCCTGGGAGGTGGCCAGCGCCGTCATGACGGCCAGGCCCAGCGCGGAGCCGACCTGGTAGGTCGTGTTGACGATGCCGGAGGCGAGCCCCGCCTCCTCCGGACGGGCGCCCGACATGGCCGACATCATCGCCGGGATGTACGCCAGGGACATCCCGACCGCGGCGATCAGGCTCGCGGGGAGCACGTTCGTGGCGAACTCGCCGGTGAACCCGAGCCCGGCCACGCCTGCCGCCAGCACCGTCAGCCCCGCCACGATGAGCGGCTTGGCCCCGAACCTGCCCAGCAACCTGGCCGTGATGCCGATCATGAAGATCATGATCGCCACGGTCATCGGGAGCAGCGCCGCGCCACTGGCGAACGCGCCGTACCCGAGGACCTGCTGCAGGTAGAGGTTGAGGAAGTACCACATGGGGATCCAGGCCGCGCCGAGCAGGGCCATGGCCAGGTTGGAGGTGGCCAGGCCGGGGGTGCGCCAGATGGCCAGGGGCATGAGCGGCTCCTTGACCGTACGCTGCACGACCAGGAACAGGGCGAGCAGCGCCGCGCCCCCGAGACCGGCCGGCCAGTTCGCGGCGACGATGGCGTACACGACGAGCGCGATGCCCGCGGTGACGGACGCGGCGCCCACGAGGTCGACGGATCCGCGCTTCCCGCGCACGGCGGGCAGCAGCCCGGTGGCCGCGAGCGTGGCCAGGCCGATCGGCACGTAGATGATGAACACCCAGGGCCAGCTCAGATATTCGGTGATCACGCCGCCGAGGAACACGCCCGCGGTGCCGCCCGCCGGGGCGGCGGCGCCGTACAGTGCCATGGCCTTGCCGAGCTCGCGGGCGTTGTGGCCGAAGAGCATCATGAGCAGCGCCATGGCGGCGGGCGCGATCAGCGCCCCGCCGATGCCCTGCACCGCACGTCCGGCCACTTCGACCCAGGCGGTGGTGGCCGCGGCGGCGACCACGGATCCGGCGATCAGGACCACCCACCCCGTGACGAACACCCTGCGCGCCCCGAACAGGTCGGCCAGCCGCCCGCCTAGCAGCAACAACCCGCCGAAGGCGACCACGTAGGCGTTGAACACCCACTGCAGCCCGCCGTCGGAGAAGCCCAAGTCGCGCTGCATGTCGGGAAGCGCGACGCCGATGATGGAGGTATCCATGATCACCATGAACTGCGCCGCGGCGAGCACGAGGAGCGCCCACCAGCGTCTTTCGTCAGTCATGACGTGACCCCTTCCTTCTTTTAGTACCCCCAGGGGGTATATCCCTGGGCGGCGAGGAACGTAACATACCCTCATGGGGTATGTCCAGTTCGGAGTCATGCGCGCCCGGGCGCGATATTTGGCATGATCGAGCTGTTGCCCCGAGAGGGGCAGGTCGAGTGGGCCCCCAGAATGGAGGGGGATGGACACGGAGAGGAATCCGAGATGTCGTGGGCGATGGGGTTAACGCGCCTCACCTGGGGCTGACCACTCGTTCTCCGCACATTCCGCGCATGTGGTTCCGTGCGCAACACAGGGAGCGCAGCCATCCCTTGCTAGGCTGCATGTCAACCGTTGGGTCTCACCCCGGCAGGTGAGGCCGTCGAAGAAGTGGGGTCACACCGTGAAGAAGCTGCTCGTTCTGGCGCTGATCGCCCTTGGGGGGTTGCTGATCTGGCGTAAGGTGCAGGCCGACCGCGCAGAGCTCGATCTCTGGACCGAGGCGACCGGCAGCGAGAACTAACCGACCGGCGAGGCGATGAGTGACGTCGTCCCCATAAAGCTGGTGTGCCTGGACCTGGCAGGCACCACAGTCGGTGACATCGCCATGGTCGAGCGCGCCTTCGCCGAGGCGATCGCGACCCAGGGCATCGTGCCCGGGACCGGAGCGTACGCGCGTGCCATGGTTCACGTGCACCGGTCCCGGGGCTGCCCCAAGATCGATGTCTTCCGTGGGATCTTCCCCGGAAACGAGGCCCAGGCGCAAGCGGCGAACCTGACGTTCGAGCGCTCCTACGAGGGCACTCTGGAGCGGGCGGGTCTCGTACCCATGCCCGGAGTCCTGGAGGTCCTCGACAAACTCCGCGGCACCGGCATCAAGCTCGCCCTGATCACCGGTTTCAGCCGCACCACCCTGAGTCGCATCCTGAGCGTGCTCGGCTGGCACGACAAGATCGACCTCGCCATCTCCCCCGAAGACGCCGGCGGCCGCGGCCGCCCCTGGCCGGACATGGTCCTGCACGCGGTGCTGCGCGTGGGCGTGGAGGACGTACGCCAGGTGGCCGTCATCGGCGACTCGGAAAGCGACATGCTCTGCGGCAGGCGCGCCGGCGCGTCGATCGTGGCGGGGGTGATGACCGGGGTCCACAGCCGGGAACGCCTCCTGAAGGGCGGCGCTACCCACATCGTTGACTCGATCGCCGACTTCCCTGGTTTGGTACTGAGCGATGACCTTGGTACGACGCAGGTAGCTTCGTCCGCCCGGTAAGCTATCTTCGTCGAAGGGGCCTTAGCTCAGTTGGCAGAGCGCCTGCTTTGCAAGCAGGAAGTCAGGAGTTCGAATCTCCTAGGCTCCACCCCAGGTCAAAGGCCACTCCCCGTGATCGGGAAGTGGCCTTTTCGATCTTGTACAGCTGCAAAGTACAGCTACGGCGACAACTCACCCTGAGTTAGGTGTTCGGCTCTCGCGAGAGGGAGTCGATGAACGCCTCGGCTTCTGACTGGCTCATGTCCTCGGTGCTTCGCACAAGGAAGACGGCCTCTTTCCGGCTACCGGCTTCGATCAGCTTGCGAACCCTGGTGGACAGATCTCCCTCATCGAACACTGGGAAGCCCGGCAGGACCCCACCAGCGCGCAGAACCTCTGCGACTTCCACCGCGGTTTGCCGGGATACCTGGGATTCCTTGCGGATCAGCTCTACGGCGTCGCGGAGCCTGTCTGCCTCGATGAGGTCGTGGGCTCGGGCCTGAACGCCGACAGGAGTGATGTGGTCCAGGCCAACGTAGATGCGCACCACCTTGCGCCGCCGTATCCACCTGCTGATCCCGATTCCGATGATCACCAGCAGCAGGACAAGGAGAATCGACTCCACCGCGTCTAAGCCAAACATGCGGTGATCGTAGTGAGAGGTACCGACAGGTTAGAGTTCCCGCGTCATGCTGAGGGCCGCTCCCCTGGGGAAGCGGCCCTCAGCATGGTGGACGGCTCAGGAGCCGAGGTGCTCCCCCAAGCGCTTCAGCGCCTTGCGCGTCTCCTCTGACGAGACTTCGCTGTAGATATTCATGGTCACCGCGATTTGCGAGTGGCGAAGGATCTGCATGGCGACGCGAGGGTGGACATCCAGGGCGACCAGCAAGGACGCGCAGGTCTTGCGGGTCGCGTGGACGTGTACTTTCCGCACTCCGGCCTTGGTACAGGCGTTCGCGAAACTGCGCCGGAAGTTGGACGGTTCGATGGGCCGGCCGCTGGCGGTGGTGAAGACGAGGCCAGTCTCCTGCCAGTCGTTCCCCGCGGCTACCCGTGCGGTGTCGCGTGCCCGTTGACGGGCACGAAGGGCAGTCGTGACGACCTCTGGGAAGGGCAGGGTGGCGTCGGACGCGTCCGTCTTGGTCTGGCGGTGCAGCAGCTTGCCTGCGACGCGCTGGAGCTGCCAGCCGATCGTCATCTCGGCCTGGTCAAGGTCGACGTCTTCCCAGCGCAGCCCGAGCGTTTCACCCAGGCGCAGCCCGAGGACGAGCACCAGGACGTAGGCCGGGTACATCGGGTCCTCGTTCTTGCGCGCTGACTCCAGGAAGGTCCGCGCCTCCTCGACCGACCACGGCTTGACCTTGCGCTTTCGAGGAACAGGCATCTTGACGTTGGAGGCGACGTTACGGGTCAGGATCTCTTCTCGTACCGCGTTGCTCAGGGCAGCACGGAGCGTCATGTACGCGTCGTGAACTGTCCACTCTGAGGGTTCAGACTTGCAGCACTTGCCGACTGCGCAGCAGTTTTGACGGCGTTTCGGGTTGCTGTGGATCTTCGGGCGGGATGCGTCTTTGCCCTGGTCGCAGCACTGGCACGAGCGCCGTAGCTTGTTCACCCAGGATTGGACGTCCCGCACGGTCAGCTTGTCGAGCCGTTTGGGGCCAAGCGTGGGCGTGATGTAGAGCCGGGCGAACATCTCGTAGTTCGCGGCGGTCTTGGGGGCGAGGTTGGGTTCCACGACGTTGGTGAGCCAGTAGGCGAGGTACTCCGAGAGCTTCGGCGACTTGGTGACAACCGGTCCCTTGCGGGCGAGTTCGTGCAGCTTAAGCCACTTCTCGTGGGTCTCCTCACGGGTCTTGCCGTACGCCCATTTGCGGGTCTTCTTGCCCTCGGGCGTGGTGACCCAGACGTAGCCCGCCCAGCCGTTCTTGTACGGGAATATCGAACCTTCGTTGTTGGCGCGACTGCGGCGGCTCTTACGAGGGCGCTTGGGCTCTTCGGGTGTGGCGAGTTCGGTCTTGACGGGCATCAGGCGACCTCCTCGCAGAGCCGGGTTACGTAGTCGTTGAGGGCGGTCACGGGGATGCGACGGCAGCGGGTGCCGACGACGATCGAGCCGAGTTCGCCGGAGCGGATGAGGTTGTAGACGGTCCAGCGGCTGACCTTCAGCGCGGCCATTGTCTGCGGGATTGTGAGCAGCTCAGAGGTCATGTACGCCTCCGAGCTGGGTTCCGGTGATGGCGGCGGCGAGGAGTTGATCTCCGAGGGAGTGGCCTTTGCCTGCGTACTCCCATTCGCTGATGACGAGGACGGTGTCTTCGTCGAAGAGGGGGAGGCGGCCGGTGGTGATGTCGTTGAGGCGGGCGTGGTGTTCGCGGTCAGCGCGGATGTCACCGAGGGTGGTGGAGTAGCGGCGGGACCGAGTGGAGAAGTGGCCGCGGAAGCCGAGCATGTGGGCCCAGTCGGCGAGGCGGAGTTCGGCCAGGTCCGGTTCGGTGCCGAGCTGCATGCAGGTGGTGATGAGGCGGCGGGCGTGGTCGCGCAGGTTGTAGGCGTCGAGGTTGTCGAGTGGGTTGATGCGGCGGTCGAGGGTGCCGACGCATTCGGCGGCTTTGGTGGCGTACTTGGCGATGTAGCCGGCGACGGCTTGTTCGGTGAGGTCGCCGTTCATGGTGATGGGGCGGATGTCGAGCTGCTCACCCCACCGCAGAACCCGCCCAGGCTGGTCGGCGTAGGCGGGAGCAGCGGCGGAAACGGCCCTGGCTGCGTGCTGGATGGCTTTCGTCAGGACGTCGGCGGTGGCCCAGGGCGGTGGTGGTGCGTCGGGGCCGCCGGGGCCGTCGAGGCGGATGACGGCGTGGAAGTGGACGACGCCACGTCGCTGGTATTCGGCGACTTTGGCGAAGGAGAGGGTGAGGTGGTGGCGGAGCTCTTTGAGGAGCAGGCCGCCGAGTTTGGCCAGGTGGCGGCGTACGGAGTCGGCGAAGCGTTTCCAGAGGAGTGGGGCCAGGGCGTTGAACAGGACGGAGCCGGTGTAGTCGTAGCAGTCCGGGCAGAGTGGTTCGCCGAGGCGCGGGTCGTCTTTGCTGTGGCGTGCGGTGCAGGACATGACGCGGCCGTGCGGGCACGTGGTGGCGTTGCGGCGGGCGTGGCAGGGCTGGACCTTCCTGTTGTGTTCGCGGCGGGTGTGGACGGCGCCGAACGACGGGGCGGTGAGGGTGACGAACAGGGTCGGGTGGGTGGTGACGGTCTCGGGGACGCCTTTGCCGCCGATCAGGCCCGCGCGGATGAGGTGGTAGGTGTCGGCGCGGTAGGTCTCGGCGCAGGCGGGGCAGCGGGAGGCGCGGCGGGTCTTGCACGGGACGCGCAGGATGCCGTCGGGTTCGGTGCGGGTGGTGTATCGGCGCAGGAGTTGACCGGTGGCGGGGTCGTAGTGGTCGACCTTGCCGCGTAGGTGGATGGGTTGGCGGCAGCCGCCGGTTCGCTTGATCTGGTTCGCCCAGCGGTCGTAGTCAGGGCGGTTGAGTCGGGCGATCATGCCCGCTTTTACGTGCGCGTTGGCGTGGGTTGTGGGCAAGATGGAGACCTCCTTTCGCTCGTTCGGGTGAAGGGATGGCCCCCGACCTGGCAGGCGTCTTGGCGGATGTACGGCCAGGCCGGGGGCGCTGCGCGTTATGCGCCGTGGTTGTCGATGCCGGTCCCGTCGCAGTCGAGGCAGCGGACACCATCGGAGTCGAGGCCGACACCGTTGCAGGTGCAACAGCGGTAGTGGATCACCGGCAGGGTTTCGGGCAAGGGTCAGCTCCTTTCTCGTGGGCGAGTGGTGAGGTAGACCCGCCAGTGGTGAGGGTGGGCGCGGTCGGGGTAGGCGCGGGAGACGCCGCAGACGGTGAAGTGCAGGCGCAGGCGGAACAGGGCGTCGACGATTTCGGCTCGGGTGCCGTCGATGCGGATGCGCATGAGTGGTTCTCCTGGTCAGACGTCGGGTTGGACACAGCCGCGGTAGCTGGCTTCGGCGTCGTGGCGGGCGCGGGCGGCGGCCAGGATGGCGACGGCGCGGTATTCGACGGGGCCGAAGAAGCGCGAGGTGGAGTAGTGGCCGTACGGGATGTCGGCCTGGTCGATGGTGGAGCCGATGCAGGCGGCGATCTGGTCGATGTCGGCGCACTTTTCGGCGTCGGTGTGGTGGCGGGGGAAGTGGTCGACGGTCACGCTCGTGGTGACGGGCACATCGGGGTGGGCCTCCAGGAAGGCGGCCAGGTCGAGCAGGCCGTTGATGAGAGCGGTGCGAGGGTCGTGGGTCATCGGTCGGTTCTCCCTTCAGGCGGTGCGCAGGGTGCGCAGCAGGTCGGAGGCGAGTTGGTTGGACACGCCCAGGTGGGCGCGTAGGGCGTCGAGGGTGATGGGCTTGCCGTGCCGGGTGTGGTGTTCGTCGGCGACGCGGCGGGCGTAGTCGACGAGCGCGGGCGCGAGGTCGCCGTCCCGCTCGTCCTGACCGTCGTCCTCGTCCTGGGCGTGTTGTGGGACGAGTTCCGGGGCCGGGGACGAGGGCGCCGGGATGGCGGACGGTTCAGGACGGGTAGCGCGGCGTTCCAGCATCGAGACGGCGATGAGGAAGGCGGCGGCCGGGGTGGCGGCGGTGATCCAGCCCCAGACGGTCGGGGCGGCTTGGGCGAGGTTGGCGGCCAGGGACAGGACGACTCCCCCGGTCAGGACGAGGACGGGCCACGAGAGCGGACCCCGCCGGCGGTTGCCGGTCTTCTTGTCGCGTTGGCGCTCGCGGGCGGCCATGACGCAGGTCAGGTCGATGCAGACGGCGACGGCCCAGGACATCCAGCCGGTCTGGCCGTGCTCGGTGGCGGTGTCGCGGATGTGGGTGAACGATCCGGCACCCGCGATGGCGGCCAGGACGAGAACCGGGCCGGTGTCGAGCAGCCAGCAGGCGAAGCGTCGCATCGTTCCTCCCTTCGGTTTCAGGCGGTGATGGACTCGGGTAGGTGGGCGGTGATCTCGTCCCAGGACGGGGCGAGGTGAGCGTGCGTACGGGCGGCGTGTTCGGCGGTCTGCTCGGTGACGTAGAAAGAGCGGGCGCGGTACCACTGGCCGTCCTGTGAGGCGACGATGGCGACGCCGGGTGTCTCGGCGGCGATTGCACGGGCTGAGACGAGCGCGGCCGGGTCGAGGTCGCCAAGGGTCATGGTCGCGGTCTCCGGATCGTTGACCCGATGGCAGATCCGTCCCGAGCACTGAGCCCTGAGCGCGGTGACCCCAGGCCCGAGGTCGGAGCCGATGCGCTGGCCGCAGCAGAACAGGTAGATGCCGAACGCCCGCCCGAGCTGCGCGACCCGGAGCAGTGCAGTGGAGGACTTGGCGACTTCGTCCTTCTCGGACTTGTCGGCCATCAAGTAGAGCTCCGCGAGCTCGTCGACCAGGGCCACGACCGGGACCGGGCGGACGCCGGGCGGGAGTTGCCAGATGTTGCGGGCGGCGGCCTGGCGGCACAGCCCCATCCGGTCAATCATCAGCCCGACCAGGTCGCACAGCAGAGTGACGGACTCGGCGCGGGAGGTGGCCAGCGCCGACAGCCGGGGCGCGTACGGAGTGAACTCGACCCCGCCCTTGAGATCGAAGCCGACCAGCGCCACCGGCTGCGGGGCCAGGCCCACGATGAGCGCGTTGGCGAGGTTAGACTTGCCGGACTGGGTGGCTCCCGCGTTGATCCAGTGCGGCACGGTGCGGAAGTCGATGATCCACGGCTTGCCAGTTTCCAGCCGTCCAACGGTGACCTTGAGCAGTTCGGGCGAGGGCGGGAGCTGGTCGACTTTGACCAGCGGGTCGCGCATGGTGGCCATGAGGACGACGCGGCCAGGGCGGGGCGAGGAGGCGCGTATGGCATGCACACCCCAGGAGTGGGCGAGGCGTTCGGCGGCGTCGGCGTAGTCGCCGGGCGTCTGGCCTTCCAGGGTGTGCAGGGTGACGCGCCAGCCGTGCCGGGTCGGCAGAGGCAGCCACATGAACGGTTTGGTGTCCACGGCGATGCGTTGCCACTTGCGCCGGACGCGGACGACGCCGGTGGAGGCGACTAGGCCGGGGACGGTGGTGAACCAGAAGCGTTGCCGCTTCTTGGTCAGCCCGCACCCCAACGCCACCCGCCGCCACGAGGCGCGAACCGACAGGGCGACCAGCGGGAAGCCGACCACCAGCCAGAACGAGCCGGGGTGCCACCGGCGCCAGGCCCACAGCCCGGCCGCGACAGCGGCCAAGGCTGCGAGCACTTCCAGCGCGTCACGCATCGGCGGCCTCCCGCGCGGGGAGCAGAGCCGAGGCGCGGTAGGCGATGCCCCATCGGCCGGCGATCTCCCAGACGTAGCCGAGCAGGCCGACGGCGTTGACCTGATCGCCGACAGTGATGGGCGGTTCACCGGTGATGCCGATCTTGACGAGTTCGATCCGGCCGAACTCGTCCTCGACGGAGACGGTGACCTCGAAGACGGTGTTGCCGTTCTTGTCGGTCTTGATCTCGCCGGTGTCCTTGTTGAGCACCCGCGGGCGCGGGGCCTTCACGCAGGTGATGGCGAACTTGCTGACATCCACAGGGATCGGGATGGAACGCATGGGCTGTGACCTCCTATTTCGTCGTATCCAACATAGTTAACCTAGTTGGCTTGGTTGTCAACGTCCCCTCGGTTGGCTTGGTCGATGTTTCGTGGTGTGATGGACGGCGATGGTCAAGAACACCGGGCGCCCCGGCTACCTCCAGATCGCCGACGATCTCCGCGCGCAGATCCAAGGCGGTTCCCTCGCGCCCGGGACGCCGCTGCCGTCCACCGCGCAACTCGCCGAGCAGTACGACGCTTCGCTGAGCGTGGTGAAGATGGCCGTCGGCATCCTGCGCAACGAGGGTCTGGTGATCGGCCAGCAGGGCAAGGGCGTCTTCGTACGGGACACCGACGACGCGCCCGCCGGCGACACGGTTGGCGAGGTGGCCGAGCTGCGCGCCGCCGTACAGGACCTGTCGGTACGCCTGGCCAAGGTCGAGGAGCAGTTGGCTACGTCCACGACACGTCGTTCCGAACGCGACAGCCGGTGACCTTCCGCGCCAGCGACGCCGACGCCCCGTCTGGCGCGTGACGCAGGCTCAGCCGCTTGTCCTCCCGGCGGATGCCGACCAGTACCATCACGTACCCCACCAGCAGCGCGACACTGAGCACTCCGGCGATGATCAGAGGGATCGTGGTCATGACCAGATCACTCCCGCCTGAGCCAGGCCGCGAGGGGCGTGCGGGGGACGCCGGGTCTCGGAACGCCGCCGGTTGCGCCGGTTCCTGGCCCGCTCCTTGCGCGCCCAGCGGCCCCGCGCCAGGCACTTCGAGCATCGGGTCTGGCCCTCGGTCAGGGCGTTGCCGCACTCGCACGATGGGGTCTCGCCCGGGATGGTGATCTCGTTGTTCATGAGTGCATCTCCTCCTTCGGTTGCTGCCGTTGTGGCGTTGTGCAACCGAGGATGCGACGCAGAGTCAGGACGAGATCACTACACGACGGGACATGTTCAAGACGTCCGGCCTACGATGGCCAGGTCCCCGGACGTCCTTGAAAGCAGGTGAGATGGCGAACGAACGGCTACGCGCGGCCCTGTTGCAGAAGGGTGTGAGCGTCGCGGATCTGGCCGAGGCGATCGAGGTCGACCCCAAGACGGTGGAACGGTGGATCACCAAGGGCCGCGAGCCGTACCGTAAGCACCGTTTTGCCACGGCTTCGTACCTGGGTGTGGACGAGACGTACCTGTGGCCGCAGGCCCTTTCGCGCGAGCAGGTGGTCGCCGCTTCCGAGAGCGAGGTCCTGGCGATCTATCCGCACCGCTGGGCCGTTCCTCGGGACGCGTGGGGACGTCTGTTCACCGCCGCGTCCGAGGAGATCGGCGTCCTGGTCTACAGCGGACTGTTCCTCGCCGACGACGCCGCCATGGTGCGCCTGCTCGGCGAGAAGGCCCGGGCGGGATCGCGGGTGCGCATCCTGCTCGGCGACCCTGACTGCCCCGAGGTCGCCCAGCGGGGAGTGGACGAGGGCGTCGGGGACAGCATGGCCGCGCAGATCCGTAGCGCGCTGGTCTTCTACCGGCCGCTGCTTGGCCTGGACAACTTCGAACTGCGGCTCCACCAGACAATCCTGTACAACTCGATCTACCAGGCCGACTCCGACTATCTGGTCAACATGCATGTGTATGGCACCCGCGCCGGGAACGCCCCCGTACTCCATCTGCGGAGGGTGGCCGGCGGGGAGATGGTGACGACCTACGCCGACAGCTTCGAGAAGGTATGGGCACAAGCAACTCCCGTGGAGCCCTGACCGTGGCCAAGCGAATCGACTTCTACGACGACCCCAACGCACCCAAGCCGAACAGCCTGGTCCCGTCGGTGAACGTCATCGTCACCGACGCGGCGGCAAACATCTTGGTGATCCGCCGGAGCGACAACGACAACTGGGCCGTGCCCGGCGGCGCGATCGACCTGGGCGAGTCCATCCCTGCAGCGGCCGTTCGGGAGACGTTCGAGGAGACCGGCATCACTTGTGAGATCACCGGCCTGGTCGGGACCTACAGCGACCCCCGGCACGTGATCCTCTACACCTCCAACGGCGAGGCCCGCCAGGAGTTCTCCATCGTCCTCACAGCCCGCGCCGTGGGCGGCCGGCCGACACCGAGCGATGAGTCCCGGGAGGTCCGCTGGGTGAGGTCGGATGAGGTCATGGCGCTGCCGATGGACCGGTCGATGCGGATGCGGATCGAGCACTACCTAGCCGGTGCCGACCTGCCGCACATCGGATAGAGCCGCCTCCACCGCCCGCACCGACGACACGATGCACGGCGTCGCATTGGTGATCGACCGGCTCACCACGTGCTCGGGGCCGTATCGGGAGTGGATCTCCGCCAGCCGATCGTGTACGCCCAGGAGCCGACCGTCCGGGCCGGTGGTCATGTCGCAGTACGTCAGCGCCCTGGCCAGCTCCGGCCGCTCCTGGTCGAACTCCTTGACCAGCACATCCAGCAGATCACGTTGCCGCGCCTCGTTGTCCGCGCACGAGTGGTAGGCCACCAGGCGGCACAACTGTTCGTCGGCCCCAGCCACGTCGCGCAGGTAGCGTGCGCCGTCGAGCTGGTGCATGCCGGTGTCGACCAGGTCCGGGGCGTACCCGATGTCATGCAGCAGACAGGCGGCGACCAGCGTGTCAGCGTCCGCGCCCAGGATCGGGGCCAGGGTTTCGGCCTGGCCGGCGACTCCCTGGGTGTGTGCCCAGCGGCGCGGCAAGGTCGTCTCCAGCAGGTCCTTGGCCAGGCCGTATGCCCATTCGATATGTCCCACGGGGCTCACGATAGACATCAGGGGCATAAGCGAATCTAGTGGGCGCGGCCAGACGTCCTGGGACGTCCTCCCTCGCGCTGATCCTGCCGGACGAAGCGGCCCCGCCCGTGCTCGACCACGACCAGGCCTTCACGCTCCAGCACGCCAAGCGCCTGCCGCACCGTAGCGCGCGACGCCTCGTACCGCTGCCGCAGCTCCTTTTCGCTCGGCAAGACAGCCCCCGCGGCAAGTTCGCCCCGCTCGATTTGGGCACGCAGCTCAGAGGCGATCATTTGGTAGCGGTACGCGGTGTCCACGCGTGGACCCTGCACCACACGACCCTTGGAGGGGATCGTGACGATCAGCCCCTCCTGTTCCAGGATGGCCAGGCCACGTCTGACCGTGTTCCTTGCCACGCGGAACTCCGCGCACAGCTCGGCCTCGGACGGCAGCGAGCTACCCGCTGGATACCGTCCAGCAGTAACTCGCGCCCGCAGCCGCTCCGCGATTTTGGTGTAGACGGGACCGCCCGTCAGCCACGGAGGTTCGTCCGAGGCCATGGTGTCAGGCACGCCGATACGCATCAGTGATCATGCCCAGGTCGATGCGCAGCTCGGCCTGCTCACCAGTGCGCCAGCCGTCCCGGGCGGCCTGCTCGATCCTGTCGATGGCAGCTTCCAGGTTGAGGCAGCTGGTGCGCTCGTTGGGCTGATCGCCCCAGTAGAACCAGTAGAACGGGACGTTGACGTAGACCCTGCGGATACGAGAACGACGATCTTTGACGCCCAGCCCGGGACGCCCGTCTTCAGCGGCCATCAAGACCGCCGCGATGCCCCTCGGTCGTAGCCCATCACCTAGATCCGCTAGCAGACGTTGCTGATAAGCGAGGCTCTGCGCTCGGGCGCTGTGCATGTGTCCCGTCCCTTCGGTGGTTCGTCCGGCCCCACGAGCATCGGCCAAGCACCGGGAATCTCTACACCACGACTAGGGGACGTCTAGGGACGTCTCGTGTTAACGTCGCAGGCAACGACGATCCCGAGGGAGGAGCGGCGGTCCCCATGAACGACAACTTGCGCAACGCGATGGTCGCAGCCCGCATCACCCCCACCGACGTCGCGGCGGCCCTCACCGTGGACCCCAAGACCGTCAACCGCTGGCTCAAGGGCCGCATCCCCTATCCACGGCACCGCTGGGCCATCGCCGACCTCCTCCATGTCCACGAAGCCGACCTTTGGCCGCAGGTCACCCAACAGCACCTCGCCCTCGCCGGCGACGTACAGGCCATCTACTCACACCGCTGGGCCGTCCCCCAGAGCGTCTGGCACACCCTCTTCCAAGGTGCGACCGAGGAGATCGGCATCCTCACGTACAGCGGCCTGTTCCTCCCTGAGGATCGCAGAATCCTCGACATCCTCACCGACCGCGCCCGCACAGGCGTCAAGGTCCGAATCCTCCTCGGCGATCCCGACAGCCCTCAGGTCGCCAGGCGCGGCACCGACGAGGGCATCGGCCCCGACGTCATGGCCGCCCGCATCAAGAACGCGCTCACCCTCTACCGCCGGCTACACAACGTTCCCAACGTAGAGATCCGGCTCCATCGCACCGTGCTCTACAACTCCATCTTCCGGGCAGACAGCCGACTCCTGGTCAACCTCCACGCCTACGCCACCCCAGCAGCAGACGCCCCAGTCATGCACCTCCGCCACAGGGAGGATCAAGGGGCATCAGCGATCTACCTCGTCAGCTTCGAACGCATCTGGACCACCGCTGCACCTCACAGCAACGAGCCCCAACCAGACGCCGGACAGGACACAGGCTCCTGACACAGGCTCCTGACAGCCCTGAAAGCAACTTCTCTCCACGTCATCAAGGGCGGTCCGCTCCGCGGCCCACCGCGCGTCGGGCGGTCGCCAGCCGCGCTGCGGCTCTTCGGCCGGTCGCGGCCGCGCCGCCCACGCGCCCGTGTCCACCGGGGTGGAACCTTGCAAGGAGAAAGATCTTACGGCGGTCTTGAGGATCCTTCCGTTGTCCTGCCGCCCCGCTTCCGGTGCTCGGGCCTGGCGGCCCTGCGCTCCGGGTCGGGTTGCCACCGATTGACACATCGCAACCTGATCGCGGCCTTCTCCTGCCGGGCGGAGGGCGCTCGTAAGCGGAAACGGCGGCGATTACGGTCCAGCGCCACGGAGGTTCGCGACTGAGGTGCGGCCCCCTCATAGGGGCAATGAGCGCGACAAGCCCTCTGCTATCCGGTACGACGAGCTGTCCTTGTTGGGACCCCTCGTAGGTCGACGAGGACGGCCCCGACACCATCGTCACCCTAGACCAGGTCAGGTTGCCACGTGGGGCGCCCGCGTTGCCCGATCCGTCCACCGCGCCGTCCTCGCCGGCGCCACTGCCTGTGTGCCGCCACCCTGGCGGGTGAGCCTTCTCCGGATGGGGAATGAGCGGTGTTACAGGGAAGCATTCCCTTCTTATCAGGCAGGTTTAGTGCGAACTGATCCCGTGGCGCCACCGGGTCGGGCATTCGTCGCCTTCTGTCCTTCGCTGTGGAGTAGCGGGCTGCAGTCCACAAAAGGACAAATCATATTTAAAGCCACGGTGGCCCGCCAGAACGGAATGCTCTATATCTCGATCACCAATACTGATTGACATCAAATATTCACCCAGAGTGAGATCATTGATAAATTGACCTAAGGTATTGATATTCTTTTCAGTACAGCTCTACGATCATGGAGGCCACGAAGACGTGTGGCACACTCATGTCAGGGAGAGGGCTATGCTGCAATTCATTGCAAAAACCGCCGACAGGTTGCTGTCCGCGCTCGCCCCCAAGGTCGAGGCCGAGGCGGCCTGCATTTACCTCGGCCGATCCTGCAGCTCGGGTAGTTGCAACCAGACGTGCTGTGACTACTACGACAACTGTCCCGCGAATAACTGTGAAACCAGGTGGATCTGCTGATCCCGCACTCCGCGGTCGAGTTCGGTCGTCCTGTGGGACCACCTGCGGTACCGAGTCTTTCGGTGCTGCGACAGGCGACGAGGTCCATGCGCGGCGAAACGGGATAGGCATTGTTCCACGCCTTCCATGACAGTTCATGAGTCGGCCATGTGCCGGCTCATGAACTCAGCGTAGACGGACTCGATGTGAGGATGATGGTGTTCAGGGTTTCGCTCGCCGGCTTGCGACACTCGTGGCGGCGGGCGTTCTTTCTCGGTCTTGGAATTCTTGTGGCGAGCAGCAGCTTCCTTTTGCTGACGGCCGCCGTCCGGACGAGCCGGCTGGAAACCGTCGGCCTGGTGCAGGAGAATGGCCGGTCGGCCTACGATGTGCTGGTCCGGCCGAGGGGATCCCAGTCCGCGCTGGAGAGAAAACGCTCACTGGTTCAAGCGAACTACCTCTCTGGCATCTTCGGCGGCATCACGCTGGACCAGTACCACACCCTGAAGAGCCTTCCGGGGATCGACGTCGCCGCGCCCGTCGCCAATCTCGGATACATGCTGGTCGATGGCCGGCTCGGTATCGACGTCACGCCGTTTCTCACCAAGGCGCCGCGCCAGCTTTTCCGGCTGAAGCCGACGTATGTCGTCGGCCCCGGATTGCGCACCCATCCCGAACAAAACCTCTATCTGTATGTCACCGAGACTCCCTTGCGCGAGGATCGCGATATTCCGGCTCTTGCCCCGAGCAGCCGCCTGGTCGAATCCGGAAAATACCAGGTCTGCTGGTACTTCAATCAGAACCCGTCGGGCGGCGATGACAAGCCGACGGACCGCACGCTCAACCCGTTCCAGGTCCTCAGCCAGGCATCATCGCCTTTCGACCCGAAGATTCGGTCGACTATGACGTGTAAGTCGCTGACCGGGGACGCGATGTCATCGCGACCAGGGGTGCTCGAGATTCCCGTGACCTATCCCGTCCTGCTCTCGGCCGTCGACCCGGAGCAGGAGGACCGGCTCGTCGGGCTGAGTGCGGCGCGGGTCGCCGGCCGCGCCCTGACGGGGAACGACACGGTGAAGGCGACCGTCGACCCGACCTTTCCCGACATCGTGGATCTGAAGGTACCCGTCCAGTTGAGCGTCCGCCCGCCTGTCGACGGGACGATGACGGCCGAGGTGGAGAGACTGGAGATCGGGAGTTCCGGCGGTGTCCCCGCGAAGCTCGGTTCACCGTCGGCCCGACGCTGGGCGGAGCACCTGACGGGCGAGGTGGTCGGCCATCAGAAGGTGTCGATCAGCCAGGGGTATCCGAGGATCGACGACTCCACCGCGCGGCAGTGGCGAAGTCAGTACTGGACCGTAGGACCTGTCTCCTACCAGGAGAGCGGTCAGAAGCTGACGCTCACCACCCAGGCGGCACAGGACCCCGCCGTCTGGTCCGTCGGCAAGATCGACAAGACCTGGGAGACCGCGGTCCCCATCGAGAACACCGGTGTGCAGGCCCGAACCGTGACTCGCAACGGACACGACAGCGACTCCACCGCGCGACGGTGGAAGGACACCAAAGGCATCCCGTTCCCCCATGTGGAGCTGGTCGGAGCCTTCGATCCGCAACGGCTGAAGGGCTTCTCGTCGCTGACCCAGGTGCCGCTGGAGACCTACCGTCCTCCCGATGTCGACGGCGCGGATGAGGCGAGCCGGAAGGCGTTGGGCGACCGGCCCCTCACCCCGGACCGCAATCTCGGCGGCTACCTGGCGCAGCCACCCGGCCTGCTGACCACACTGGCCGCGATCGACGCGTTCACCAAGACACGCGTGGACAGGAACACCCTCCAGGAGCGGGCTCCCATCAGCGCCATCCGCATCCGCGTGGCGGATGTGGGCGGTGTCGACGAGCTGTCCAGGGCACGGGTCAACGCGGTGGCGACGAAGATACGCCGAACGTTCCCCGACCTCGACGTCGATGTCACAATGGGCAGCTCGCCCGCGCCGCAGACGGTGGAATTGCCCCCCGGCGTCGCGGTCGACGGAACGGCGATCCGGGTGAACGAGTACTGGGTGAAGAAGGGGGTGGCTCTCCAGGTCGTCAGCTCCGTCGACCGCAAGAGCCTCATGCTCAATCTCTTGGTGCTGACCGTGTGCGCGCTCTTCCTGGCCCAGGCGGCGTTCGCATCGGTTCGGGCGCGGCGCCGGGAGATCGCCACCCTGCGTTGCCTGGGGTGGAGCAAGGGACGGGTCTTCCTGCTGATCTCCTCCGAGCTGGTCGTCGTGGCATCGATCGCCGGCGTCGCAGGCGCGGTCCTGTCTCCCTTCATCGGTTCCGTCTTCGGTGTCGAGCCGTCATGGACGCGGTCGGTTTCGGTCGTCCCGCTGGCATGGGGCCTCGCAGTGCTGGCCGGGGCGTTCCCCGCGTGGCGGGCGGCGCGGATGACCCCGATCGAGGCTCTCACCCCACCGGTGTCGCCCTCGGGATCGGGACGGAGCATTCATTCCGTCGCCGGCCTGGCGATGGCCAACCTTCGACGGGTGCCGGGCCGTACCGCGATGGGCGCACTGGGCCTGGCACTCGGGGTGGCCGCAATCACTATCCTGTTGGCCATCACGTTCGCCTTCCGTGGGGAGGTCATCGGCTCGCTGCTCGGCGACGCCGTCGTCGCGCAGGCGAGAACCGTGGACTACATCGCGATCGGGTTGACGGTCCTCCTGGGCGCGGCGGGGGCGTTGGATCTGTTGTTGATCAGTCTTCGCGAGAGGGCCGGCGAGCTGGCCGCGCTACGGGCCCTCGGGTGGAGCCGCGGCCATCTGGTACGGCTGGCTTCGCTGGAAGGCGCGGGCATCGGCGCCTTCGGCGGGATGTCGGGAGCAGTCGCGGGGGTCCTGGTGGTGTGGTCTTTCAGCGGAGCGGTCCCAGGGGACGCGCTCGTCGTCGCGGGCGTGTCCGGGGTCGCCGGGTTCATCTTGCTGATGGCGATGCTCGCGCTCCCGGTGTGGCGATTCGCGCGGCTGGAACCGGCGGTGGCGCTCTCCGGTGAGTGAAGTGAACAGTGGAACGAGGGAAACCGTGATGAAGCAGGCGCCGATGACAGGTCGGATCGAGCTACGCCAGGTGACGAAGGTGTACCGGCGTGGCACGGACCAGGAAGTTCGCGCGCTGGACGCGGTCGACGTGAAGATCGACCCGGGATCTTCGGTCGCCGTGACCGGACCTTCGGGAGCGGGAAAGTCCACGCTGCTCCACCTGATCGGTGCGATGGACCGCCCAGACAGCGGCGAGGTGGAGGTGGACGGCGAACGGCTGGAACTGATGCGGGAACGGCAGCTGGACGACTACCGCCGCCGGATCGGTTTCGTGTTCCAGAGATTCCATCTTCTGCCCGCGCTCACGGCCCTGGACAACGTGCTCGCACCCGTCATCACCGACCGCCGACGGGCCAAAGCCGCCAAAGCGAGGGCGATGGACCTGCTTCGGCTTGTCGGACTGCAGGACCGGGCCGCCTCGCTTCCCTCCCAGCTGTCCGGCGGTCAGATGCAGCGCGTCGCCATCGCCCGAGCCCTGATCGGAGCCCCTCGGTTGTTACTCGCCGACGAGCCCACGGGCAATCTCGACAGCGACACGGGCAAGGAGATTCTGGAACTGCTGCTTTCCCTGTGCGAGTCCGAGAGCATGACCCTGGTCATGGTCACGCACAACGACGAAGTCGCCGCCGCCTGCAGGCGGACCATCGTGTTGCGCGACGGCAGAATCACCTCTGACACCCGTGTATCTGGTGACTAGCTTTCGCGATGTTCGAAGTCCCGACCCAGTCCGCGTTGGAATCGAATAATTCCTGAGGTGGTGTGTGGTGCCCTATCTCGTCGCTGCCGTTGCCCTGGTCGGCGTTCTCTGTCTGCTCAACCTCCTGCTTCTGTTCGGTGTGATCCGTCGGCTGCGGGAGCAGTCGTCGATGCTCAAACCGCCTTCGCTGACCCTGCCTGTTGGAGAAGCCGTCGGCGACTTCTCCGCCGTCACCACAACGAGAGGAACGGTGTCTACGGAATTACTAGGAGATGGCACCCTGGTCGGCTTCTTCTCATCCACGTGTCAACCATGCCATGAGAAGCTTCCCGATTTCGTGGCGTTCGCCGAGACCACCGCGGTGCGCTCCCTCGCAGTGGTGGCCACCGCGCCCGACGAGGGAGCCGACATGATCTCCGCACTGGAGTCGGTGGCGGACGTCGTGGTGGTCGAGTCGCTCGGCAGCCCCGTAGCCAGGGCCTTCGGTGTTCGGGGCACACCGGCTTTCGTGACAGTCGAGAGAGGCAGGGTGTCGGCGACGAGGTTGCCGGCCGGTCAGTTGCGGGCCTGATCCATGTCGACACGCACCTCTGTCCGCGGCTCGTCGTCCTGGCTGAAGGGAGTCCTGTCGGCCACGGGCCTGGCGTGGAAGGCCGGCCCGGTGTCCGTGACCCTCCTGACGCTGCTGACCGTCCTGACGGCCGTGCTCCCCGTGGGCGTGGCCTGGCTGACGAAGATGACGGTCGACAGCATCGTGGCCGATGATGAAGTGATCCCGCTGGCCGTCGCCCTGGCCGTCGCTGGTTTGCTGTCCGGGCTGGTGCCGAACGCCAGCCGCTTTCTGCGGGCGGAGTTGGAGCGCGCCACCGGTGTGCTGGCTCAGGGGCGGCTGTACACGGCGGTCAACGCTCTCCCTGGTCTGGCTCGGTTCGAGGATCCTGCCTTCTTGGACCGGCTGCGGCTGGCAAGCCAGTTCGGAGGGCGCACCCCCGCCCAGTTGGTGGACGGCACCTTGAGCCTGCTCGGGGGTGTTCTCACGGTCAGCGGCCTCCTCGGCTCCTTGTTCGCCGTCTACCCGCTTCTCGCGGGAGTGGTGCTGACCGGGGCCGTGCCGATGCTCATCGCGGAAGTCGCCCTGTCCCGTCGTCGAGCGGCTCTGATGTGGGGACTCGAGCCGGCGCAGCGACGGGAGTTCTTTTACAGTCAGCTGTTGTCGGATGCCGAGGCCGCGAAGGAGGTCCGCCTGTTCGGGCTAGGGGCTTTCCTGCGTGACCGCATGCTGTCCGAACGAAGGCAGGCCGACGTTCAGCGGCGTCGTCTGGACCATCGTGAACTTCTCGTGCAGAGCGCCCTCGGCGCGCTGGCGGCTGCTATTTCCGGCGTGGGAGTGGTTTTCGTCGTGGCCGCGACCAGAGACGGGAGTCTCGGCGTAGGAGACGTTTCGATGTTCCTACTCGTGATGACCGGCGTGCAAAGCGGGGTGGCCGGCTTGGTCGCGCAAGCGGCCGGCGCGCACCAGCAGTTGCTTCTGTTCCGACATTTCCAGGACGTGGAGACGGCCGAGCCAGATCTCCTCACTCCGGAGTCTTTCACTGCCGCGCCTCCGCTTCGGACTGCCATAGAGTTGCGCGACGTCTGGTTTCGATACAGCCCGGAGCATCCGTGGATCCTGCGCGGAGTGAACCTCGTCATTCCCCGCGGCAAGGCGGTGGGACTGATCGGGCGAAACGGTTCAGGGAAGAGCACCATCGTGAAGCTCCTCTGCCGATTCTACGATCCGGAGCGGGGTAGCATCCTTTGGGACGGCACGGATATCCGGATGCTGGACCCAGCAGATCTGCGGAAGCGCGTCGGGGCTGTTTTCCAGGATTTCATGGCCTACCATCTCTCCGCCGCCGAGAACATCGGATTGGGCGATCTATCGCTGATGGCGGACCAAGGGCGCGTCGAGCAGGCGGCCAGACGCGCGGGCGTGCACGACGAGTTGAGCGCTCTGCCTCGCGGCTACGACACATTGCTCACGAGGATATTCGCCGATAACGCGGACAAGGACGACCCCGCCACGGGTGTTTTCCTTTCCGGCGGCCAGTGGCAGCGGGTCGCGCTCGCTCGCGCGATGCTCGGCGAGGACCACGATCTGCTAATTCTCGATGAACCGAGTTCGGGCTTGGACGCGGAGGCTGAGCACGAGATCCATGTGATGTTGAAGGAACATCGGCGTGGCAGGACGAGCCTGCTGATCTCCCACCGGCTGGGTGCGGTCCGGGACGCCGACTGCCTGGTCGTGCTGGACGGCGGGAAGGTCGTCGAGGAGGGCAGTCACGACGAACTCATGAGGAAGGGCGGGGTCTATACACGCCTCTTCACGCTTCAGGCGTCTCGTTACCAAGGAAAACAGATGGAGGTCGGCTGATGTGGGCCTGGATCGCGGCCGGAGGCGTCGTCGTCGTGGCCGCCGCGCTGTTGACCATCCGGCTGCGCCTGCTCGTCGCCCATGTGAGCGGACCGAGCATGCTTCCCGCGTACAAGGACGGGGACAGGCTGCTCGCCGTGCGTCTACGCCGTCCGGCCCGGTTCGCCGTGGGACAGGTCGTAGTGCTGCGCAATCCACGGCTCGCCGGGATACGCGGATCGTCCAGGACACCGCTTATGGTGAAGAGGATCGTGGCGGTCGCGGGCGAGGCCGTTCCAGTCGGGATTTCCGGCGATGTGGTCCCACGGGAGCATGTGGTGGTCCTCGGTGACAACCGTGAGCAGAGCCTCGATTCTCGGCACCTCGGGGTCATTCCAGTCGATCACATCGTCGCACGCGTCGTCGGCCGGCTGGATCACTGATGGGCTACGTCTGATGGCCTGCATGGTCGCCTTGGGGACGGTGTTCGCGGAGTCGGCGATGGCAAGCGCTTCTGACATCGACAGACATCCGTGGACGATCTCGAACTGGCTACGGAGTAGATGCCAGCGTCCCATCGTGCGCTCAGTGCCGTACAGCAGAGAGGTACAGCAACGCCGACGCACACAAGCACCTGATACCAGACTGCATCTGCAACTTCACCAGGAGGAAGGCCGCTCGACGTTATGGTTGGCTCCCGTTTGCAAGCAGGAAGTCAGGAGTTCGAATCTCCTAGGCTCCACACGTACAAAAGCCCAGGTCAACGGCCTGGGCTTTTGATCTTTCCAAGGGCTATTCAGGGGCGCGTGCCCGTTGCGTGCCCGATGGCTTGTCAAGCGGCGGCGCGGCGCGCCGCCGTACCCCGGCCCTCCGCCCGCCCGCCGTCCGGGCGTGCGGCCTGGGGGCCGGTCCCGGACGGCGGCGGGGCACCGGGCCGGCCGCCGCACGCCTGCCGCGCCGTACCGACCGAACGCTCCGGCCGGGGTTGCCGCGCCGCCGCACAGACACAGCCCTACGATCGCCACTGCATGGCTGGACGTCGTACGTGCTTGGGGGCGATCGACGATCCAGGGTTCGTTCCTCACCCTGGCTCAGCGAGCAACGTGGCTGATCGCGGTTCGGCGGCGGACGGCACGCGGATGCGCAAAGATCCTTGAGCGTGGTCCATGGCGGTGTCAGCTGAGAGGAGACGTCCGTGATCGACTCTACTTACAGCAAGTGGTTTCGTCTGCAAACCCGGCTTGTCGTCGACTTGACGTGGTGTTCCGCCACCAAGATTGACGACGTCCTGGCTGCGTATGGAATCTCACCCGAGAGCACTCAGCCGGCACGCTTCAACGCAGACGACGTCGACATGCTCATCGGGCGCCTCGGCAAGGGCACCGTCATCATGGACTACCGCGTCGATTCTGTCACCGAGGGTGCTCTTCCCATTCTGGCGCAGTATGGCCCCTGCCTGAGCGCTGTATGGATCGATGAAGCCCCAGCCTTGGTCTCTTATCGGACGGAAAGCGGCCTGGTGGTCAAGTTCGACATGAGTGATTGGGACTGGTATCCAGTTCCTGATCTCGCCAGTGTCGAGCAATGGATCGCCGCCAGCCCAGCAGGTCGGGAGACCTGGGAGAACAGCTGGGGTCTCGCCACGCTCATCACCGCCGAAGCGCTATGCCAGGCTGTGGTCGACGACGAATGGATGCGATCCGTACACACCGGCGTCACCTCACCGGATCCACTGGTGGAGGAGATGCCGCCAGCCCCACGCTCTCTCAGCTCGATCATCGAAAAATACGGTGACCGCACACCGTAGAACAGAGGTCCGGCAGAACAGACCCCCTGACCACACACGTGATCGCCGTGCCATTAGCGTGCCATTAAGGGCGGTCAACAGGGGTTAGTCACGGTCACTGGCGGACTGCCGGTCGCCCAGGTCGAGGCCGCGGTACTCGAAGATCAGACCGATTTGCAAGCAGGAAGTCAGGAGTTCGAATCTCCTAGGCTCCACCAGCCAAAACACCCCGCCACCGATCTTGTGGCGGGGTGCTCGGGCCATTAATGGGCCATTAGCCATCAGGGCGGCGATCTTTCGTGTGCGCCGCAGGACCCGCCCCCCACGTCGGCCGCCTCGTCACCCTCGCTCAAGACCAAGGCTGGACCGTCCAGATCATCGCCACACCGCCAGCCCTCGACTTCATCGACGTCCTCGCGTTGGAGAAGCAGACCGGCCACCCCGTCCGCAGCCAGTACCGCAAGCCGGACGAACCAAAGTCGCCTCGTGCCGACGCGATCATCGTGGCCCCAGCGACATACAACACGATCAACAAATTCGCCCAGGGCATCGCCGACACCTACGCGCTCGGCCTGCTCTCCGAAGCCCCCGGACTCGGTATCTCGGTCGTCATCCTGCCGTTCGTCAACAATGCCCTGGCCTCACGCGTCCCCCTTCAGCGCAGCGTCGACCAGCTCAGAGCCGAAGGCGTGCGTGTCCTGCTCGGGCCAGGCCACTTCGAGCCTCACCCGCCCAGCACCGGCGGGGAGCACATGGACAGCTACCCGTGGGCGCTGGCGTTGGAAAGCTTGCCGAATTGATCTCATAGGTATCAAGCGGCGGCGCGGCGCGCCGCCGTACCCCCGGCCCTCCGCCCGCCCGCCGTCCGGGCGTGCGAGACGGCTAATCGCCGTGGGCCGCCGACATGCTATCGGCGATCAACTCGTGGCGACGGACCACCTCTTCAATGATGAAACCCAGAAACCTTTCCGCGAAAATCGGATCAAGTTTCGACTCCTGACTCAGGCGGTGGGAGCCACCTTGGGAGCCACCCGAGCGAACGGTCACGAACTCCGGCGGACAGATCTGGACGAGGCCCGTCTACGTGGCCTACGCGCTGAACGCTTCCGAACTGCCCTGAAGATCGTTTGGGGACCTTGTAAACAGAAGGTCTGCGGGTGTTCCGTCAGTGGCGCGTTCGCTGGCGCACGCTGGCCTGCCGCATAGACCGAACGCACCGACTGCGGTTGTCGCGCCGCCTGATAGAGGCTGCCCTCACGTCTGCCACTGCATGGCCGACCGCCGCACGCGCTTGAGGCGATCGACGATCCAGGTTCGTTCCTCATCCTGGCTCAGTGAGGTAGCGTGGCCGATCGCCGTTGCTGGCCTTGTTGTGACTGGCGAGGACGGAGGCAAATCGAATTAGTCCGGCCATCAACACTGGGATCCCGATGATCCAGCATGGTCGCGTCCTCGGAGCGGTGTAAAAGGCTCAACGAGGTAGGTGCCGTGAGTGGATCTTAGGCGGCGGCCGTCTCGGGTGTCGAGTCGGTCGCTG
>NZ_JBEXCR010000023.1:0-206360 GCF_040605375.1 Nonomuraea sp. NPDC005650
GTTCCGGAGCCGCGCAACGGATCGCATTCGCAACTCTGAAAGACGCAACAGACCCGCGCGAACACGCAATGCCGGACGCTTGGCCTGCGCTGGAGGCCGCGCCGCGACCGCGGGGCTCGCCCGCCGCGGTGACGGCACGCCGGTGTTCGTCAAGGCATTCGGCGTCTCCGTGAAGGATGGTTCCGAAGACGACGCCGATCAGGCCTGACGCAGTTCCCGTGCCGGGTCGTCCGCGCCCTGCCACGGACCGATGGGTCCGTTGAGCAGGAAACAGCCGTTGGCTTCTGTGCGGGTGCCGTCCGGTTTCGGATGGGTGGCTGCGCCCAGGTAGAGCCCTGGTGACAGCCGGCGTATCTCGTCGACCAGGCCGGAGCGGCCGGGTCCGTTGTTGAAGGCGGTGTAGTCCATCAGCAGTGCCGGACGCCCGTCGATCAGCGACGTGCCGATGCGCGTGGTGAACCGGCCCGCTCGCGGGAATGCGTAGCCGTCGTCGGTGGCCGTGCGGAACACGTTGTAGCCCTCGTCGGCGGAGTACGCCTTCCCGATCCAGTACCCGTTCCGCGAACGTTCCTGGTACATGGATCGGACCAGCGCCTGCACCATGTCGTCGGCCAGTCCGTGAATCGGCAGGAATCCGGCGTATTCGCCGTCGAGTTCGCCCTGGTCCGGTGCCGGCGACGAGGTCCACATGCGGAACAGTTCGGATTGCGTGGTCGCCAGCAGTTGCTGCAGGCCCACCGCCGCGCACGGGTCGATACGCGTCGTCATCGGGGGCCTCCTTTCGTGGTGGGAAGTTTCGCGGTGGCTGTGCCGGAGACGAGGACCTCGTCGTGCTGGTTGGTCACCTGGAGGGTGACCTCCACGATCTGGCCGTGCCTGCGGGTGACGGCGCCGGAGCAGGTCATCGTGTCGCCGGGGAAGAGCTGGCGGCGGAACCGCACGCCGAACTTGCGGATGTTCGGCCTGCCGAGCCAGTCCGTGAGGTAGTGCGACAGCACCCCGGCGGTGAACATGCCGGGCCCGAAGACCGTGGGATAACCGGCGGCCCGTGCGTAGGCGTCGTCGTGATGGATGGGGTGAAAGGAGCCCGAGGAGCCTGCGTACCGCGCGAAGTGCGTGCGGTTCACCGTCTCCTCGACCCGCCACACCGGACCGGGCGCGCCCTCCCGCAGGTTCTCCAGGTCCAGCAACGCGATCTCGCGCTCGCGGATCGCGACGCGGCGGGCCTTGCCGGCGTCGTCGCGCAGCGGTTCGTCCACGATCCTGATCGAGCGCGGAATCTTGTACCGCACCAGCCGCTCGCCGAGGAAGCGCAGCAACTCCTCGGTGGTGACGTCGCCGTCGTTCTCGACGACCGCGTGCACGCGCTGACCGAGGTCGTCGTCGGGCAGCCCGACGACGACCGCGCTCGCGACCCGGGGGTGCTCGATCAGCGCGGCTTCGACCTCGGCCGGGTAGACGTTCGCGCCGCCGGAGACGATCATGTCGATGCGGCGGTCGCTGATGTAGAGGTAGCCGTCCTCGTCCAGCCGGCCCAGGTCGCCGACCGACATCCAGTCCTGCCGCCTGCGGATCTCGGCGCCCACCACCCGTGCCTTCTCCGGTGCACCGGCGACCGGCCGCATGTAGATCTCGCCGACCTCGCCGGGCGGCAGCTCGTTCCCGTCGGGGTCGAGGATTCTGACCTCCCCGCCGACCGGCCTGCCGACCGAACCTCGGTGCGCGAGCCATTCCGTCCCGCTGATCACGGCGCCGACAGGCGCCTCTCCTGCGCCATAGAGCTCCATCAGGTGGTCCGGGCCGATGATCTCGAGCCAGGCGTCCTTCACCCACGGTGGGCACGGGCCTGCGCTGTGCCACACCATGGCCAGGGACGAGAGGTCGAACCGTCCCGGCACGGCGTCTCGCGCGTGGAGCATGCGGGACATCATCGTCGGCACGAGGAACACCCACTGAACGCGGAACCGGGTGATCGCCTCGAGCGCCGCGGCGGCGTCGAACTTCGGCAGCACCACCACGTGCGCGCCGAGGAGAAGGCCCGACCACGCGAACTGGAACCCCGCACCGTGGTACATGGGTGTCGGGACGAGCACCACACCTGACTCGGGCACGCCCATGTGCGTGGCCATGACGGTGAGCAGCTGCGCGGCGTCCTGCGACGAGAAGCTGGACACGATGAGTTTCGGCCGTCCCGTGCTGCCGCCGGAGGTGGTGATCTGCCACGACGGGCTCACCAGATCGCGGTCGACCTGTTCGGCGGTGGGAGGTGGCGTGAAACCGGGTGGCAGGCAGGTCCGCCCTGGGTGCTCGTCCTCGGCGGCCCCCACCACGACCCTCGCGTCGGCCAGATCGACGACGGCCCGGCGTTCTGCGGCGGGAAAGCGGTGGGACAGGGGCAGGGGCACCGCGCCGAGCAGCCAGCACGCGAGCGCGGCGACGAAGAACTCGATGCCGTTGGGCAGAGCGACGGCGACGGTGTCCCCGGCCGTCACCCCGCGTTCCCGGTAGGCCTGCGCCATTTGTCGTGCCCGCTCGAGCAGCTCGCCTCGGGTGAGGTGGTGCCCGTCACACGTCACCGCGGGAGCCCCCGGGTCCTTCTCGGCGAGCTCGCGCAGGATCCGGGCGATGGTCGTCGAACCGGACATGGCTGTTCTCCCTTCCACGGGTTTCATGCGCGCGGACCGGGCTTGAGCACCCGAGTGCCCGCGCCCGAGCCGCCGTCGATCGGGTACACGCTGCCGGTGATGTAGGAGGCGTTGTCACCGGCCAGGAAGGCGACGAGGTGCGCGATGTCCTCCGGTTGGCCCACCCGGCCGACCGGGATCTTGGCGCCCATCCCGCCGGCCAGCTGTGCGACGGCCTCGTTGCTGGCGACGAAACCGGGACACACCGCGTTGACGCGGATGCCGTACGGCGCGAGGTCCAGCGCCGCGGACTTCGTCAGCCCCAGCACGCCGTGCTTGGACGCCGAGTAGGCCGAGGCCGCCCCGACCCCGCTGAGCCCGGCCGAGGAGGAGGTGATCACGATCGATCCGCCGCCCGCGTCCACCATCGCGCGCGCGGACGCCTGCAGGCCGAGGAAGACCCCGCGGAGGTTGACCGCCATCGTGCGGTCCCACTCCTCGATCGGGAAGTCGAGCACCCCGGCGGTGTAGCCCGTGCCCGCGTTGAGGTGTGCGATGTGGACGGCGCCGTAGCGCTCGGCCGCGGCGGCGACCATCGCGGTGTTGTCCTCCGGCACCGCGACGTCGGCACGCAGCCCGAACGCGTGACCGCCGGCGCGGGTGATCTCGTCGGCCACCGCCAGGGCGCCCTTCTCGTCGAGGTCGGCGCAGCACACACGTGCTCCGGCGGCGGCCAGCGCGATGGCCGACGCGGCACCGATGCCGGACGCCGCCCCGGTCACGATGGCGACCCTGTCGTTCAGTGCAGTCATCTGTGTTGTCCTGTTCTTCGAGGTCCCGCGACCGCCCCGGCGGCACGCAGGGCGTCCACTTCGCACTGGTCGAAGCCCCAGTCCCGCAACGCGGCATCGGTGTCGCGACCCGGGGCGGGCGCCGGACCGGAGATCGATCCGGGCGTACGGGAGAACCGCGGCGCGGGCGCCGGTTGCACCACGCCGGAGTGCTCGGTGAACGTGCCGCGCGTGACGTTGTGCTGGTGCTCGGGTGCTTCGTCGTAGTCGAGCACGGGCGCGAAGCAGATGTCCCGCTGGGCGAGCTCGACGTTCCACTCCTCGCGTGTCCGCGACCGGATCAGGTCCGCCAGCCGTTTGCGGATCACCGGCCACTGCCGTCGATCGTCGCGGTCGGGAAGGTCGTCGAGGCCGAGGCTGTCGACCAGCCCGGTGTAGAACTTCGGCTCCATGGCGCCGAGGGAGACGAACTTTCCGTCCGCGGTCTCGTACGTGTCGTAGAACGGCGCGCCGCCGTCGACGAGGTTCGACTCGCGCTCGTCGCGCCACAGTCCGGTCGCGCGCATCGAGTGGAGATGGGTCGCGAGCAGCGCCGTACCGTCGAGCATCGCTGCGTCGATGACCTGCCCCCGGTCGGAACGCGCACGCTCGAACAGGGCGCAGACGATGCCGAACGCGAGCAGCATCCCGCCGCCCCCGAAGTCGCCCACGAGGTTCAGCGGAGGTGGCGGCGGCGCGTTCTTCCTGCCGAGGTGCGCCAGCACCCCGGCGAGCGCGAGGTAGTTGATGTCGTGGCCGGCGAGGTGGGCGAGGGGACCGTCCTGGCCCCAGCCGGTCATGCGGGCGTAGACCAGCCGGGGGTTGCGTGACACGCACGCGTCCGGGCCGATGCCGAGGCGTTCGGCGACCCCGGGGCGAAACCCCTCGATCAGGACGTCGGCCTGTGTGGCCAGGCGCAGGACCGCCTCGACCGCCTCGGGGTTCTTCAGGTCGGCGGCCAGCGAACGCTTCCCCCGGTTCAGCAGGTCCTCGGGCACCGTGTCCGCGGATCCGGTGCTGGGCCGCTCGACCCGCAGCATTTCAGCGCCGGGCCGCTCGATCCGCAGCACTTCGGCGCCCATGTCCGCGAGCAGCATGGCGCCGAACGGGGCCGGGCCCACTCCCGCGATCTCGAGCACGCGTACGCCGTCCAGGGTGCCCGTCACGCCTCCTCCCGGCCCGGCAGCTCGGCCTTCACGTATCCCTGGACCAGCACCTCGCCCTGGGCGTCGATGACCTCGAGCCGAGCTTCGACGACGCCGTCGTGCTTGCCGGTGATGGTGCCGGCGCAGGCGATCGTGTCGCCAGGACGGAGCGGGCGCCGGAACCGCACGCTGAAGTGCCTCGTCCGCCCCACGCCGAGCCAGTCGGTCACGAACCGGGACAGCACTCCCGCGGTGAACATGCCCTGGCCGAAGACGGTCGGGTAGCCCGCGGCCCTGGCGACGTCCTCGTCGAGGTGGATGGGGTTGAAATCACCGGACGCCCCGGCATAACGGACGAAGTCCAGCACCTCGACTGCGTCGGGGACCTGCCAGCCAGCCGTTGTCGCTTCGGGTTCGGCGTCCTCGTAGTACAGCCGGCTCATGATTCGTCCTGTGTCCCGGCGCCCGAGGTCTCGATCAGGATCCCGCGCATCTTCAGCACGTCCTCACCGTGCTGGTTGGTGAAGATGGTCTCGGACTCGATGAACGTCATCGTCCCGCCGCGCGAGCCCTCCTTCTCGTACACGTCCACGATGGATCCCCGGGTCGTCAGCGTGTCGCCGGCGTGGATCTCGCCCAGGTACTCGAATTCCTGCTCGCCGTGCAGCAACCGGCTCATGTCCAGCCCGGCCGGCACCGGTTCATGCCCTTCGGCCTGCCAGTGCGCGGCCGTGACGCAGAACGTGAGCGGCACCGCCGGATCGGGGCCGAAGTAGACGGGGTTGTCGTCCAGGATGGACCTGGCGAACTCCATGATCTTGCCGCGCTCCACCGTCATGGTCATCGGAGGTGAGGTGGTGCCGATGATCGATCGGTCGATCATTTGTGGATCCTTTCCTTACGAACTGAGCAGGGTGCAGCCCGAGGTCCCCGGGATGCCGTAGACCTGGGCCAGGCCGACGCGTGGTGTGCCGGGCACCTGCCTGTCGCCGGCCGTGCCGCGCAGCTGGAGCACGAGCTCGTGGATCTGCCGCAGGCCCGACGCGCCGATCGGTTCGCCGTTGGCGATCAGCCCGCCGTCGGTGTTGACCGGCAGGCGGCCGCCGATGCGGGTTTCGCCCGCGCGGATCATGGCCTCCTGCGCGCCGTCGGCGCACAGGCCGGTTTCGGCCATCGCGATGATCTCGCTGCCGGGTTCGCTGTCCTGCAACTGCGCGATGTCCACGTCGCCCGGCTCGATGCCGGCCATCTCGTAGCAGTCGCGTGCGGCCGCCTCGGTCGGCGATTCGGCGCGCTCGGCGGGCAGCGAGGGGCTGAACACGTTGAAGGAGCCGAACTTCCTGGTGCGGACCGCCACGCCGCGCACGTACACGGGGTGGTCGGTGTAGCGGCGGGCCAGGTCGGCGCGGCAGAGCACGAGCGCGGCGCCGCCCTCGTCCGGAGAGCAGAACATGTACTGCGTGAACGGGTGGTTCAGCATGCGCGAGCCCAGGATCTCCTCTTCCGACAGCGCGGTCCGCCGCCACGCGTTCGGGTTGCGGGCTCCGTTCTCCCGGTTCTTCGCGGCGACCTTCGCCAGCACCTCCCGCGAGATCCCGTGGTCGTGCATGTACCGGGTGCAGCGCATGGCGAAGAACTGGGGCGTCTGCATCAGCCCGAGCCGGCCGTACCAGTCGCCGAGGCCGAGGAAGGCCGGGTCGAAGTCGAACGCGCCACGCGGGTGCTTGTCGAAACCGACCACGACGCCGAGGTCGTGGCGTCCCTGCCCGATCGCGTCGCAGGCCGCGACCAACGCGCTGGTCGCCGTGGCACACCCGTTGTGCACGTTGATGAACTGCACGCCGGTCAGCCCCAGGTGGGAGACCAGCGCGTCGGCCGCGCCGGACCGGAAGCTCCCGCCGTAGGCGAACTGGATGTCCGACCAGGACACACCCGCGTCCGCCAGCGCGGCCCGGACCGCCCGCGCGCCCATCTCCAGACCGGTGACACCCTCGTGCCGGCCGAACGGGAACAGGCCGACTCCCACGATCGCGATGTCACTCATCGGTTCTCCTCCACAGGGCGGAACGCGAACGTCGTGACCACGTCGCCGTCGTCGGCGTCTCCGCCGAGGGGGAACGGCACGAGGCACAGCTCCATCTCCGCGCCGATCCGCGGCTCTTCCCCCTCGTCGACCACCAGCCGGGTCTCGACGAGCACGCCGTCGGGCAGCTCGACGTAACCGAGCGCGAACGGCACGAAGGGGTCGCTGCCGGAGCCGGCGTAGGGCGGGGACTTCGGCCGGTAGGTCTGCGTCGTCCACGTCCACAGCCGGCCCCGCTCGGCGAGGTGCAGCGTGATCATGCCGTCTGAGCCGCAGCGTGGGCAGAGGTCCTGGGTGGGGAACGTGACGGCGCCGCAGCCGTCGCACCGGGCGCCGACGAGACGCGGCCGTCCCGACACCGAGGTGAACAGCCCGTCGGCGATCGCACTCATGCTTTCCCCTTTCGGATGGGTGCGGTCATCTCGCGTACGACCTCGTCCAGCCCCATCTCCTCGGAGAGCAGGCCGGTGGTCGTGCTCAACGGCAGGAGGGCCTCGTCCAGCGCGTCCGGCGTCCACGGCTCGTCGCGTGTCACGGTGTGCTGGAACGTGTAGCCACCGATCACGTCGACGCGGCGTCCGAACACGTGCCAGATGCCGCCGGTGAACGGCGACCGGGGTGAGGCGAGGTACGCGACGAGCGGGCTGATGTTCTCCGGTAGCCACGGGTCGAACCCGTTGTCCGCGGTGGTTTCGGTGAGCTCCCCCAGCCCGGGCGTCTGCTGGACGAGCCGGGTCCTGGCCATCGGGGCGATCGTGTTGACCCGGACGCCGTAACGTGCCAGTTCCTTCGCCGCGACCTGTGAGAACGCCACGATCGCGGCCTTGGCCGCCGCGTAGTTCGCCTGGCCGACATTGTTGAACAGGCCGGCGCCCGAGCTGGTGTTCACGATCGCGGCGACAACCTGCTCGCCCGCCTTGCTCCGCTCACGCCAGTGGTTCGCGGCGTGGCGGCTGACGCAGAAGGTCCCCTTGAGATGCACGTCGAGCACCGCGTCGAACTCGGCCTCGGACATGTTGACCAGCATCCGGTCGCGCAGGATCCCGGCGTTGTTGACCACGATGTCGAGCCGCGAGAAGGTGCCGACGGCCGTGGCCACCAGACGGCGCGCGCCGTCCCAGCCGGCCACGCTGTCGGCGTTGGCGACCGCCCGGCCGCCCCGGGCGACGATCTCGTCCACGACCTGCTGGGCGACCGACCGGTCGCGCCCGTCGCCGTCCGTGGCCGTGCCGGCATCGTTGACGACCACACGCGCACCGAGGGCCGCCAGTTGAAGCGCGTGCGCCCGTCCGAGACCGCGACCGGCCCCGGTCACGATCGCCACCTGCCCGTCCAAATCCATTCCGCCACCTTTCGAGGTCATGCGCGTTCCGTGCCTACGATGGACACGAAGCTCACGCAGCGGCCCGGCTGCCCGCCGAGGTTGTGGGTGAGCGCGAGCGTGCGATCGCCCGGGATCCGCCGTTCGGGTGGCGCTTCACCGCGAAGCTGGAGCCAGCACTCGAACAGCATGCGCAAGCCGGACGCGCCGATGGGATGCCCGAAGCTCTTCAGCCCGCCGTCCGGGTTCACGGGCAGGTCACCGTCGAGGTCGAACGTGCCATTGAGCACGTCCCGCCACGCCTGGCCGCGCTCGGCGAAACCGAGGTCCTCCATCAGGATCAACTCGGTGGGTGTGAAGCAGTCGTGCACCTCGGCCATCGCCAACTCCGCTCGTGGCTCGGTCACGCCGGCCTGGCGGTAGGCGTCGGCCGCGGACTGGGCCGCCTCCGGCAGGGTCGCGAAGTCGTAGCCCGGATCGCGCAGCCCGGAACCGTTGCCGGCGACCAGGGAGAGCGCCTTCACGAACAGGGGCCGGTCGGTGTAGCGGTAGGCGTCCTCGGCGCGTACGAGCACTGCGGCCGCGGCGCCGTCGGAGACTCCGGAACAATCGAGCACGCCCAACTGCCCGGCTACGATGGGAGACGCGGTGATGGCGTCCCTCGAGATCTCCTTGCGGTACTGGGCGAGCGGGTTCCGTGCGCCGTTGCGGTGGTTCTTCCAGGCGATGCGCGTCAGTACCTCCCTCAGCTGCTCGGCGCTCAGGCCGTGTTTCGCGCGGTAGGCCGGGGCCAGCAGGCTGAACATCGCGGGGGCGCTCAGCTCCACGTCGGTGCCGTCACCGTCCGGGCTGGGGATGGCCAGCCCGGAGAAACCGCTGTCTTTCAGCTTCTCCACCCCGACCGCCATGACGACGTCGTAGGCGCCGGAGGCGACGGCATAGCAGGCGTTGCGGAACGCTTCGGAGCCGGTGGCGCAGAAGTTCTCCACGCGCGTGACCGGCTTGCCGCTCAACCCCAATGGCTCCGCCAGCGTGATCCCGCTGAAGCCCGAGCTCATGGTGCCCAGCCAGTACGCGTCGACGCTTTCCCGGTCGGTGCCGCTGCTCTTCCACGCCTGGCCGACGGCCTCCTCCAGCAGCTCCGGCACGCCCTTGTCCCAGTGCTCGGCGAACCGGGTGCACCCCATGCCGACGATGGCCACCTTGTCCTTGATTCCGGTACTCGGCATGTCATGACTCCGTCACCAGGCGCTCGGGACGCGCCTTCCAGAAGTAGTTGTGGATCCCGTTCACCGTGTAGAGCCTGCGAAAGGTCATCTCGACGCGGTCGCCGACGGACACCGCGTCCGGGTGGACGTCGGTCAGCTCGGTCACCCGCCGTTCGCCGCCGTCGAGGTCGACGACGGCGACGATCGTCGGCGGGCTGGGGGAGTGGGCGAGGTGGTCGGTCGTGTACGTCGCGACCGTTCCGTGCACCGTGGACATTCGGCGGCGTGGCTCGCTGCCGGTGGCGAGCTCGAACTTCCAGTGCCGATGTCGGTACGCGGGCGGCCCCGCGGGCAGGGCCGGGTCGGGACGGCGCGGTGGCTCACGCGTCACGAACCCCCGCCAGCTGAGGAACTTCTCGTAGGTGACGTCCTGTCCGGGCGAGTCGAGCTGCGTGCGCAGACTCAGGGCAGGGCGCATCGCCGTGATCGCCGATGTCGTCCGGAACACCAGGACGTCGACACCGTCGGCCAGCGACACGAGGGCGAAGACCTGCCCCGGCTCGGCCTGTTCCAACGCGGAGACGAGGAGTAACTGGCCGTGGGCCGCGCCGCAGTGGCCTGTCCTCGCGGTCAGCTCGCCGTCCCCGTCCCCGTCCCTGTTCGCGCTCAGCGTCTTGCGGACGCTCGCGACCGCGCGGGCGTGTGCTCCGGAGACGAGCGGCCGGACCTCGTCGTGACTCACGCCGGCGCGCGCCAGCGCGGCGTCGACGACCTCGCCGACCACGCCGAGGTAGGCGCTTTCGCCGAACCGGTCCTCCCAGGCGTGGCTGGTGGTCTCCCCGGCGAGTCGCCACCGGTCCATGAGCTCCACCGTGGTCGACGCGGAACCGAGGAACTCGGCGACCACCCCGTCGCCGTCACCGACGACGACCGCCGCCGACGCGTCGCCGCCGAACCGTTCGTCGTCGCTGCCCGGTCGCCCGTTCCGCATGTCGGCGGCGACGACCAGGGTCGGCGGGCCGCCCTGCAGCGCCGTGAGCAGCGACCCGACCCCGGACCGCAACGCGCCACCGCTGTCGACCGCGGTCACGGCCGGGGGCAGGCCCAGCGCGGCGTGCACGGCACTGGCGTTGTTCTTGTCGACGTAGGCGGGCGCGGTGGTGGCGAACAGGAGCCGTTCGATCTCCTGGTGGTCGCGGCCGTGCAGCGCCAGCCTGCCGGCTTCGACCCCCAACGTCGTGGTGTCCTCGTCATAGGAGGCGACGGCGCGGGTGGCGCCGCTTGCCCACTGAATACGATGCAACGGGATATATGCCGCCACCGAAAGGATGCCTCGCACGGGATATGCCCACCCTTCTGCAAGAGCGAAAGATGCAGCCCGGATCGCTGACAGCCGGGCTAAATGCAAGGATAGGTTTACATACGATCCGTGCTCATGCAAGACTTCGTTTACATCAAGAGCTCTATTGGGAGGTCCGCTGTGGACAGTGAGCCGGCGGCTGACGCGAGGCCGCGCCGACGGGCGGAGGAGATCCTGTCCCGCGCGGCCGGCCTGTTCCGGCAGAACGGTTACCACGGTGTCGGCGTCGACGACATCGCCAGGTCCGTGGGTGTCACCGGAGGGGCGATCTATCGGCACTACCGCAGCAAGGAACAGCTCCTCGTGGCGATGATCGACCGGGTCGTCGACAGGCTCGCGGGACTGCTCGAGACAGTGCGGCGGGAGGATCGGGAGCCGCGGCTGCGGCAGCTCGCCGAGGTGACGGTCGGCCTCTGCCTGACGGATCGGGACCTGATGTCGGCCTACCAGCGCGAGATGCGGTCACTGCCCGCCGCTCAGCGCGACCGTGTGCGCGACCAGCAGCGAGAGCTGGCCACGGTGTGGGCGCGGGCGCTGAAGGCCGAAGTGCCCGGGCTGGCCGCGCCGGAGACCCGCTACCGTACGGCGGCGTTGATCGGCCTGGCGCTCACGCCGCTTTCCCACGACGCCGGCCTGCCGGAACCGGAGTACCGCACGATGATCGTGAACCTGGTCCTCGCGGCCGGCCAGGTGCCGGTGCCGGCCTACCCGCGAAGCCGAGGACGCGCGCCGACCGAACCGGACACCTCGCGGCGGCGCGACCGCATTCTGCACGAGGCGATCCGCCTCGCCAGAGCGCACGGATATCCCGCGGTCACCGTCGAGAGCATTGGCGCGGCAGCCGGGATCGACGGGTCCACGGTGTACCGGCACTACCGGGACAAGGAGGACATCTTCCTCACCGCCTACGAGTTGGCCGGCCGCCAGCTGCTGTCCACCCTGGACGACGACGCCTCCGTCCATGAGTTGGTCGCCCGCTACATTGACCACACGCTGCGCCACGGCGACCTTGTCGCGATCTGGCTGACCGAGAGCAACCACTTCACCGGCGCACGCAGCCGGGACGCCCGGGCGCTGCAGGCCGCCTACACCGAACGGTTGGTCCGCGCCCTGCGCGACCTCCGCCCCGAACTGGACAACGAGCACGCGGAGGTGATTGTGAGAGCGGTGTTCCTCTTGGTCAACGGCGCGGTTTCCCTCGGCCCCGCGACACGGTTTTCCGAGCAGCGCATGCGCGCGTTGCTCCAGAGCATGGCCGCGGCCTGCCTGGAGGTGCCGGCGTGAGCTCCCGGATCGGGATCGAGGACCGGTTGGCCATCATGGAGACGATCAACCGCTACGCCCTCACCTTCGACGAGTCCGATGTGGACGGCTTCGTCGACGTGTTCACCTCCGACGGTGTCTTCGAGGCGTTCCTCGCCGGCGACGAGGAGCCGCTGATGACGTTGCGGGGCGCGGCGGACCTGCGTGGCTTCGTCGAACGCGGGGTGCCGGGTGGCGGGATCGCCGTGCACCATGTCTCGGGAGTCGTGTTCGACGTTCTGGACCGCGAGGAGCCGCGCACCCGGGCAACCGTCATCGTCACCAAGCAGTTGGGGAAAGGCCCGGTGGTGGTCACCCACGGCTGGTACCACGACCGCTGGCACGAGACGGACCGCGGCTGGCGCATCGCGCACCGCCGGTACATCTCGGCCGGCTATCCCCCTGCTCCCCGCGCGTCGAGGGAGGGCTGACGGTCATGCTTGCGTAATCGGGGCACCCGTACGGCCCATGGCGCGGCAGGCGGCGCCACGTACGGCGGCGGCATCCTCAGCGCAGGCCGATGGCGCTCTCCCAGAACCAGTTCCAGCGGATCTCGTCGCGGAAGCGGACCACGCCCGCCTCGTACAGGACGCCGATCGCGCCGTTGCCGATGAGCACCATGTCCGAGTAGCCGCCATAGTCCTTGTCGATTTGCAGGCCCGCGTTGTTGACCTTGCCGTCCCAGTTTTGCCAGGTCGCGCCCTCGTCGAAGGACGAGCGGACGTTCATTCCCTTCGGGTTGTTGGCGGCGGTCTTGGGGGTGGCGGGTGCGGACAGCAGGATGCGGCTGTAGGGGCCGCCGTCCCAGCGCTGGCGCAGCAGCGCGGGGTGGGTCGGCGTGGCGATGATGTCGGAGTTGACGCGGAAGTCGCCGGCGAAGGTCAGGCCCCCGTCCGTGCTCACCGCCTGGGCCATGCCGTGGACGGAGGTCGGGTCGTCGACCTGGCCGTTGCGGGCGATCACGAGGACGCTGCCATCGGTCCGCTCCACCAAGGTCTGCTCGCCGAGTTTCAGCACGGACTGGTCGTAGGTGGCGGTCGCGCCGGTCTTCCAGGTCGTGCCGTGGTCGTCGCTGTAGATGAGCCGTACGCTCTGCCGGGTGCCGACGGTGAAGTACACGGGCACCAGCAACCGTCCCGTGTGGGCGCCCCGGGTCAGCTCGATCCCGTGCCCGGGACCGGTGGCGAACCAGTCGCCGGCTCCCGCCGGGGCCTTGATGACGTTCGACAGGTCCTTCGGATCCGACCAGTGCGCCCCGTCATCGGTGCTGACCTGGACCTTCGGGGTGCGCGGGCGGTGCTGTTCCGTGGTGGGCTCGGACGTGCTGAACAGGAACACGGGCCCGGTGGAGTCGGCGACGACCGTCGCGTCCCCCTGGAGGATCGCTCCCGTGGTGCTGCGCAGGACCGTGGTGCTGGCGTCCCATTCGCGGCCGTGATCGGTGGAGCGCCGCATCACGATGTCGAACGGGCCGTGGTCGTCGCAGTTTCTCATGATGCGCTTCTCGGCGAAGGCGAGCAGCACGTTGTTCTTGGTCTTCACCACGGCGGGGAGCCGGTAACAGGTCTTCGTCGCCCCGCTCCCGTACGACGCCCACAAGACCTGCTTGTGGAAGTCGCCCGTCGGGGCCTGCGCGGCGGCGGCGGGGGAGGCGGTGACCGCCATCACCATCAGTGCCGCTGCCGCGGCGTTCAATGTTCGGAACAGACGCATGAATTCCTCTTAGAACGGTGGAGGGCGCACGGCACGGGTCCGTTGACGGCTGCGCTCCTGAGAGGTCTGCCGTGCGAGATCGCGGCCAGTATCCCTCAGCGCCGTGGGGGAGGTGTTGCCCGTGAGTCCACACTTCCTTGACGCTGCGTTGACAGTGCCGGGGGCGCCCGGCCGGGCGGCGCCGTTGACCCGGTTCCGGACGAGCCGTCGCGTCGCAAGATCGGCCGCCACCAATCGTGGGTACAGAGACGATCATGGCGATTGCAACGCAGGCCGAGAAGCGCAAAGCCCTGACGATCCGCTCGGCCCTGCGGGGCCGGCGGCCTCGGGTTGTAGAGGCTGGGGCAAGAATCTGTGCACTTCTGGCCAACACCCCCCGCTGATCTTTTGGCAGAGTGTTGGCCGGTCCACCGCCGGGTGGCGGCATGAGGCGTCAGCTGTCCGCGCCTCTGCGGCAAGTAGCGGTGGTCGACCCGGCCACCAGGGTGCTGACGCGCAAGACCTCCAAGTCGAACGGATGTGGAAATGACCTCTCACACACCCTTAACTCGCAGAGACATCCTGAAGCTCGGCGCCGGAGTCGCCGCGACCGCCGCCCTGGCAACCGCAGAACCCGCGGCCGCCGCCGAGGGAGGCCGGTTCGACCTGACCGCCCCCTCCACCTCGCTGATCTGGAAGAAGGCCCTGTACGACCAGACCGTCCTGCAGTCGTTCGCCATCGACAACAGCAACGAGCACATCTACACCGTCCAGGTGAAGAACGGCGGCGGCTCGAACGCCGCAGGGGATCTGTGCCTGACCAAGCTCAGCCTGACCGGGACGATTCTCGGCCACATGTACCTCATGGGCTTCGGCCACGGCGTCCAGATCGGGGTCGAGCCGTCAGGGACCTCGGCCTACCTGTGGACGGAGACCGACGCGGTGAGCGAGGACGGGAGCGCCCGGGGCAGCAGGCTGGCCAGGTTCAGGTTCGTCGACGGCCAGACGCTGACATCGTCGTCGGCGGCGCTCACCAAGTACACGCCGGTTGCCGGCGCGACCAACACCACGTGCGCGATCGATCCCTCGACCAACCGGCTGATCATGCGATATTCGGACGGGAGCACGTTCCGGTACGCAGTGTTCCCGCTGGAGGCGCTCAAGGCGGGCACGGCGGAGAAGCTGTACGACGTGGCCCAGCCGACCGGCTTGGGCACCTTCCAGGGGTACGCGGGCTATGGCGACTTCGTCTACATGCTGACCGGCAACGCCTACAGCGACACGAACCCCGCTCCTGGCAACACCTACGTCACCTGCCTCGACCTGCGCACGGGAGAGCAGGTCCAGCGCGCGCACAGCGTGGCCGGCAAGTCTCTGGACTTCCGCGAGCCGGAGGGCATGGGCATCCAGATCGTCTCCGGCGCCCCTCGACTGTGCCTCGGTCTGGCCTCGGGCGCTGAGAAAGCGCGCCTGGCCAGCATCTTCTACAAGTCCGTGCTCATCTGAGCCGGCCGAGGAATTGAGTGAAGCCCGCCCATCGATACAACGCCGCAAGCCGGAGCCGGTCGGCGGGCCTCCATCGCCCTGATCATGCGGCAAAGTGCCAGCTACAGCATGAAACCGTATTTCCGGGCTGGGGTTCTGCCGGGGGTGGAGCTCATGGTGCGGCTTCTTCGGGGTGCAGGAGCAGGACGCTGCCGTCGCCGTTCGCGGCGATGATCAGCGAGCCGTCCGCCGTGGCCGCGATCCCGGCGAACGGCCGCGGCATTCCGGGCAGGCCGGGCGGGATGAACAGGCCGGGTTCCGGGCCGGTCAGGCCGGCCGCGGACGCGACCGGAAGCGAGTCGGCTTCGACCTGCACGTCGCCGGTGGCGACGTCGATGGCGAGCAGGCGGCGGTGAGCGGTCTCGACGACGTACACGATGCCGTCGTGGACGGCGATGCCCTGCGGGGCGCCGAGCCCGTCGGCGAGCGCCACGGGTACGCCGTGCTCGACGCGGTACACCGCGGCGAGCCGCTCGTCGCTGACGTAGCAGCGCTGGTCGGCGTCGACGGCGACGTCGACCGGGCGGCCGAGGCTCTCGGCCAGCACGCTGACCTGGTCGTCAGGGTCGATGGCGACGATGCGGCCGGCGCCGGATTCGGCGACCAGCAGGGTGCCGTCGGCGCGCACGGCGATGCCCAGCGGCCGGTTCAGGCCGTCGGCCCGGGTGCGTACCGTGCCGGAGCGGCGGTCGTAGGTGCGTACGTGCCCGTACTGGGAGGTGGCGTGCAGCAGGTCGCCGTCGGCGGCGACGCCGTGCACGAAGGTCAGCAGCTCGGTGGTGGTGACGTCTTCGTCCGGCCGGTCGGCGGGCCGGGCGAGGCGGTAGTGGTCGGCCACGTGGACGCCGCCGCCGAGATCGATGGTCACCCCGAAGGGGCCGCCGAGGCCGCGGGGCACGATCTGGCGGGTACGCCCGTCGCCCGCGAGCTCGGCGACGCCGCCATGCGCGTAGCTGGAGACGAACATCCGGTTGTCGGCGTCGAAGGCGGCGTTGTCCAGGGCGTTGAGCTCGCTGACGATTTCCGACCGGTCGCCGGTGCCGGCCAGGTCGACGCGCGTGACGATCCCGCTCGCCCCGCGGGCGAGGACCAGCAGGGCGCCGGCGCGGTCGAAGCGCACGGCGACCGGATCGGGGACGTCCGCGGCCACCAACTCAGGCTCGCCGCCGTCGAGCGGGATGCGGAACACCTCGCCGGTGAGCATGTGCGGGTAGTAGAGCCGCCCGTCCGGGCCGAGCTGCATCGCGTTGCCCATGGCGAGGCCCGCCGTGAGCACCGTGGGTTCGTCGCCGGCCGGGGACAGCTCCAGCAGGCGCCCATCCGGGATCATCTCGTTGGCGAACACCCGGGTGCCGACGCAGGCGATGCCGTTGGGCGCGGTGATCTCGCCGGTGACAAGCGTGAAGTCCCCGGCCGGGCCCCGTCGCCACACCCGGCCCGGGACCAGGTCGGTCACGTACATCGCGCCGTCGCTGTCGAAGGCGAGGTCGTCGGGGGAGTGCAGCGGCCCGTCCGGTGGCACGACCACCTCGACGTCGCCGGTGGCCAGGTCGACGGCGCTGATCTGACCGGCGAGGAACTGGGCCACGTACAGACGCCCGTCGGGTCCGAAGGCCATGCCGTTCGACCCCCACAGCGGACTCGCCCGGACCAGCACCTCGGCCTTGCGGCGGTTCATCGGTCGCCCGCCAGGATCTCGTCCATGCCGCCCTCGGTACGCCAGCGGCGCAGCAGGTCGTGGAAGGCGACCGGACCGGGCCCGTACGTCTGGCTGACCCGGCGGAGCTTGCCCTCGTTGTTGTAGTAGCCGGGCGTGCACTCGGCCTGGAACCGGCTGTTGTCCGGCGCCAGCTCCCGGATGGTGGCGACCCACGCGTCCTCGGCGTCCCTGGTCGGCTCGACCACACCGAGGCCACGCCGGCGGGCCTCGGCGACCACGGCGCCGATGTGGGTGGCCTGCTCCTGCAGGATGTGTACGAAGTTGACCGCGGAGGCGTTCTGCAGCGGGCCCAGGTGGAACAGGTTCGGGAAGCCGTGGCCGTAGAAGCCGTGCAGCGTGCGGGGGCCCTGCCGCCAGGTGCCGAGCAGGGGCGCGCCGTCCCGGCCGTACACCGGCAGGGCGCCGGAGAGGATGCCGGAGACGCCGACCTCGAAGCCGGTGGCGAAGACGACGCAGTCGACCTCGTACTCGTGCTCGCCGACCACGACCGCCGACTCCGTCATCGCGGTGATGCCGCCGTGGTCGGCGGTGTCGACCAGGGTGACGTTGGGCCGGTTGAACGTCTGCAGGTAGTGGTCGCTGAAGGTGGGCCGCTTGCACATGTAGCGGTACCAGGGCTTGAGCAGCTCCGCGGTGGCCGGGTCGTCGACGATCTCGTCGACGCGGGCGCGGATCTGGTTCATCTTCTGGAAGTCGGCGATCTCGTCGAGGTATCCGCGTTGCTCGGGTGACAGGTCGGTGTCGACGGTGCCGGCCATCAGATTGCGTTGCAGCCGAGCGGTGCTGGTCCAGCCGTCGTTGATCAGGTCCTGTTCGGCGGGTCCGCCGGTGACGACGGTGAGGAAGTTCTCCATCCGTTCCCGCTGCCAGCCGGGCTTGAGCGAGGCGGCCCAGGCCGGGTCGGTGGGGCGGTTGTCGCGCACGTCGACCGACGAGGGGGTGCGCTGGAAGACGTACAGGTGCTGCGAGTCGCGCCCCAGGTGCGGGATGACCTGGATCCCGGTGGCGCCGGTGCCCACGACCGCGACCCGCTTGCCGCCGAGCTTGTGCAGGCCGCCGCTCTGGTCGCCGCCGGTGTAGCCGTAGTCCCAGCGGCTGGTGTGGAAGGTGTGCCCGCTGAACGTCTCGATGCCGGGGATGCCGGGCAGCTTCGGCTGGGTCAGGGTGCCGGCGGACATGACGACGTAGCGGGCACGGAAGTCGTCGCCGCGGTCGGTGCGCACCTGCCACTCGGCCGCGGCGTCGTCCCAGCGCAGCTCCGTGACGCGGGTGTGGAACAGCGTGTCGCGGTACAGGTCGTGGAGTTCGGCGATCGCGACGGCGTGCCGGCGGATCTCCTCGCCGGGCGCGTACCGCATGGTGGGCAGGTAGCCGACCTCTTCGAGCAGCGGCAGGTAGACCGATGATTCGATGTCGCAGTGGATGCCCGGGTAGCGGTTCCAGTACCAGGTGCCACCGAAGTCGCCGGCCTCGTCGAGCATCCGGAGGTCCGCCACGCCGGCCTCGCGGAGCCTGGCGCCGGTGAGCAGCCCGCCGAAGCCGCCGCCCACCACCAGCGCCTCGACCTTGTCGCGGACCGGTTCCCGCTCGGCGCGTTCGGTGTACGGGTCGGCGGCGTAGTAGCCGAACTCGCCGCGGGCGCCCTGGTACTGGGCGTTGCCGTCGGGCCGCAACCGGCGGTCGCGTTCGTGGCGGTACCTGGCGCGTAGCACGTCCGGGTCGAAGCCCAGGTCCGCGACTGTGAGGCGGGCGGGCGGGGTCGGAGAGTGTTCCATGGATGCCCTTCGGATTCGGGAGATCAGGTGGGGAGCGGGTGAGGCCCAGCTCGGCGGCGTGCTCAAAGGCGTTCTTGCTGCGATTGGCGGTGGCGCTCTTGGCCAGGGGCGGTCTCGCTGATGTTGCGGGGCGAAGTCCGCGTCGAAGCGCCGGCGCTCCTCCACCGCCGTACGAATGAGCGAGCGGCCGGTGGCGAGTCGGTCCCGCTTGGCGCGTCGTCCAGCCGCATGCCGATCATTTTGGCGGTTGCCGGCGGACGCGGGCGCTCATGTACGCGGCGAACTCGGCCAGGCTGATCAGTGTGTCCGACCAGTACGCGAACTTGTCAGCAGGTCAGCACTGGTCGGCCGGATCGGCGTCCGTCCACCGGCACGATCGCGCCATCGATGAACGAGGCCGCGTCGGCGATCAGGCAGATCTTGTTGTCGAAAGCGCTCAACGTCCTCTCCTGTCTGGAGCGAGTGCCACAACCGGACAACGCTGTCCGGTAACAATGTAGCCCGTCTGACTGATCATTGTCGAATGCGGGGCATGCTGATGTTGAAAATGCGGACACTGTTGTCCGGTTGGTGGTGTGAGAGTCGTGTCCGGGGCACGGGGCGCCCCAACACGCTCCGGCTCCTTTTGTCGCTGATCACCGATGCGTGCGATCCGGAGCACCCAGCCCACGCCTACATCAAGCGCCACCAAACGGACGGGGCCGCCTACTTCGCAGAAATCCCTGCGCCGACAGCAGGCCGATGGACTGGCCCATCCCGACATCGATCCGGAGCCGTTCGGCAGGCAAATGATCGCAGTCTGGGGCGGACTGCAGCCGCTCAACTCTGACCATATGTACGGCCTCGTTGCGGGGCCCTTGACGGCACGACCCCGATCGCCGCATCCCGCCGAGCCGGTGTATCGATGCCACCGGCCATACGCCTCAAGCGTGGCGTGTCAAAGGAGCCAGTTGTCCGGCTGCTGAAGGGGCACCACGGCCGGCAAAGGGGTGGCTGCCTCGGGAGCCAGGGCGTCGAGGATGAGTGAGAGGTAGCGCCGCCAGCCGTCGCTGTGGGGGTCCATGGTCCACAGCAGTCCCACGAGCATGACCATGATGCGGGGCATGTCGTCGGGCACGAGGTCGGCGCGGATGAGGCCGGCCTGCTGTGCGCGGCTGGCCAGCAGGGTGAGTGACTCGAAGGAACGGGTCCCGGCTTCGCGGGTGATGGCGCCGGAGTCCCTCGCGGCGGCCACGGTGTTGTGTTCGCGGGCCGCCACGGACAGCGTCGCCTCAAGCGCGGTGACCAGGCCACGCTTGGGGTCGTCGTCGCTCATGGCCTGCTCGATGGCGGGCGCGATGTCCTCGGTGAAGCTCTGGTCGAGAGCGTTCCGGGCGAGCACCGCCTTGTCGGGGAAGCGGCGGTAAAGAGTGGCGATGCCTACCCCCGCGCGGCGGGCGATCTCTTCGAGGGGTGCGTCAGGCCCTTGTTCGGCCCAGACCTGCCGGGCGGCTCGCAGCAACTTCTCGCTGTTGCGTATGGCGTCGGCACGCAGCGGCCGTGAGCTGTCGGTGGTCACCCGACAAGGATAGCAAGCGATAGTTGGCTATCGATTGTTGTTGACTTCCCGTGGCGCGGCAAGTAATAGTTGGCTATTACTTAACGGCCGCCGTCTCGGCGGGGCTTCCCGTGATGACAGACCTGCAGCGGGTGTGGCTCAACGAAGGAGAGTCAGATGAAGGTGGCAGTCGAGGCCGACAGATGTGTGGCCGCCGGGCAGTGCGTGCTGATCGCGCCCGAGGTGTTCGACCAGCGTGACGAGGACGGCATCGTGGTGCTGCTGGACGAGACGCCCGCGCCGGAGGTGCACGGCGCGGTCCGCGAGTCGGCCGGGGTCTGTCCCGCGGCCGCCATCCATCTGGCCGAGTCGTGAACCGGATAGTGATCGTCGGCGGGTCCGCGGGCGGGCTGGCCACCGCGGAGGCGCTGCGCAGGGCCGGGTACGGGGGAGCGATCACGCTCGTCGGCCAGGAGCCGCAGCTGCCCTACGACCGACCGCCCCTGTCGAAGCAGGTCTTGACCGGCGAGTGGGAGCCGGACCGGCTCGCCCTGCGCGGCAAGGCGGAGATGGACGCGCTGGGCCTGGAACTGCTTCTGGGCGTGCCCGCGATCGGGCTGGACCTGAGCGGCGGGAGCGTGGCGCTGGCCGATGGCGCCGAAGTGCCCTACGACGCTCTGGTCATCGCGACCGGCGTGCGTCCCCGGCAGCTGCCGGGCAGCGAGGTCGTGGCGGGCGTGCACACGCTGCGCACTATGGACGACGCCATAGCGCTGAAGGCGCGGCTGCTTCCGGGGCGGCGGCTGGTGATCGTCGGTGCCGGGTTCGTGGGCGCCGAAGTCGCCGCCGTCGCCGGCGGGCTGGGTGTGCAGGTGACGCTGCTGGAGGCGGGCCCGCTTCCGCTGGCGCAGGCCATCGGCGAGCAGGCCGGACATGTGCTGGCCCAGACCCACCGCGACCATGGCGTCGAGCTGCGCACACACGCCGCCGTCGCCGAGATCGTCAGCGCGGGCGGGGCGGTCACGGGGGTACGGCTGGCCGACGAGACGGTCCTGCCGGCGGACGACGTGCTGGTGGCCATCGGCTCGGTGCCGAACACCGAATGGCTGCACGGCAGCGGGCTGACCCTGGGCGACGGGCTGGTGTGTGACGAGTTCAGCGCGGCCGCCCCCGGCGTGTACGGGGTCGGGGATGTGGCCCGCTGGCACAACCCGTTGTTCGGCACGGCGATGCGCGTCGAGCACCGCACCAATGCGGCCGAGCAGGGCCTGGCCGTCGCCCACAATCTGCTCCACCCGCAGGCGCGGCGGCCGTTCGCGCCGGTGCCGTACTTCTGGTCCGACCAGTACGGCATGAAAATCCAGGCCTACGGTCACCTGCGCGACCACGACGAAGCACTCGTCCTGGACGGCGACGTCTCGCAACGGCCTCTCCTGATCGCCTACCGCACCGGCGACCGGCTGGCCGGAGTGCTCGCCGCCGGCCTTTCACCCAAGATCCTGCGCGCCTGGCGCGCCCTCATCGCGGCCCGGACCCCATGGGCCGGCGCCGTCGCCGGCACGACAGCCGCGTAACCCGCACCCTGGCGTCGCCCACGCCGGCGCGACAGGCGCGCAACTCGCACTGTGGCGTCGCCGACCCGCACACGACAGCCGCGTAACTCGCACCCTGGCGTCGCCGACCCGCACACGACAGACACCCTTCTGGAGTTTTGCATGAGCATCACGACCGACACCCACGACAACGCCGGCCTTCCGGTCTTCCCCGGCCTACGCTCCCAGCGCTGCCCCCTGGACCCGCCCGCCGAATACGCCGACTGGCGCCAGGCCGACGGCCTGCAGCAAGTGCGGATGTGGAACGGCCACACCGCTTGGGTGGTCACCCGGTACGAAGATGTCCGCACGGTCTTGGGCGACCCGCGACTCAGCGCCGACGCCCAGCGCTATCCGTCCGTGCTCCCGCACACGCAGGTCCCGGCGTTCCCGCGGATGGACGACCCCGACCATGCCCGGCTGCGCCGCATGCTCACCGCCGACTTCACGGTCAAGCGCGTGGAGGCGATGCGTCCGCAGATCCACGAGCTGGCCGAGCGGTTCCTCGACGAGATGATCGGCAAGGGGCAGCCGGCGGACCTGGTTCGCGAATACGCGCTGCCTCTCCCATCTTTGGTGATCTCGCTCCTGCTCGGAGTGCCGTACGACGACCACGAGTTCTTCCAGCGGCACAGCGCCACCATGAACCACGCCGACGCCTCGCCGCAGGACAAGGCGCAGGCCGGCGGGGCGCTGTTCGGCTACCTGCTCGGCCTGGTGGAGCAGAAGGAACGCGAGCCGGGAGACGACCTCATCAGCCGCCTGCTCAGCGAGCGGGTCGCCACGGGCGAGCTCAGCCGCGAAGAAGCCGCCATGAACGGCATGATCCTGCTGTTCGCCGGGCACGAGACCACGGCCAACATGATCGGCCTGGGCACGCTGGCGCTGCTGCGGAATCCGGATCAGGCCGCCCGGATCCGCGACACCGACGACCCCGCCGTGGTGGCCAACGCCGTCGAGGAACTGCTGCGCTACCTTTCCATCGCCCAGGACATGATCGTACGGGTGGCCACCGAGGACCTCACCATCGGCGGGCACCTCGTCCGGGCCGGCGAAGCGGTGACCGTCAACCTGCCCGCCGCCAACCGGGACACGGCGTTCCTCGACCGGCCCGACACCGTGGACCTCGGCCGCAACACCCGCGGGCATCTGGCCTTCGGCTACGGCATCCACCAGTGCCTCGGGCAGAACCTGGCCCGCGTGGAACTGCAGGTCGCGCTGCCCGCCCTGCTGCGCAGGCTGCCGGGGCTGCGCCTGGCCGTGCCGTTGGAGGAGGTGAAGTTCCGGCACGACATGTCCGCCTACGGCGTCCACGAACTGCCGGTCGCCTGGTGACCACCCCGCTACCGGCAGGAAGCCAGAACCGATGGACGCACTGAACGGCAAGGCCGTCGTCGTGACGGACGCGAGCACAGTCCTGGGACGAGCCATCGCCATCCGGGCTGCGGAAGCAGGAGGCGGAGTCATGGCGAACAGGCTCGCGCCCGGCGCCGCCGCGCACGTCGAAGAGGCCGGCGGAACGCTGGTCACCGCTGATGAAGATGTCACGACGACGCCCGGGGCGGAACGGCTCATTCAGGCGGCCGTGGATCGCCTGGGCGGCGTGGATCTGCTGGTGAACACCTCCCGCCCCATTCGCGATGTGCCCTTGGCCGGCATGCTGGAGGAGGACTGGGACGCCGTCGTCAACGGCCACCTTCGCGCGCTCTTCACCTGCAGCAGAGCGGCGACCGCGCTCATGTGCGAGAAGAGGGCCGGCCGCATCGTCAACGTGGCCTCCGAAGAGGGCCTCCAGGGGGCCGGCGGGCAGGCGAATTTCGTGGCGGCGCAGGCCGGCATCGCCGGATTCACCCGCGTGGTCTGCCGAGACGTCGGCAGGTACGGGGTCACGGTCAACCTGATCGTGACGCCTCGGCACCCGCAACCCGCGGACGAGGAGACGTCCGCGACACTGGCGGTATACCTCGGTGGCGACAAGGCGGCCGACATCAACGGCCGGCACTTCCAGATCCAGGGCCGGACCATCTCCGTCCTGACGCACCCCGTTCCGGGGGATGCGCTCTTCCACCCGGGGATGTGGCCGTCGCAGGAGTTGTCGCAACTGATGCCGACGCTGGCAAGAGCGTGACCGCGGAGCGGCGATCCAGAAGGAGCGAATCGAATGGGCGACCTGCTCAAAGGAAAAGTGGCCGCGGTGACCGGTGCCGGACGTGGCATCGGACGGTCGGTCGCGATAGGGCTGGCCGGCGAAGGCGCAAGTGTCGTCGTTAATGACCTCGGAGTCGACCCCGAGGGCGCGGGAATGGATGACGGTCCCGCCATTCAGGTTGTCCAGGAAATCCTGGGGCGGGGCGGGACCGCGGTACCGGACACCGGCAACATCGCCACGATGAACGGGGGACAAGCGCTTGTGAAGACGGCCGTGGACAACTTCGGCCGCCTCGACATCCTCGTCAACGTCGCGGGCATCTTCCGCCACAACCTGATTTTCGACATGCCGGACAAGGATTGGGATGCCGTCCTCGACGTGCATCTGAAAGGGCATTTCGCCTGCATCCAAGCGGCGCTTCCCTCAATGCGAGAGCAGGGGTTCGGCCGGATCGTCAATTTCTCATCCGGGGTGGCGACGCATGGGCGCGCCGCGGCGGCCAACTACGGCGCGGCCAAAGGCGCCATCATCGGTCTCACCCGAGCCCTCGCCCGGGAGACGGCGGAGTACGGCATCACGTCCAACGCCATAGCGCCTGCCGCCGAGACGCGGGTGACCCTCGGCTACGGTCGCCGCGTCAACGAAATGCGCGACAAGTCCGGGGCCGAGCAGACCGGCGGCAAAGCCCACTCCTTGCCCGACCCGGAATTCATCGTGCCGGCCATCACCTACCTTTGCACGGACGAAGCGGCCCGGATCAACGGTGAGGTGTTCCACCTGACGGGCGGCCTCGTACAACGCGCCTTCCCGGAACGGCCCTACCGTTCCATCACCAAGGGGGACGCCTGGACATCGGCTGACCTGGAGAAGGCGCTTCAGCCCGGCCTGCTCTTCGACATACAGAACCCGGCGCCCGCCACCGTTCAGGAAGCGGTGCGGCCCACTTAGAAACGCGGGCGTCAAAAGTGTCCGGGGCCGGTTGACGACTGCAGCCACCATCCCACTGGGAGAACCCTGTGAGAACTCGGCACCTACGAGCACCGGCTGCTGGTCGGGTGGAGCCGGGCCGGCTGGTTCGTCACCGGCTTCGTCGCGGAAGGCTTCAACGACGCCGGCGGACAGCCGGTACGCGAAGCGGCTGCGCAAGGCCGGCGCACTGGCCGAGCACCACGTCGTCCCACGAGCCGACCACGCATACGACATGAACGACGCCGACAAGGCCCGCCAAACCTACGCCCTGATCGCCCGTCACCTCAGAAGGGCCACACAACCCTCGGCTCCTGCGATGGAGTGACCCCTGCACCACGACACGTCTGCGGCAAGCCGTCAACCAGGCGATACGGCCTCCATGCCAACCATCCACCGCTTTCGGTATCACTCCCGAACCACGTCGAGCTGAACCTGCGACCGCCGCGAACGCAGCGCTCACCGCTCTGCTCATGCCCTTCGGCGTGACGCACCAGGGTGGAAGCGTCCACTTCTGTCGGCGTCAGGCCTCGGCTTCCTCCTGGGAGCGCCCATCAGCCTCAGCGGCGCGTGCGCTCGTGTTCCGCAGTTTTCCTCTGGTCACCCGCACCGGCCTGGCGAGCTCGCGGTACCTGCTAGGCGAAGGCCTCCACGTCGTGCTCCGACCAGGACCGGCGGCGGCTGCGCTGCCACGCCTGGTAGACCGGCATCGCCTCCGCCTGCTCCCGGTACGCCGCGGCGAGCACGTCGCGGATACCCGGTACGTGCTCGGCGACCGGCGAATCCGGCGACCACAGGAGCCGCTCCCGTACCCACATCGGGTCGCCGGCCAGTGGCCTGACCACCACGTTCTCGCGCTCGGCCGTGATCGCCCTGCACAGGGACACTCCGTGCCCCTGGCTGATCAGGGAGAACACCAGGCTGGCGTCGGTACGTTGGATGCGCCGCGGCACGAACCCCGCGCGGCGGCAGGTGTCCCGGAACATCGCCCGCATCCTGATGTCCTTGCCGACGCCCGGCAGCCAGCGCTCGCCGGCCAGCGCGGCCAGCGGCACCTCGGGTTCGGCCGCGAGCGGGTGGTCCTTCGACAGGACGACGAAGACGGGCTCGACGCCCAGTACCGCTTCGCTCAGCCCTTCGGGCACCGGCAGCTCGTAGCCCGGATAGTCGACGCTCAGCCCGATCTCCAGCCGGGATTCGGCGAGCAGTTCGACCAGTTCCTCGTCCGCGTCGCTCACGTGCAGGGACACCTCGGCCTCCGGCAGCAACCGGCGGCTGACCGTCATCAGGCCGGCGGCCATCGGCCCGGCCGTGGCGCCGAGCCTGAGCGTCGCCAGGTCGCCGTCGGCGTCACGGCGTTGCACGTCGCGCACCAGATCGTCGTGCAACGCGATGATGCCCTGGGCATGGGACAGGACCATGGCACCCAACGCCGTGGGCTTGGCGCCGGTTCCGTCGCGGGCGAAGAGCCTCCCGCCGAGCGCGCGCTCGATCCGCTGCAACTGCGCCGTGACGGCCGGCTGGCTGTGGCCGAGCACGGCCGAAGCCCGGCTGATGCTGCCGGACTCGGCGATCGCCGCGACAACCCGGAGGTGGCGGATCTCCAACTGCATAACGCGATGTTATGCCCGATTAGGAGTACCTACACCCAATGTCCTGATCTCAGAATCTTCCCTGCACCGTCAGGAAGGAATTTGATGTCCAGGACGTCTCTGCGCCGGCGCCTGCCCGGTCTCTTGCTCACCACCGCTCTGTTAACCGCGAGTCTGACCTCCACCGCGAGCGCGGAGCCCACGCCGAGCGCCGACCCGGCACCCTCCCGGTGGACCTCCGGCACCCAGTCCACGGCGCCCCGTGGCTCGTGGGTCACCCTGCTGACGGGCGACCGGGTCTATGTCGAGGGGAACCGGGTCTCGATCGATCCCGCTCCCGGCCGCGAAAAGGTCGGTTTCAGCCAGTACGAACGCGACGGGCACCAGTTCGTCGTGCCGAACGACGCCCAGAAGCTGGTGTCGGCCGCCCGGCTCGACCGGCGGCTGTTCGACGTGACGGGGCTCGTCCAGGCCGGATACGACGACGCGCACGTCGACGACGTGCCCACCATCGTGTCGTACGAGGCCAAGGCCGCTGCCCGGGTCAGGTCGGCCGGGAAGGTCACCCGCACGCTGCCCAGCATCGGCGCCGCCGCGGTGAAGGTCGGCAAGGCAAAAGCGCACGAGTTCTGGACCGAGGTGACCGCCGGCCCGGCGACCCAGCGCACCGCGGCGTCCGGCATCGGGCGGATCTGGCTCGACGGCAAGCGCGAGGTCTCGCTGGACCAGAGCGTGAAGCAGATCGGCGCGCCGACCGCCTGGGCGGCCGGATACGACGGCAGCGGGATCACCGTCGCCGTCCTGGACACCGGGATCGACAACTCCCACCCGGACCTGGCCGGGAAGATCGTCGAGGAGAAGAACTTCACCGACGCCGCCGACACCGTGGACAACGTCGGTCACGGCACGCACGTCGCGTCCACCATCGCCGGCAGCGGTTCGGCGTCGGGCGGAAAGTACCGCGGCGTGGCGCCCGGGGCGAACCTGCTGATCGGCAAGGTGTGCAGCACCCGTAACTGCGCCGAGTCGGCGATCCTGGCCGGGATGGAGTGGGCCGCCGAGCGGGCGAAAGTGGTCAACATGAGCCTCGGCGGCACCGACTTCCCGGGCGTCGACGTCCTGGAGGAGGCGGTGAACCGCCTGACCGCGAGCACCGGCACGCTGTTCGTCGTGGCCGCGGGCAACGAGGGCCGGAACGGCGGTGTGTCCTCGCCGGCCACCGCGGACGCCGCGCTCGCCGTGGGCGCGGTGGACAAGCAGGATGCCCTGGCGTCGTTCTCCAACCGCGGGCCGCGCGTCGACGGCGCGATCAAGCCGGACATCACCGGGCCGGGCGTGGGCATCGTCGCGGCGCTGGCGAAGGGATCCGACTATCCGGAGTACTCGCCCGGATACACCCAGCTGAACGGGACGTCGATGGCCACGCCGCACGTCGCGGGAGCCGCGGCGCTGCTGGCGCAGCAGCACCCGAAGTGGACCGGCCCCGACCTCAAAGCTGCGCTGGTCGCCACGGCCAAGCCGAACCCCGGCCTGAACGCCTTCCAGCAGGGCGCCGGCAGGGTCGACGTCGGCCGCGCGGTTCAGCAGGCCATCCTGCCCGACGCCACCGGCCTCGCGCTCGGGTCGCAACCGTGGCCGGCCGAAGACGACGTTCCCGTGACGAAGACGATCACCTACCGGAACGACGGCACAGCGCCCGTCACCCTAGACCTCACGACCACGGCGACCGGCCCGGACGGGGCCGCCGCGCCGGCCGGGCTGTTCACGGCCAGTCCGGCGCGGGCCGTCGTGCCGGCCGGTGGAACCGCGGCGGTCACCCTGACCGCCGACACCCGGGTGCCGTCGGCGACAGGCACCTTCACCGGAATGCTGCTGGCCTCGAACGCCGACGGCGTGTCGGTGCGAACCCCGCTGACGATCACGAAGGGACACGAGACCCGCACCGTCACCTTCCGGCTCACCGACCGCGCGGGCGCGCCGGCGAGTGACTACGACCTGTCGGTGGTCGGTCTCGATCTGGACGTCTTCCAGGTTCCCTACGACGCGTCGGGCACCGTGAAGGCCAAGCTCCGGCCCGGCCGCTACCACGTTCAGGCCACGGTGATCACACCCGACGGGACCTCGACGCTGCTGGTGCAGCCGAACCTCACCGTCGGGAACACCGACGACGGAGTCCTCACACTCGACGCGCGCCAGGGCACACCGGTGTCGGTGACCGTACCGAAGTCCTCGGCGCGGACCCGGCTGGCCGCGGCCGGCTTCTTCCGCGTCCTGCCGCGCGGATACGGCCTGGCGGCGCGGATCGTCGGCGCCGACTTCGGCAAGCTGTTCACCGCGGACCTGGGTGCGGAGGTGACGGCCGATCAGGGCACGCTGGTGTCGGAGGTACGCAGCTTCTGGGCCGAGCCGGGCGCCGACGGCACCTTCTACGGCTCGCCGTACGAGTACGACCTCGTGCAGTTCGTCCGCGGGAGGTTCCTCACCGGCTACCACCACACCGTGCGCCCCAGTGAGCTGGCGACCGTGGTCAACCGCAACCACGGCGTGACCCCGGACAAGCAGCAGGGCTACATGCACAACTTCGGGTTCCCGCCCGAGGGCGGCAGCGCGATGTCGGGACCGATCAGGTATGACGTGCCCAGCACCCGGACCATCTACTACAGCGCGAAGGGCGTGGTCTGGGACAACCGGTGGGAGACGAGCGGAGCGCGCCAGACGCAGTTCTGGTACGACGACACCACCTGGCAGCCGGGCAGGAAATTCGTGGTCGACTGGCAACGCGGACCTGCCGGGCCGAAGTTCAACCCGCGCACGTACGTCGCCCGCGCCGGGAACACCATCATGTTGAACATCCCGCCGTTCGGCGACGACTCCGGGCACACCGGCTACTCGCTGCTCGACGGCGGCCGGGTCGGGTTCTACCGCGACGGCGTCCAACTGGTCGAGATTTCAAAGTACTTCTACGACGCCAGCGGGCCGGTGCCGTCGGCCGAGAGCACCTATCGGCTGGAGTACGACGTCGACCGTACGACCGGCTTCAACGCCTCCACCAAGATCAGCGGTGCGTGGACGTTCAAGTCCGGTGAGGTGAGCACGGACAAGTGGACGTACCTGCCCCTGTCGTCGTTCTCCTTCACGCCGCAGGTCGACCTGGCCAACAGCGCACCGGCCGGCCGGCCGTTCAGGGTGCCGGTGAGCCTGAAGGCTCAGCCGGGCTCGGTCGCCTCGCGGACGCGGCGGGTCAGCGTCGAGGTCTCCTACGACGAGGGCGCGACGTGGCGGAAGGCGGCCCTGACCCCGACCGGAACGGACACGTGGCTGGCCACGCTGAACCACCCGGACAAGGGGTCGGTGTCCGTGCGCGCGCACGCGGAGCGAGCCGACGGCGGCACCGTCGACTACACCGTCATCCGCGCCTACAACCTGCGATGACGCCCGGCGGGCCTCGGGCACGTCGACCGAGGCCCGCCGTAGCGGATGATGATCTTCGGCATCCCGCAGGACGGCAGTAGAGAAGGGCATACCTGAGAGACCCGGACGGATCTTCATCCTTCGCCGAGGTCGAGAGTGCCGTATCCGGCTTCGCGGGCGTGCCTTTGCAGGTCATCGATGGTGACGTGGGCGTCCGGTTCGAGCTGGCGGCAGACGCGTTCGAGGAATGCCGTCACTTCTGGCACGGTGCGGCGGGTCGCCGTGGCGTAGGCCAAGGCTCGACTGAGGACGGCCTTGGTCCGTGTAGGGGCGTCGTCGCACCACAGCTGGAGGACGTGGCTGTGCGGGGCCACGTACGAGCCGAGCATCATCAGGGAGAAGGTGCCCTTGTCCCGCGCCCCGACCGTGCGGCCCAGGTAGCGGGAAGGCGGCAGGACCAGTCGGAAGCTGTAGTGGTCGACCCAGGCGAGTGCCTGCGGGGCGATCTTTCGTTCGCGCATCCACTCCGCGAAATGGTCGCGTGGCTGCTCGGAGTCGGTGCTCTCCATCACGTGTGTGGCTGTCGGCCAGGAGTTGAGGATGTCCTCCAGGTGATGGTCCCGCAGTTCGGCGACGCCGGAGTAGACGAGTGTCGTGAGCCGCCGGCCGTCGTGCACTCTGATGGCGTAGCAGGGCAGGAACGCCCGGCCCACCTCCAGCACCTCGAGGTTGAGCAGCTCGTCCGGCAGGTCGTACTCGCCCCGGTCGGGACGCCGGGCCAGCTCCCCGACGGCGCCCGGACGGAAGCCGCGAGCCTCGGGGAGGAGCCGGAAGGCCCGCTGGGCGTATGCGGCGTCCCGGTCGAGGATCCGGACGCCGCGGGCGTAGTGGGCGGTACGCAGTGGCTCGCATCGCACGCCGTCGAAGTACAGGCGCAGCCGCTCCTGCTTCTCGGTGTAGCGGCGGTCGTCGCGGACCGACCGCAGGCCGCGCTCGGTGAGGGAGGGGGCCTCGGCGCTGCCCTCCAGGTGGCCGATGCCGCCCAGGAAGCGCAGCACCCGGTCGACCATGTGCTCGGAGACGCCCAGGAACACGGCGATGTCCTGGAGGCGGGTGAACCCGCCCTCGGCGATGGCGAGGCCGACGTACCGGTCGAGGAGGTCGAACGGGCCGCGTTCCTCGATGATCGCCGAAAGCTCCGCGGCGTGCAGGGGGAAGGCGAGCGCGTGGATCCGAAGTGGCCGGATGCCGGGCAGGTCGGCGGCGTGTTCCAGGGCGCGGGTCTGGGCGTACCGGATCGTGTCGGCCGACGTGCTGCTCATGGGCTCTCCCCGAGGCGTCGCATGATCTCGCGGTAGCCGCGCGGGTCCCCGGCGGTTCGCACGTGGTCGTGCAGCGCCTGTGCCAGGTCGCGGAAGCCGGGGTCGGTGGCGTTGAGGAGCGTGGTGAGATCACCGACGAGGACCAGCCGCTGCTTGGCACGGGAGAAGGCCACGTTGGAGCGGCGTACCTCCCGGAGAAAGCCGACATTGCGGTACGGGTTGCTGACCGTGAACCCGAAGAGGATCGTGTCGTGCTGGCCGCCCTGGAAGGAGTCGACGGTCGCCACCCGGCGGGCGACGACACTCTCGTCGCCGATGCGCCGGGCAAGCAGGGAGGTGACCAGGCCGATCTGAGCCGAGTACGGGAGAATGACCGCCCAGTCATCGGACTGCGCGTGGTAGTGGGCCGCCAGGAGCGCCAGCAGCCTGGCCTCGCACTCGTTCAGCCGGCTGTCCTTGGGCCAGGGCTCGTCCGCGCGGGGTTTGCGGTCGCGCCGCTCGCGCTCCGGGAGCTCCGCGGTGTCGACGAACGCCATGGGAGCGGCGAACAGGTCGTCGTGGTGGACCCGTCTCACGTCGGTTTCCAGGAGACCGCCGTAGAAATGGCGGGAGATGAAGCGGGCCAGGCTCTCGGGCATCCGGCGCTGGAATCGCAGCAGCTCCCTGTTCTCCTGGGGCGTCGAGGGGAACAGCAGCTCGAAGGCGCTGTCGGTGATGAGCCGGGCCAGCCCGGAATCGCCGGGGTGCTCCGCCGCGGCCCAGGCGACCAGCCGCTGATCCGGCAGCGGCGGCAGCTGGACGTGGTCGCCGACGAGGACCGCCCTGCGTGCCCGGACCAGCGGGACGAGCAGGTCGGCCGTGCTGATCTGACCAGCTTCGTCGACGATGGCCACGTCGAAGTCGACGTTGTCTAAATGCTCGCTCGTCGCGGTGCCGATGCAGGTCGCGCCGATCACGTCGGCGTATCTGACGAGCTCGCCGTACAACTGCTCGGTGCGCCGCTCGAGTTGCCCGCGCCAGGATGTCAGGAGATCGAGCCGTCTGCGCATCAGCCCGAGTGCCGAGCTCGCGGCGGGCAGGAACGCGGCCAGCCTCGCCGGGTCGGCACTGATCTCGGGCGTCTCGCTGTCGAGCAGTCCGCGCAGGGACGTGGCGACCTGTGCGGCCCGCTCGGCGCGGGATCGTTGTCCGGCCAGGTCGCGCTCGTGAGCCTGGCGGGCGGCCACGAGGTCGGGATGCGTGGCGCGGACCTGGTCGAGCTCGGCCGCCAATCGTGCCCGGTCCTGCGCGATCGCGGCCAGCGTCCGGCGGATGCCCTCGGACTCGGCGGCCGTCGCGGACCGCTCCCCTTGGAGGCGGGTGAGCCGCCGCAGGAAGAACCGGCCGACCAGCGGGATTGCGGCGGCGCGCTGTGCCCTGCCCAGCGCGCGGTCGAGCCGGTCGAGGGCCTGGACGTGCCCGGCGAGCAGCTCCTCGTGGCGGCGCCCCTCGTCGTCCAGGGCTGTCGTCTGCCGTCGGAGATCGGCGGTCACGGCATCTTCCCGCTCGGCCAGCGCGGCGGCGCTCCGCCGAACGTCCGCACCGGCCTCCTCCAGACGCCGCAGATCCTCGGTGAGCTGCCGGAACAGGGCGTCCGCCGGGCCATCAGAAGCCGCGGCGTCGTAGCGGGCGAGGACGGGCTCCGTCCGCTCGGCGATACGCCGCTGGAGCTCGACCGCCCGCGCCTCCAGCATCAGGTGCTCGCAGCCCGGTGTGACGCCGTCCTCCCGGCCGATCCGCAGGACCAGCAGGTCCTCCGGCAGGTCCTGGAGCACGTTGTCGACCGCTCGGTTGGTGTAGGAGGAGATGAGGACCTTGCGCTGCTCCTCGGCGCAGGCCAGGACGACCTGGCGGATGGTGTGCGTCTTGCCGGTGCCGGGCGGTCCCTGGATGAGGGCGAGGTCGGGAACGGTCAGCGCCTTGTGAAAGGCGCTGAGCTGGCTGGCGTCCAGATGCTCGCGGGGACGGCGCCCGAGCGCGGGGGCGAAGGGCTGGAAGCGGCGGTCGACCAGCGCGGTCAGCAGCAGTGGATTGCGGGCGCGGCCCTCCCGCAGCATCTCGATCGCCGCGCGCTTCTTGTCGTAGGCGATCAGGTTGGGCGATTCGGCGAAGGCGCCGCTCTCGGGGATCCGGTTGAAGTCCACGGGCCGTTCGAACCGTACCGTTGCCACGCCCTCGTCGATCCGCTCGATCCGGCCGCGCAGGTCGGGGTCGCCGTCGATGTGCACGCGGGTGCCTTCCGCCAGCCTGTTGGCGCCCATGAGCTGGAAAGCGTGCACCGACCGTGCGGAGCGGCGGGTCGCGGCCACCGGGGTGACGCGGTGGTACGGGACGAGCCGGCTGGCGTCACCCGCCGAGGACTCGATCCGCCGTCCCTGATCCACCAGTGTGGCGAGCCGGTCGAGATAGGCGGTGTGGGAGGCCCGTACCGTGGGCTCCTGATCGGGCGGCGCGGTGACGCCGGTGGTCCAGGCGGTCTGGACGGCCGGCCAGCTGGAGGAGTGATGCAGTTGGTAGGGGTGGTCGTAGACCCGCCATTGCCCGGCGCGCAGCAGCAGGCCGCCCCGCACGATCTGATCGTGGTCGCTGAAGCGCATCGGATGGATCCAGCCGATCCGGTAGCCGCGCAAGTCCTGGGTGGCGAAGAGCATGAGCGCGTATCGGCCGTCGATGTAGATTTTGAGGAAGTCGTCCCGGCCCTCGCGGCCGCGTTCCAGGCGAGCGGGGATCAGATTCTGCGGCCCGGCCGCCCACAGATCGTGGCAGATCCCTTCCAGCCCTGGTAGGAGCGGATGGCGTTCGCGCTGCCCGACCAGCTTGCCGGGAAAGTTCTTGGACCAGAGCAGACCGACCTCGGGACCGAGGTCGACGACCCTTCTCTCCACGATCTGCTCCTTCACCTCAGCTGCGCAGTCCCGCGCCGAGTTCTGCGATGTCGCCGCGCTCGGCCGGGTCGGGTGAGAGCGCGCGGTCGAGGGCGCGGGCGAAGCGCTCCGGGACGGCGGGGTTCAGGACCGCGGCCGAGACGAGCGGTACAGGTGGGCGCCCGGTCACCGTCACGTGGATCAGCTCGGCCAGCCGGCGGATGTCCTCGGTGGGCTCGGTGGGATGCAGGAACGCATGGCCGGCGTCGCGCAGGAAGAGCGCTCCGTCCCGGTCGGTCATGATCGAATCAGGGTCGAGGGCGCCATGGGCGAGGCCTCTGGCATGCAGGGAGGCCAGCCCTTCGCAGAGCCCGGCGGCTCCGGCGGCCAGGACACGCACGGCCTCGGCCTCACGGCCCCGGCCGCCGTAGAAGCCGGCCAGGGTGGTGAACGAGGGAACCGCGGTGACCAGCACCGCCGTCTCCGCCGTCATGGATGCCGCGACGGGCGGCGGCAGGCAGGGGAGCGCTTCGGTGAGCAGGCCGGCCTCGTCGGCCAGGGCGACGCGGCGTTCCAGGGCCTCGGAACCGGGCCATCTGGTGGCGATCCTGCGGATCCAGACGTGACGGCCGTCCGGCGCGAACGCGAACGCCCGGGACACGATCGCTGTGCCGTCCGCGGACCTCTCCTCCTCGGGATCGCTCGTGACCCGGTAGGCGACGTCCCCGATCTCCACGATCTCGCCGAGGCCCGTCGGCTCTTCGTCGAGTGGCTTGTCGGGCTCCGGTCGGGCCCGTTCGACGACCACCCACCCCTCGTGCTCGGCCTTGATGGCGCGCAAATGTTCATCCGGCCACAGGCCCGGCTCTTTGTCGATGGTTCGATGGCAGCTCGGGCACAGCAACATGAGGTTGCCGAGGCCATCGACTTCCGCCGGCCTGGCCGCCCCCCGGCGAGGCCCGTCCGGGGAGTGCGGCGCGATGTGGCCCATCTCGCCGATGTGGTGGGTGCCGCCCTCGATGTCCAGGGGTCTGCGGCATATGGTGCATCGTCTGTCGGTCGCGTCGAAGAGCGCGCGCCGGATCTCGTTGGGGATGTGCCTGCGCTGAGCTTGCGCCACCCGAGGATGGTAGCGGCTGCCACTTTTAGACGGCGGCGGTCTCGCAGAAGTCCATCGCCTCGTAACGCCGGTAGCTTGTCGCTGGAGAGCCGTCATGATCTGCGGCACGGTCAGCCGCATGCTGCTCGTGGCCTCCCGCCGTCGGAGGCCATCGCGCCGCTGGTCTTGTGCACCGCGACGTCTCCATGGCCGCCGGACCGCTCACCCGGTGACCACTACGCTGGTGGCCTTGCCCGTACGGGAGGCTTGGATCCCGCACACGGCACCGGGAAGGGCTGCCCTGACGGCGACTCCGACCGCCGTCAGGCCCGCCAGTGCGGCCACGGTGCTGGGGATGCGGTTGATCGGCTCCCACTGCAGGACCAGGAACACCACAGACAACGCTGCCACCACCCACAAGTGATCGCGAGCGCGGTCGCGGACCGCAGGATCATGCTTGCAACGACGGGTTTTCGGCGGATGGACCGCGGGTCGTTGAGGTCGGTCACGTCGCAGAGGGGCTGCATCGTGGCGCCCGGGGGACGTTGGTGCCGCGACGGGTGCGCCGATCCGGCGTTGTGACAGCCCGTAGCCCTTCAGCTGTGAAGACCTCTCTGAAGGTGGAGGTGAGGAGCGGGTCGCGATTGTGGATCACGAACCGCAGCCCGGCGAGACGGTCGCCCAGGTCCATCGCCAGGTTGGGAGCCTGTTGCACCGTCCATGCTCCGGTCGGGTGCGCGGTCACTCCGGCCAGACGCGGTCGCCGGGTGCCGTGCTCGATGAAGACCAGCACATACAGCCGCTTGAGCAGCATGGTTTCGACCACCAGGAAGTCACACGCGATGATCGCGTGGGCTTGAGCGGCCAGGCACTGCTGTCCGGTCGGCGCGGATCGGTGAGGTGCCGGGTCGTCCTGTACGCGGGCGGTCGGTGGAGGTCCACTTGCGCGCTACGAGGTCACGGTGCCAACGATCGTCGCCGGGGTGACCGGGAACACCTCCGCCCACCGGGGACGGTGGATCAGCCGAGACAACGCCGCAAGCCACAGCCGGTCGGCGTGACCCCACCGTGGTCGGTCACCGAGCTGACGGCGAAGCACTTGGTTCTCCTGACGAAGCACCGGCAGCTCAACGTCCTTGGACAGATCAGCGCGGACCAGCACCACCAGCAGGCCGAACAAGCCCCTCACCAACCGGTAGACAAGCGACAACAGCACCTCGCGAAACCAGGTTTCGAGCCGGACGCCGTCAAACCACAGGTCAGTGCCGACGTGGCTGAATTTGACGCGGTACAACCAGTTCACCGTGGATGCGCCGGGGTGCCCCCACCTCGGGTTCTCCGCGGCCATGCGCAGGATGAGGGCCTTGACCGCAGCCGCGGTGGAAGGCCGCCCGGGACGGCGACGGTTGCTGTAGTCCCACGGGTGTGCGGGGCAGGCCGGCAACCTGGCCGGGGGAAGATTTCCGCCCGTCGGGAGCGGGGTGTGCAGGTGTGAGCGCGCCGCGAGCCACAGGTGGTCGGCTAGCTCGTAACGCACCGGCGGGACCTGACGGCGTAAGATCGCGTTCTGATGCCGAAGCACCAGCAGTTCCGACTCTTTGGAGACGCTCCTCCGTAGCAGCGGCGCGGGCAAAGACAGCAGGCCCCGATTGACCGCGTACGCCGTGGACGAGATCACAAACTGTGATCCCAGGCGATCCTGACCAGCCGCTTGGCGCCCCTCAGCCTCACGCCCTTGGGACGAAGGCTCCGCATTGGAAGTGATTCGCGTTTCTGAGCCCCACAGCCCCGATCACCTTTTTGGACATCCGCCGACGTGATCGGCTCGGAGGTATCCTGAAGGAATACCGATACGTGGCTTGACCTGGCCGGATAATTAATCGGCGCCCGTAGGACGCCGCATGACCCTCATTCAGAGGAGCAAAAGTCGAGTGATGGACTTGGGGGCCACAGCGCCGAACTGTCGATGACGATCCAGTCCCGCAAATCTTCCACATAGCGTCGGCAAGGGCGAACTGGTCGCGCTATGACGCTGACTCCATCCGGCAGCCGCAGCTACCACAAAATCGGAACCTCCTGTTGGGTGGCCCGATCGATCAAACGTCGATCGGCCAGTGGTTTCTCGAGGCGAAGCTGAACCTTACGGTCATAGCCCATGGCTGTGTGAGCTGATCCTTCCTCCCACGGGAAAAACGGCTCACAGTTATCGCGAACCTCTATCCCAACGGTGACGTCGGTAGTCTGTTCGGAGACTGTCGAACTGGTTACCTCTTGACAGGAATTCACCTGTGCGGTGACAGTGACCGTCTTCCCGTCGGGAGATACAGCGGCAGACGCGATGTTATACCACTGAGGGTGCAGGCCACAGGCACTCAGTGTGATAACGACACCGACTATCGCTGTGAGATGTCCGGGGATGACCCGGAATACTTCCGTCCACCGGCGGCGGTGGATGAGGCGCGACAACGCCGCAAGCCAGAGCCGATCGGTGTGATCCCACCGCGGCCGGCTACCGAGTCGGCGGCGGAGTACCTCGTGACGGAGCACCAGCAGCTCAACGTCCTTGGATAGATCAGAGCGGACCAGCACCGTCAGCAGGCCGAACAAATCCATCACCAACCGGTAGACAAGCGACAACGACAACACCTTGCGATGGTCGCAGCCGTCGCCCTGATCGCGTAGCAAAACCCCAGTTCACAGCACGAAACCGTGATCTCGAGGGGGGACACGCTCGTGGCGCCGTCCCCCCGGAACGGGGCCACGTGTGACTCGACCCCTACTTGACGAAATCGAGCAGAGCGGCGTTGACCAGCTCCGGGTGTAGGGGTGGGTCGAATATTCGATTCATGCGCTGACCTGCAGTCCTTGGCAGGCTTGCAGATCTTGATCGTTACCGTCTGAGCGGTTGCTCAAAAGAGGTTGAGCGACTACTCAAACCGGGGGAGCAGGAGATCCAGCGTGTCTGTCGGACCCGCAGGTCGGACGCTGCGGCTGAATATACGAGCCGCACGCCTTCTGCGCCTGGTGCGCCGACCACGCCTACCTGCCCGAGCTCGTGACGCTCGTCGCGACCGTCGAGGCCTGGCAGAGCGAGATCGAGGCGTTTCCTTCTCGCCGGGATCATCAACGCCAAGAGCTTGGGGACCAACCGAGTCATCTAGTTCGAAGCCCGCGGCGCATACGGCTTTCGCAACCCCTTCAACCAACGCCTCCGGTCACGCTCCGCAACCACACGCGCCAGCAGAAACCGGACCATCCCCGTTTAATTTCGAAGACCCCGAATTTCTCGCCTTCTACCGATTGGCTGATCCGATCACTTTTGGAGTTCGTTGGATACCCGATCGCGCTCATGTGGCCAGCCCCTATACGACGTGCTGAAGATCCCGAGAGATGAGGGCGAGGGTGGCGGCTCCAATAGCCGATCACCCTCGTCTATTTGCTAGGTCGGCAGCCTAGAAATCTGGCGTCAAGAATGCCACATATGTGCCGTCTCGGCCTATCTCCCACGAACCAGCATTGCTAAGGACAGATTCGTCGAGCGGGACATGGTCGACCTCAATGGTCGGCCACTTCAGGCGACGGATAATGATATCTCGACTTCTAAGGACGGCTGCTGCCACGCTGTGAGCGATCGCGTCGTAGCTAGACCTGCTTCCAGGAAAAGCTGAACCGTTCAGGAGCCAGATAAGTTCGTAGAGGCCGATCATTCCATAGTCCTCCAGATGCGCGTTGACTTCATTGAGAAGCCATGATTCCTCGGGACTCATATCAACCTCCTCCAAGTGTTGGGTTTCCCAGCAGGGGCACCTTGGTAGTGGTTCCGGGCTGCGATATCTCCGCGTACGGTCCATGCGTGAGTGGATCAGGACGGTTCCCAGCAGTATAGCCAGGCATTATGTGGATCTGTCGTCCGAAGTTGTCCGGATCAACAAAGACCGTTCCGTCTGGTTTTGGATGTCCACGTGCTGGGAATTGCTGCCTTGATATCGTGCATGCTATGACCTCGCAAGACCTGTGCATCGAAGGTTTGGGGTCTCCGAATTTGACGGCGGCGAGCGGGTTGGGCGCTGTCCTCAACGACATCCAGCGCGTCGTAGGTGAAGCACTGAGTGTCGGCGCCATTGACGGACACATCCGCGATGGAGGCGATGTTGCCGGCCTGGGCGTAGATGTAGCTGGCGTCGCGGGCGATACCGGTCTGGCTCTGGCGGTCGACGCGTGAAGAGGCCAGGCGCTGGGTGCCGTATTGATAGGTGTAGGTGAACCAGGCATTCTTGTCGGCGACCGAGCCGACTTCATACTGCTCGACCTTGCCGGTGTGGGTGTAGGTGGTGCCGGTGACGTAGGTGGACAGGTTGGAGCCCATCGTCGTGCGGCGCAGCAGTTCGTCGTAGCCGTGGGTGACGGCTTCGGCCGCGAGCCCGCTGGCGGCGGGGTAGGCGAGCGACTGCAGGGTGCCGTTGGTGTTGAAGGTGTAGGTGCCCTCCAGCCCAATCTCGGTGGCGGGGACGACCACGCTGGTGCGGGTGGCCCGGCCGAGAGGGTCGTAGCTGTCGACGCGGTTGACGTAGGACTGGCCGCCGACGTACCGGATGGCGGAGGTCAGGGAGCCCTTGCGCAGCGTGTCGTAGACGAAGGACGTGAGCTCGGTGCCGGTGGCCGAGCCGTCGCGGGTCTCGGTGACGCGGGAGAGGCCGTGGTAGCCGGTCCAGATGGTCTTGCCGCGGGCGTCGGTGCTGGTGACCTTGCGGTCCAGGTCGTCGTAGGCGATCTGGGACTCGACGCCGTCCATCGGCTTGAACAGCGCGGGCTGCGGGGCGCCGGTGGACACCTGACGGCCGACGAGATTCTCGCCGAATACCTCTACCAGGGCGAGGCCGTGGCATATTCGTGCGCCATGGCGGGACTGCGACTGCCTGACGCCCGGGCCGTCGTCGGCCCACCGGATCTGTGGTCGCGGCTGCCGGAACGAGACCGCTGAAGCCGGATGGGCAAGCTCGCGACGATCCCATGATCGCCGCAGGCGCTGGCTGGCTTTACGGCTACGGGACAACTCGGTGGTGATCCTGTTCGGGTTCGTGTCTCGAGAGGGCAGGCGGGATCATGGTGCTGCGTCGCAAGAAACAGCTCTTTGTTTATTCGCGGCACCCGGACCCCGTGAGCATCATCTGGATGTCGGCGCTGGCGAGGATCTCATCGATGAGCGGCGGGATTTCCATCCAATCTCGGATCAGATAGCGCGCTCGGCAGCCCGCACCCTGCAGATCCATCACGATACCGAGCGCGAGCGCGAAGTGCTGGCCCTGGTGGGGCAGGGCCTCAGCAACCACGAGATCGGTGCCGAGTTGTTTCTCAGCCCGGCCATCGCGCGCACCCATGTCAGCCGCGCGATGGCGAAACTGGGCGCACGCGACCGTGCGCAACTGGTCGTCATCACTTACCAAACAGGACTGGTCAGCCCCGCGATGTAAGGCACGGCCGAGTGCAGGCCGCCGCCGGCGTCAGTGGTGAACGCGTCGGCTGGACGAGGTGCTGAATCCGGTCGGCCACCAGGTCTGGCTCCGGCACAACCTCCTCCAGCCGTACGCCCTGGCGCCGTCGCTGATCGTCGTCTTCCAGGTGGGCGCGATCGTGCTCGGCCACATCGCCGGCGCGGTGTCGGCGCACGACAAGGCGCTGGAAGTGGTGCGCGCCGGCGAGCTGCGGACCGGCCAGTACCCGATGCTCACGCTCATGGTCGTCTACACGGGCCTCGGCATCACGGTGATGTCCGCGGGCTGAGCCGTGTCACACGCTGCGGTGGGCGCTCGTCCTAGCACCAGAGCGAGCAAGCACAGGAAAGGGACACGATATGATGAACGGCTACAGCAGGCCGGCAAGGATCTTCGTCCAGGTGGCCGTGGTGGTCGGCGCGCTGACGATGCTGGTCTTCGGCGTGTGGATGCGCATCGACCCGGCGGGCTTCGCGGTCTTCGCCCGATTCCCCAATCACGTGCACTTCCTGCACGACGCCGGGGTCTTCCAGATCGGCATTGGGCTGATGATGCTGAGCGCGCTGGTGTGGCATGACGTGTTGTCGATCGTGCTGGTCGGGTTCTTCGTCACCAACACGCTGCACGCGGTGAACCACGCGGCCGACCTGGACCTCGGCGGCAGCCCGAACAACTGGTGGCAGCTCGGTCTCGTCTCGCTGCTGGCGCTGGCCGGCCTCGTGGTGCACCGCAGGCAGCTCAGCCGCCGGTCACGGGCTCACGTGTAGCCGGGTCAGGACCAGCCCGCTCCAGTGGAGCTCAACCTCGAAGACGCCGGGAATGTCCGTGTCGATGCTCAGCGTCGGCGGTCGCCCGGCGGCGAGCTGAGCCTCGCGGTCGTAGCCGTGCACGTGCAGCGTGTCGGCGGCGATGACGGCACGCAGTCGGCGCATCACGCGCTTACCCGGCGCACGTGCCGCAGGCCGTCCCGGCAACTCGGATACTCCGGCCGGCGTCCTCCAGCAGGCGCGCCTTGCCGGGGGAGCGGGTCAGGCCAAGCACCGAATGGCCGGCGGCGAGCAGTCTCGGCACGAGTTCGCCGCCGAGGGTGCCTGTCGCTCCCACGAGCACGACCTTCATGTGCGGTCTCCTTCTGGCTGGTGGTGTGTCATCGAGCACGTTCCCTTCCCGCTGCCACGGCCGGAGTGCCTGGCCGCTCTACGATCAGACGCTGGAGCGCCGCGCACTGTGACACGGTGTTTCGCCGCAGTCGACCAGTTCCGCAAGGTGCGCAGGCTGCGTGCGGACTACATCGGTCCGTGGCTGCCGGAACCGCTGTGGACCGAGAAGAGCGCCGACGGCCGGGAGGAACGCCGTGGCGCCGCGTTACCGACGGGACAGTGGAGCTGGCCGACGCCCATCGCACCCGCCGCCGGATGCGGGCGGCCATCATCCCGTCCGGCCGGACGGCTATGTGGCCGTGCGGACCCGGTCAGGCGACGCGGTGATCGACTACCTGACGACAATCCTGGTCGCCTGAATCGGGACGAGCCGCTTCCAGCCCGCTACCGGAATGCGGGCCGGCGGCCCGCGTCGGCCCGCCCAGGTCACGACGGGCCGGGCGTTGGTGTTGAGAAGGGCGATGACCGACTCTTCGGCGACCAGGATGTCGTGTGGATCTCGGGCCTCGGTGTCCCCTCGGGATGGGCTCGTTCGTCGTTGGGGTGACAGCGAACACGGCAGAGGAGATCATCATGGAAGCGCGACTCAACACCTCCGAGAACCCGGTCACGAGCAAGCTGGCGAAGTACATCATCTCCGCGAACAAGGTCGTGCACGACTCCGCTTTGCCCGCGGTGACGCAGGAGTTGGTGGCCTTGCGTGTGAGCCAGATCAACGGCTGCGCCGCCTGCGTCGACATGCACACCAAGGACGCCGCGCACGCGGGGGAAACGTCGGTGCGGCTCAACCTGGTCGCGGTGTGGCGGGAGGCGACGGTCTTCACCGAGGCCGAGCGGGCCGCCCTGGAGCTGGCCGAGCAGGGCACGCGTATCGCGGACGCGGCCGGAGGTGTCCCCGACGAGGTCTGGGCGAACGCCGCCAAGCACTACGACGAGGCCCAACTCGGCGCCCTGCTGTCCCACATCGCCCTCATGAACACCTGGAACCGGCTGAACGTCATCACCCAGCAGCCCCCCATGGCTGACTACCAGCCGGGACAGTGGGGATAGCGGGCCGGCTATCGGAAGAGCGGGGTAGCGGCGGCGTTTCGCGCCCAAGCCGGATGAGGGACGCGCGCTCCGCAGCAGGCCTCATCCGGCCTTCCGCGGTCGACCTCATTTCCGCCGCCGTCGGCCGGTGGCTTTGGTCGGCTTGGCGGGGGCCGGGTGGGTGGTTGGGGTTTCCTACATGCACCTCTGAGGAGGGAGATCATGGACGTGTCTGATTATCGTGGCCGTCGGGCTCTGGTGGTCGGATTGGGCATCAGTGGGATCGCTGCGGCGTTGCGGCTGCGGCAGATCGGGTGGACGCCGGTCATCGTCGAGCGGAGTGCCGCGCGGCGGTCCGGTGGATACTTCATCGCGTTGTTCGGTGCCGGGCGGGCCGCCGCCGAGCGCCTGGGCATCCTCGATGGGCTGGTCGACCGGGATCCGGACGGTGCCAGCTACGACATCGACCGGGCCGGGAGGCGGCGGCCCGGGTTCAGCTTCAAGGACTTTCCCGGCCGCCCGTGGATGATGATGCGGGGAGACGTGGAGGAGGCCGGGTTCGCCGCGTTGCCGTCCGACGTCGAGATTCGGTACGCCACCGTACCGACCAGAATCGAGCAGGACGCCGAGGGGGTCGACGTGACGCTGGCCACCACCGGCGGGATGTCGGCCACCGAGCGTTTCGATCTGGTCGTCGGCGCGGACGGGCTGCGGTCCACGGTGCGGCAACTGGTGTTCGGGCCCGACGAGAAGTGTCGGCGGCGGATGAACTGCATGGCGGTCGCCTACCAACTGCCCCGTGCGCTCCCCGGTCACGAGCAGACCGACTGCGTCATCCTCATGGAGCCCGGACGGTCGATGTGGACCTTTCCGGTCAAGGATCAGCCGCCTACCGTGTTGCTGAACTACCTCACCGACGATGTGGAGGCCGAGTTCACCGGGCCGAAGGCTGACAGGGTGCGTGAGGCGTTCGGTCCAGAGCCAATGGGGCGGATTCTGGGCGCGGCGCTGGACGCGCTGGAGTCGGCCGAGCACGTGCTGTTCGACTCCGTCGAGCAGGTGCACATGGACCGCTGGCATCGCGGGCGGGTGGTGCTCGTGGGTGACGCGGCCTGGTGCGTGACCCTGTACGCGGGGATGGGCGCCTCGACCGGGATGGCCGGGGCCGATCTGCTGGGCACCATGCTGGCCCGCCACCCCCGCAGCGTCTCCAGGGCCATGGCACAGTGGGAACGGCGCCTGCGCCCGGCCATCGAAGACCTCCAGGACAACGGGATGCGGATGCGCAGCCTGTTCGTCCCGTTCAGCCGGGTGGAACTGGTTCGGCGCAGGGCGCTGATGCGGATGCTCAAGATGCCGGTGATCTCCCGGTTGTTCGTGCCGTGGCAGCGCAAGGTGGCGTTGATGAAGGAGATGGATTTCGCCCATCCCGACTTCGCCCACCCCGGTTCCGTGTGGCCGGCCCCGGCGCCCGCCTGAAAGGCGTCGCACGGAGTCAGGGGCGGGTGGGAAGTCGTTACATTGGCAATATGCGCGTGGTGTCCCTTGCGCGGCCTCTCGTTCGTCGTACTGGTGTAAGCCCCTGCCCTGGAGGTTGCGATGCAGTACGCCCTGCTGATCTACGCCGAGCCCGGCTACCTGGAGACGTCGTCGGACGAGGAGCGTGCGGCGGCGTACGCCGAGTATTTCGCGATGGCCGACGACGACCGCTACGTCAGTGCCGCGCGTTTGCAGCCCGCGGAGATGGCGACCTGCGTGCGGCTGTCCGGCGGCCGGACGCTGATGACCGACGGCCCGTTCGCCGACACCAAAGAGGTGCTGGGCGGCTTCTGCCTGATCGAGGCCGCTGACCTGGACGAAGCGCTCGAATTGGCGGCGCGCGTTCCGGCCCTGCGGTTCGGCGGCACCGTGGAGGTCAGGCCGGTGATGCGGCTCTGAGCGTGCTGGAGGAGGTGTTCCGTGATCAATGGGGCCGGGTGCTGGCCTCGCTGGTCGGGTTCCTCGGTGACTTCGACCGGGCTGAGGAGGCGGCGCAGGAGGCGTTCGCCATCGCGGCGGAGCGCTGGCCGACTTCAGGCGTGCCGGACACTCCGGGCGCGTGGCTGGTGACGACGGCCCGGAACTGGGCGATCGACCGGATCCGCCGGGAGCGCATCCTGGCTCAGAAGGTCCACCTGCTGCCGGCGCCGGAGGCCATCGTGGACGAGTTCGACGACACGCTGATCAAGGACGAGCGGCTTGAGCTGATCTTCGCCTGCTGTCATCCGGCGCTGCCGCTGGAGGGGCAGGTGGCGCTCACGCTGCGTGCTCTCGGTGGCCTCCAGACCGTGGAGATCGCCCGAGCGTTCATGGTCTCGGAGGAGACCATGAAGCGGCGCCTGACCCGTGCGAAGGCCAAGATCAAGGCGACCGGGATCCCGTTCGCGGTCCCGGGCGCGCGTCTGCTGCCCGAACGGCTCGACGCGGTGCTGGCGGTCATCTACTTGATCTACAACGAGGGCTACAGCGGCCGGGTCGATCTCGGCGCCGAAGCCATCCGGCTGGGGCAGGTGCTGGCCGGGCTGATGCCGCGGGAGCCGGAGGCGCACGGGCTGCTGGCGCTGATGATGATCCACCACGCACGGCGGCGGGCCCGGTTCTCCGGTGATGATCTCGTACTGCTCGACGATCAGGATCGGTCGTTGTGGGACCTGCGGCAGATCGCGGCGGGGCGGGCGGTGCTGGATCGGGCGATGGCGCTGGGCGGGCGCGGCGCGTACGTCGTGCAGGCCGCCATCGCCTCGCTCCAGGCGCGTGAGCGCATCGACTGGCCGCAGGTCGCCGACCTGTACCAGCGGCTGGCCGACCTGACCGGCTCGGCGGTGGTCGAGCTCAACCGCGCCGTGGCGGTCGCCCAGGCTGGCGATCCCGCCGCGGCGTTGCGTGTCGTCGATGACCTCGACCTGGACGGCTACCTGTATTTCCACTCGACGCGCGGGGAGTTGCTGCGGCGTCTGGGCCGTGACGCCGAGGCCCGGACGGCCTACCGGCGCGCCCTTGCGCTGGCCGCCTCAACCCCCGAGCGGCGACTCCTGACCCGGCGCCTCGAACAGCTTTGAGCCGGCTGTCCCCCCGGCGGCCGCTCGTTCGTCGTCTGGATATGAGCGACAACCCTGTCCGGCCTGGAGAAGCTCGTCCGGCCCAAGGACAAGCTGGCCGGCAAGTATCCGTGGACGCAAACGTTCTCTCAGACGGCCGTGCGGTCCATCGGCGTGACGGAGCTGCTAGGCACGATCGGGCTGATCGTGCCGGCCACCACCGGCATTGCACCCCTCCTGACGCCGATCGCCGCGACCGGGCTGGCGATCACGATGGTCCTGGCCGGGGCCCTGCACATCCACAGGAAGGAGCCGTCCGGGCTGATGGCCACCGCCGTCCTGTTCGTGCTCTGCGTGCTCGTCGCCTGGGGGCGGTTCGGCCCCTACGGCTGGTGACCGTGGGCCGGACCACCACTCGTACGTACGTCTCGATATGAGGAGCAACCACATGACCACCATTGAGGTCGTGAACAACAAGGCGGCGCTCCGGCGCTTCCACGACGCTGTCGGCACCGGCGACGCGGAGATCATCTCCAGGACGATCGACGAGGTCGTCCATCCGGATGTGCTGATCCGCACGCCCTTGCCCATCGCCACGGCGGGGACGCAGGCGATGAAAGAGGTGCTGGCGGTGCTCCATCGGGCCTTTCCCGACCTCAACGTGCACATCGAGGACGTGATCGCCGAGGGGGACAAGGTGGTCACCAGGAACACGGTCACCGGGACCCACCAGGGCGAGTACATGGGCATCGCGCCGACCGGCAGGTCCATCACGTACAAGGAGATCCTGATCGCCCGCTTCGCCGAAGGGCGGATCGCCGAGACCTGGGCGGTCGTGGACGTTCTCTCGCAGATGCGGCAGCTCGGGGTGATCCCGGCCCCGTAGCCCGCCCGGCGCGGCTGGCGCGGTGACGCTGGTGGCCCACCCGCGATCGCCGTCACCTCCGAACCCATCTGCACGAGGCTGTCCCTCCGGCGGTTACCCATTCGCCGCCGAATATGAGCACTTCCCCGTACCTCCTCATGGAGCTGCCATGAGCAGCATGGCCAGACATGGCCGTGACGCACGCGTGGTGCTCGCTCCCGTGCTGCACCTGTGCAGGAGCTTGCCAGGGCCGCAGTCCGCGGCCTTGTGCGGCCTTCCGCCTGTCTGACGAGGCCAGGGGTGACCGATTCCTGCTCCACCACGGCCTGATGTCCGGACAGCCCGCGCCCGGCGGGAGCGCTACGTGGGCGAGTGGATCAGCGGGTGGCCGGACGGTTTGAGGTTGGCGAAGCGGACGGCCAGCGGCCAGCCCGGTTTGGTGGCGGACAAGCTCTGGCCATGGACGGCGAGGGGCTCGGGTCACACCCGCAAAGACGCTGAAAATCAATCACAGGGCGAATGGAGCAGACGATGACGCAAACGAACGAGCTGCCGCTGCAGATGCGGCGGAACGGGTTCGACCCGGCCGAGGAACTGGGCCGGGCCCGCGACGGCGAGGGCGTGGTCCTGGTGGAGACGCCCTGGGGTCTGCCCGGGTACCTGGTCTGCCGCCACGAGGATGTCCGCCGGGTGCTTGCGGATCCGGCCCGGTTCAGCAGCGCCCTGACCCCACTCCGCGGAGCTGACGCGCTAGACCCCGATGAGCTGGCCAGGATGCGCGCCGGGCAACTGATCGGGTTGGACCCGCCCGAGCACACGCGGCTGCGCCGACTGCTCACCCCGGAGTTCACGGTAAATCGCGGGGTGAATCTTGCCGTCCCAGCCGGGACGATCTCGCTCGTCCGCGCCGATGACGTCCAGCTCGCTCACCGCGGGCCAGCCGCCGAGCCAGTGGGACAAATGGTCAACCAGCAGTCGCTCCACGCTTCCCATTATACGGTAGGGGGGTATAGTACATAGGGAGTCTTGAGGAGGACATATGCGACGTCTCGTCCCGCTTGAGCCCGCCGACGCACCGGGCAAGTCCAAGGAACTGCTGAACGACATCCTCGACAGGAGAGGCGGCGTGGGGGAGATGGTCGCCACCATGGCGCATTCGCCGGCGCTGCTTGAGGGCTACCTGAACTTTTCGCGTGCCATGAAGCGGGTCAAGCTGCCTCGTGCCCTCAGCGAGAAGGTCTCGCTCGCCGTGCAGGAGTGGATCGGATGTGGCACCTGCCTGCAGGCGCACGTCGAGGCGGGGCGAGCGGTCGGGCTCAGCGAGTCCGACATCGCGCTGGCCCGGCAGGGCACGTCCACCGACGCCAGAGAGGCGGCGCTGATCGCCGTTGCCGTACGGGTGCTGGCGGAGCCGTCCTCCATCACTGATGCGGATGTCGCCGATCTCCGGGCACATGGCTGGAGTGACCGCGTTATCGCAGAGATCGTCGGCGTGGTCACCCTCAATCTGCTGACCGGGGCCTTCAACCTCCTGGCCGGCCTGCAACCAGCGAACTGAGCGGTGGCACGATGCCCTGCGTCCACCTTCTGAGGAACCGCGGGAACGCCGTGTCGTCCGTGGCACGTCTCGCGCGTGGTTCATTGGCTGTCGTCGGAGCACAACCGTACGACTGCGTCGGCGACGTGTTCCGCGCTGCCGCACGGCGCCCCCGCTATGGCGCTGACCCCGATGCCGGGCCCGGCGACGATGGCGGTGCGACCGCTCAACGCTGTTCGCGTCACGTTGATCTCGTCCTTGTCCGCGCGGCTGTCCGGTGTTCGGCGGTAGGAGAGCCATGGCTGTAGCCGCATCGGTGAAGTCGCCGGTTCCGGCGCCTCGTGCCCGCGTCTTCGCAGGTGCCGGCGCTTCTCACGCTCGGCGTGTGCTGGGCAGGGACGACGAGCTCCGGCTGCTCGAGTCGTTGCTCCTGCACGCCGCCCAGGGCCGCGGCGGCGGGGTGATCCTGCAGGGCGAGCCCGGCATCGGCAAGAGCGTACTGCTGTCCTGCGCCGAGGAACGGGCCGCCGGTTTCCGGGTGCTGCGCGCGGTCGGTGCCGAGCCGGAGTCCGACCTCGCCTACGCGACGTTGCACCAGCTCCTGCTGCCCGTGCTCGGCCAGGTCGACGGGCTGCCAGGCCCGCAGGCGGAGGTCCTGGACGTGCTGTTCGGGCGCACGCACGGAGCACCACCCGATCCGTTCCTGGTCGCCCTGTCGACCCTGTCGGTGCTGTCCCTGCTGGCCGGCGACCAGCCGGTGCTGTGCGTCGTCGACGACGCACACTGGGCGGATCAGCCGACGCTGAAGACCCTGGCATTCGTCGCCCGCCGCCTGACCGACGAGCCCGTCGTGCTGCTGCTCGCCGCACGGGCCGACGAAGGTCACGGTGCCGATCTGCCCGACCTGCGCCGCGTCCCGCTCATGGGCCTGGACCGGGAATCGGCCAAGGCCCTGCTCGGCGAGCGACGGCTGACCGGGAGCGAGCAGAACCGCCTGCTGGCCGTCACCGGCGGCAACCCGTTGGCCCTGATCGAGCTTGCCGGCCGGCCGTTACTCCCGGAGGGCACGCTTGAGCCGCCGACATTGCATGACGAGCTGCGTCGGGCGTTTCTGGCGAAGGTCCGGGCGCGGCACGGCGGATTGTTGCCGCTGCTGCAGCTGATCGCCGCTGACGGCTCGGGCAGTCTCGATGGCTTCGAGCGGGCCGCCGCGTCGCTGCACCTGGACACCGGCCCGCTGCACCGCGCCGAGCTCGACGAGCTGCTGTCCTACGACGGGACGCGGCTGGTGTTCCGGCACCCGCTGATCCGGTCCGCGATCTATCACAGCGCCACCGCCGAGCGGCGGGTGGCGATCCACCGCGCTCTCGCCGCGGCTTTCGGCGGTCCGGCCGACCAGCATCGCCGTGCCTGGCACCTTGGGCAGGCCGCGGTCGGCCCCGACGAGCAGGCCGCTGAGCAGCTCGAACGCTCGGCCGAGCAGGTGGCCTCGCGCGGTGGCCCGGCCGCGGCCATGGCCGCGCTGTCGCGTGCGGCCGAGCTCACCGCGGACGGCCGGCGCCGGGGACGGCGGCTGTGGACCGCCGCGCACGCCGCCCTGCACGGCGGGTTCACCACGAGGGCCGTGGAGCTGCTCGACCGCGCCGAGCGCGAACCCCTCCTGGACGAAGCGGACCGCATTCCGCTGGCGGTGATGCAGGCCATCGTGGCCGAGTTCGCCAGCTCTCCCGAGGACGCGCTGGGCCTCATCCGGCCGTGGATTCCGCACGTACTGCGCCTTGACCGGCGTCGTTTCGCCCCGACCGTCGCGATGTACGCCGACCTCGGCACCCGCGCCCGCCGCTCTGATGTCTGGGCCGACCTCGCCGGCTGGCTCCAGGGGATTCCGCTGGCGCCGGACGATCCGGAGGACGCGGCGCTGCTGCTCCTGCGCCACGCCGGCCAGGCCCGCGCCGGTCAGGACCCCGCGACCGTGCGATGGGATGGCGCCGCGCTCGATGCGCTCACCGATCCGATCCTGATGACCATGGCCGGCGCCGTGGCACGCGGGCTCGGTGACCACTCGCTGGGCAGGCGCCTGTACCGCGATGCCGGGCAGCTCGCGCGTGTCGGCGGGTCACTCGGCGCGTTGGCGTGGAATCTGGAGTATCAGGCCGCTGACGAGCTCGCGCGTGGCAGGCTCGGGCTCGCCGAGGCCCACGCGGAGGAGGGCTACCAGTTCGCCGTCGAGGTCGGCCAGCCGAGCACGGCCTGCCGCAACCGTGGGCTGCTCGCCCTGTGCGCGGCCATGCGCGGCCGGCCGGACGCCGCCGAGCTGGCCGCCGGCGTGCTGGCCGAGGCGAGTGAGCGCAGGCTGCCCGATGCGATCGTCTATGCCTGGAGGGCGCTCGGCCTGGTCGAGCTGGCCGCCGGCAGGTACCACGAAGCCGTACGGCACCTTGAGGTGGCCGGCGACCGGGACGCCGGCGCGCCCGCCGACCTGGCCATGGGAGTTGTCCCCGACCTCATCGAGGCCCTGGTCCGTGCCGACGAGCGCGACCGGGCCGCCTCTGCCGCGGCGCGCTACGACCAGTGGAGACGGCACACTGCCTCACCCGAGCTGGCCGCCCTCGGTGCTCGCTGCCGGGCGCTGCTGTCCATCGGCGGCGCCGCCGAGGCGCAGTTCGCGGAGAGCCTGCGCGTCGGATCCGACTTCTCGCTGGAGCACGCCAGGACGCAACTGCTGCTCGGCGAGCAACTGCGCAGGAACCGGCAGCGTTCGCAGGCCCGGCAGCACCTGCGCGCCGCGGCCGAGACGTTCCGCCGCCTCGGCGCGCTCGCCTGGGAGGATCGGGTGCTGGGCGAGCTGCGCGCCGCCGGGGAGTCGGCGCGGCCCCGTGACACGGGCGCCTTGAGCACGCTCACCCCGCAGGAGCTGCGCATCACCCTGGCCGTCGGCGAAGGACTGACGAACAAGGAGATCGCCGCCCAGCTCTTCCTTAGCCCGCGAACCGTCGACTACCACCTGCGCAAGGTGTTCCAGAAGGCCGACGTCACCTCGCGCGCCGGGCTCATGCGGCTGGTTCTCGCCGAGCGCTCGAACTGACACGGACCTGCCCGGATCCGCGAGTACTGGCGAGTTCACTGATTCGGCGATCGCCCAGGCCTTCCTAACGTTGGCGCAATCACGTCCGGGCGGTCTGAAATGCCCGCCGGACCACTTCCGACCGAAGGAACGCCCTCATGTCATCCGTGGACATCGACGACGGCCGACGCGCCGGGCTCAGGCAATGGGCGGGGCTGGTGGTGTTGGTCCTGCCTGCCCTGTTGCTGTTCATGATGCTCACCATCCTGTTCCTGGCCATCCCCCAGCTGGCTGCGGACCTGAAGCCGAGCAGCACCCAAACGCTGTGGATCATCGACATCTACGGCTTCCTGATGGCCGGTCTCCTGGTCACCATGGGCACCCTGGGAGACCGCATCGGCCACCGTCGGCTGCTGATTTCCGGCGCCGCCGTCTTCGCCGTCGTGTCGATGATCGCCGCCAACGCCTCCGACCCCGCTTTGATGATCGTGTGGCGAGCGCTGCTGGGCGTCGCCGCAGCCACCCAGATGCCCGCCACCCTCGGCCTGATCTTCAGCACGTTCGCCGATCCCCGGCAACGTGGCATCGCGGTCGGCGTCTGGTCGGGCGGCATCTCCGTTGGCACCGGTCTCGGCCCGGTGATCGGCGGAGCGTTGCTGGAGGCGTTCTCCTGGCGCGCGGCCTTCCTGGTCGCGGTGCCCATCATGGCCATTGTGGCGATCGGCGCTCCGCTGCTGCTGCCCAACCCCCGAAACCCGGCAGTCGGCCGCCTGGACCTGTTCAGCGTGCTGCTGTCGCTGGCGACCCTGCTGCCGATCGTCTACGGCGTCAAAGAACTGGCCAGGCCGGACTCGCTCCTGCCCGCACTGGCCGGGATCGCAGCCGGGCTGGCGTTCGGCGCCTGGTTCCTCGTCCGCCAGCTACGCCTGCCCGAGCCGCTGCTCGACGTGCGGCTGTTCGCCAACCGCGCGGTCAGCGGCGCGCTGGGCGTCTTTCTGCTCGCCGCGATCGCACTCGGTGGCATCTACCTGCTGTTCACTCAGTACCTGCAGCTTGTCGAGGGGCTCTCGCCGCTGCGGGCAGGGCTTTGGGTGCTGCCGGGGGCGGCCCTGCTGGTGGTGGCCTCCACGCTCTCACCCGTCCTGGTCCGGCGCATCCGCCCCGCTCACCTGATCGCGGCCGGGCTGGTCGTACAGGTGATCGGTTACCTGATGCTCACCCAGGTCGATGTCGCGGGTGGGCTGCCGCTGCTGGTCGCGGGCTTCATGGTGCTCTATCCCGCCGTCGCGCCGTCCATGGCGCTGACCACCAACCTCGTGGTCGGCTCGGTGCCGCCACAGAAGGCGGGGGCGGCGTCCGGGCTGGCCACCACCTGCAGCGACCTGGGCATCTCGCTCGGCATCGCTGTCATCGGCAGCATCGGCGCCGTCGTCTACCGGGCCCAGACCGGCACCGCGCTGCCCAGTGGCCTGCCGCCTGAGGTGGCCGCGGCCAGTCGCGACAGCCTCGGCGGGGCGGTGTCGGCGGCCCAGGGGCTCCCGGCCGACATGGCCGCGGCGGTGCTGGCACCGGCCCGTGAGGCGTTCGCCGGTGGGCTCAACGTGGCGGCCGTCGTCGCGGCGGTCATCGCGGCTGGAGCCGCGATCCTGGCGCTCCTCCAGCTCCGTCACATCCCACGCAGCGGCTGAGAGAGGTACCCATCATGGTGTCGATCCGTCGTGCGACGGCCGCTGACGCGGCGACCGTTCACGCGTTGATGTGCGAACTCGCCGCGCATCAGGGCCAGCGGTCCACGGTCGGCGTGAGTGTCGAACGCATGCGAGAGCTGCTCGCGCGCCCCGAGATCACCTATCTGATCGCGGAGCGGAACGGGCGGGAGATCGGCTACGTGTCCTGGCTCGTGCGGGTCAGCCTGTGGTCGGGCGGTGACTATCTCGCGCTGGACGACCTCTTCGTATCCGACGGGCACCGCGGCCACGGAGTGGGGGAGCGGCTGATGTCCGCGGTTGCCGAGGCTGCGGACGGCCGGGTGATCCGCTGGGAGGTCGCCGCGGCGAATGTGGCGGCACAGCGCTTCTACCAGCGCATCGGCGCCAGCCTGATCTCCAAGATAATCTGCCGGTGGCAAGTCGAGCCCGGCGCCGCCGCGGAGTCGTGAAGGAGCCAGAGCGGGCAGATGCGTCCCGCGAGAGATGAAGACGCGCAGGATCGCCAGGATCTGGTACGAGGGCTGGGACGACGGGCACCGAGGCAACGTCCCCGATGCCCTCGCGGCGGCCCGGACCTCGGAATCGTTCAGCGAACGCGTGGAGCAGCGGATCGCCGATACGGTCGTTGCCACCGTCGAGGAGGCCGTGGCCGGGTTCGTCATGGCGGTTGAGGACGAGGTGGAGCAGGTCTACGTCGCCAGGCAGCACTGCGGCACCGACGTTGCGACTGCCCTGCTCGCCGAGGCCGAATGCATAATCACGGCGAACGGTCATGAGCCGGGCCTGGCTGGCGGTCGTCCCGGGTGACAGCCGCGCCCGCCGGTTCTACGAGCGGAACGGCTGGGTCGACGAGCCTGCCCTGCAAATTGCCCAGCTGTCCCGATCTTCACCTATGCGTTGCGGTACACCTCGAAACCGGCATTCGCGATCTCGCGGAGATAGACCTCGGTGCTGGCCAGAAGTTCCATCTGCTTGCGGCTGGCTTTGGCCCTGCTCATGCAGGGCTGCCTGCTAAACCCCACTCGAGACACTAGGGCTCGCTACCTGCCTTCAGGGCCAGGTCGGCGATCAACTCGGCAAGTACGAGCTCCTCCTCGACCCGTACGCCGCGTTGCTCCATCGCGATGCCCAGCTCCGGATCCCAGGGGGTTGGGCGCACCTGCCCTGACAGCGGCGCCGACGAGGGCACGGCTTGATAGGAGGCGGTATCGAAGCGCCACGGCAGGAACCCGATCCGCTCGTGGACCGCGGCGGCGATGGCGATTCCGCCCCAGTCGAAGTCCCCGTGGTAGGCGAACGTCGCGCCGCCGGCCGCGAGAAGGTCCAGCAGCCGCCAGACGGCCGCCGACGGCCAGCCGCCGCCGCATATCAGGGGCGGGCAGGAAGCTCCGAGTTCGTCGGCCGCTGCGGCGACCACGATCGGGTTCTCGCAGATCCTGACCAGGTCTGCGCGCAGCCGTGCTTCGTGGCGGCGGAGTTGACGCAGGGTCAGCACGCACGGTTCGCCCGCCGCTCTGGCGGCGCTCAGCATGCGGCCGGTGGGGGAGCGGTCGTCACCTGGCAGCCCCAGGCAGAGGACGAGGGAGGACAGATCGTCGAGGTGCACACCGACAGCGGCCCACGCCGAGCGGCGGGCGTCCGCGCCGCCTTCGCCCGCGTACGGCAGATCGGACAGGGCGCGTGCCGCGGACACGGCGAGGGTCGCCAGCGGGCGTCCTTCGTCCAGAGCGTGTGCGTCTCCGCAGGTCTCGGCGGCGAGCAGGCCGAGGGGCGTACCCGGAGACGGCAGCCGCTTCAGCACGGTGCTCAGCCGGTCGAGCAGGGTACATGCCTCTCCGGCCGTGCTGGCGAGCCTTCTGACCAGGCCGGTGGACTCCAGCCACGATCGCCACCCGGACAGCTCGGGCCGGTCGGCGATGAGAGCGTCGAGCCTGGCGAAGGCCCCTTCCCAGGCCGCCGCTTGCGTGGCCTTCTCTCCGGCCTGGTCCCGGATCGGGCCGCGCAGTCGTGCGACGGCTTCGCGCAGCCCGCCTGCGGTGACGCCGCCCGCTCGCAGGATGCGGTCCACCTCGTCCAAGGAGACCGACAGGGAAGAGCCGGCTCCCGAACGGCGGCCGAGCAGCGCCTCGGCCGCGCGACGCTGCGCGGAAGTCGCGGTCGTGAGCGTCACCGTCCCGGTCAGCGACTTGCCCTGTTCCAGGCGGCGGCGTGCCCGATCGATCAGCCAGGCGATCTCGTCACCGCCGAGCAGCCGTACCAACCGCTCATCCTGGACGCTCATGCGAACAGGCCGTCCTGTGCCACGGCCACGTCGGGGGCCAGCATCGCGGTGACCGGGCGCTCAGCTCGCCGCCGCTCGCGCCCGTCCCAACGCCACGGGGTGACCAGCACCGCGTCCACGCCGTCTCGACGGGACAGCTGGCAGATCGCAAGCCCCGGAACCTGCGGGTAGCAACCCCATTCGCGCTCGCTCGTCATCACCACGTCCATGTCGAACGTGGCCAGCAGGCCCAGGCATTTGGCGCGCGAGTCGTCGTCGACGCCCGCGAACGCCTCGTCCAGGGCGACCAGCCGAGGAGCATACGGGTTGCCCGCCGATTTGTAGTGAGCCGACGCGGCGGCGAACAGCGGTACCGACGCCGCGAGCACTCTCTCACCACCGGAGGCCGGTCCGGTGGCGGCCCGCCATTGCCCATCCTGCAGCCGCTGGATCGCGAACTCGTGCCACACGCGGTAGTCCAAGGCCCGGGTCAGCGCTTCCATCCATCCGGCGGCAGGGTTGTCGGCGTGCTCGCGGGCGATCCTGTCCTGAAGGAATGCGCCCACGGCCGACCGGTCGGCGACGGACCAGGCGTCCACCATCTGCCGGAGCTTGTCGCGGACCTGCGCCAGCCCTTCAGGAGCGTTCCTGGCGATCTTCCAGACCAGACGCAGGCGCATGCCGGTAGAGGTGGGGCGGGACTCCAGCTCGGTGTTCATCTCCCGGACCTCGGACTCGGCCGCGGCGATCAGTTCGTGCAACGTTCCGGCGACCTCGTTGAGTAGGTGGTTCTCCAGGATCTCGCGTTCCTTGGCCGACAGGAGCCGGGCCCTGTGCCCGGTCTCTTCCGACAGCGCTTCGGCGAGGCCGGGAACGTCCCTGCTGCGGGCCTGGAACAGCACGTCCACGATCATGGCGCCGTCCCGCAGGGTCAGTCCGACCGAGTGCCCGTGTCTGGCCATGGCGTCCGACAGCAGCTTGTGCTCCTCGGCCACCTTCTTCTGCACCCGGTCCCAGGGGCCGTCGCCGTCGTCCACGCCGTCGAGCTCGGCGTTGACCGTCCTGGCCAGAAGCACCGTGGGGGTGGCCGCCCACTGGCCGTCCGTGTCGGGCACGTCCAGAGCGGGGAGCGCGACGTGCAGCAGTCCCGTGGCGGCGAACGCCTGGAACTCCCGTACGGCGGTGTCGCGTGCCGTGGTCGCCTCGTCGATCTGGCTGCCCAGGGCGTCGCGTACGCCCTCAGCCTTGCCTCGTTCCTGCAGGGCCGCCTGTTCCCTGCGGCGGGTCTCGCCCTCGGCTGATGTGCGTACGCGTAGTTCTCGCTCCACCAGGTCGAGCCGGCGGAACAGCTCCTCGACCGCGGCGCCGGCGGTTTCCACCAGTGCGCGGTAGGTCTCTGCCGCGGCGTCCGCCTCGCCGCGTGCCGCCACCGCGGGCTCGGCCGCGTCGTCGAGCCGGCGCCGGGTTCGTTCGAGGTCGTCGGCGGCTTCGTGGGCGGCCTCGTGCGCGGCTCGCCGCGCCTGTTCGGCGGGCCAGAACCGGGCCAGTGCCAGCCGATAGCCGGCGACTCCGCTCTTGACCTCGGCCAAGGCCTGAGGCTCGGCAGGCAGGCCGACGTCGCCGGCGAACTCGGCGGCTCGGTTGTCGGCGGCCTCCAGCTCGCTCTGCCGCTGGAGCGCCACCTCTGTCGCGGCGGTGTGCTGGGCGTCGAGTTCGCGCCGGCGTTCGTGCTCGGCGGCGAGCTTGACGTGGGCCTCGCGCAGCGGAGCGTCCGGAGGCAGCGCCCGATGCTCGGCCGCGAGCCTCTCGCGCCGGGCGGCGAGCGCGTCAAGGTCGGTCCCGAGGCGATGGATCCGCTGGGCGACATGGTCCAGCTCCGCTCGGAGAGTCGCCAGCCGGGCACGCCGCGCCGCTTCTCGCGCGCCCTCGCCGATGTAGTGGGCGTCGTTCTTGCGCCATGAGCCTGCCAGCACGCCGTTGGCCCACCGTCCGTCCACGGCCACCCACGTCCCACCGCCCTGGCCGAGCGCGATGCTCTTGAGCACGGTCTCGACGGCGGCGTCGGACAGGGCCGCGGCCTGCGGGTCGGCGCGGTCGAGGGCAGGACGCAGGACGGCGGAGCACGACGGCCCGGCCGGCGGCTCGCCGGTCATGATGAAGGTGTCGTCCTCGGCAAGCAGCCGCCCGTCGGGCGTGACCCACGCGTCCAGGATGCCCGCGGCCTCCAGAGCGGCCTCCAGCCCGGCTCTATGCGCGGCCGGCACTGCCTCAGCGAAGTCCACCACCTTCCACAGCGGGCCGCCAGGACGGCCGAGCCGGGCGTCTGAGGCGCGCATGTGCGGGGTGGGCGGAGCGTCGTGACCGCCCGCCTCCAGCCGAGCCGTCTCCTCCGTCAGGGATGCGGCGGCCCGCCTCGCTTCGCGCAGCTCCGCCTCCAGTTCGGCGCCCAAGCGGCCGAGGGCGTCGGTGGCGTTCCTGGACGCGTCGTCGACCGCCGTCGCGGCTGGGTTGGGACCATCGACCGAGACGGCCCAGCCCTCCAGCGTCGTGAGCACCTCGTCAGGGTCGTCCAGCCGCAGCTCGGTCAGGCCGGCCAGGTACAGGGCATACCCGTGGAGCAGCCCGGCCGTGGCCGCACCGGTGGCCTGCTCGGCGGCTTCGATGCGCTCGGCGGCGGACTGCAGCTCGCCGGTCAGCCGGTCCACTTCCATACGGGCCGCGGCGAGCCGGGACCGAGCTTGCCGAACGGTGTCGATGAGCCGCTCCAGCTCGTTGATCGCCTGCTCCTGGCGGTCCGCCAGCGTCTCGGCCTCCCGCCGGGCCCTGGCCTGCTCCAACGGCTCGCCGAGTGCGTGCCAGTCGATGATGGCGAGGTGCCCGACCTCGAACTCCGCCGCGCGGGCGGCCGCGAGCGCGGACTCCCTGGCCTGGTCCAGCTCCCGGTCCGCTTCCTCGGCCTTGCCGAGAGCGGTGCTCGCCCGCTGCTCTCGGCGCTGGGTCTCGCCGGTGAGGCGGTCGCGCTCCTGCTCGCACCGGCGCGCGTGGGAGTCCAGCCGGCCGGCTTCCTCTCCCATGTGTTTGAGCCGCTCGGCGTCACGCATCTCGGGGCTCTGCCGCAGCGCCTCCTTGCGGGCCTCCAGGAGGTTCCGCTGGGCTGCCAGCTCCTCCAGCACCTGCTGGGCCGCGGCCAACTCCGCCTCCGCGGCCGCGTGACGGGCCTCGGCTTCGCCGAGGTCGCGGCCCAGGTGCTCGTACCGGCTCTGCGCCAGGCGGGGGACGGCAGCCTTGCGCTTGGCCGCGATCGCGGCGTACCGGCGGTAGTGGACGAGGAAATCGGCCGCCGCCCTACGCGCCTCCTCCAGCCCGCGCAGCGCGTCTCGCTCCTCGTCAAGGCCGCGGAACGCCTCGGCGACCGTGGCGATCAGAGTGGGGCTGAGCGGCGGCAGCGCTTCGGTGAGGGCCCGCGACAGGAGCTTCTCGTCGGGCTTCTTGGACAACTGGGGCTGCCGCAGCTGAATGAGGAGGTTCACCAGCGCCTCGTAGCGGTGCTCGCCGAGCCCGAACAGCGCTTCGTCCACCGCCCTGCGGTAATCGGCAGCCCGGTCGTAGACCATGCCGTGGCCCTCGATCGCCTCACGCAGCTTCTCCCTGGTGAGCACCACTCCAGTGGAGGTGAGCAGATGGAGATCGCGGCCGATGCGCTGGGGAGTGACGAAGAACCAGTGCCGAACGATGCCGCGGTCCTTAACCGCCTTCAGTCCGCAGCCGATCGTACGGAACTCCTCGCTCCCGTCGGCGGCGCGGCGGCCGAACTCCATCCACGCGTACCCCAGCCGCTCGGGGTGCGGGTGCTTGCCGCCCAGCAGCAAATTCCACTCCATGCGCTTCTGCCGGTCGCCATCGGGTTCGACCCGGTGCGGGGCGAGCTCGCCGTCGAGCAGGAACGGCAGCGTCAGGGCCAGCACCTTGGACTTGCCCGTGCCGTTGTTGCCGCGCAGCAGCAGGCGGCCGTCGTGGAAATGGAACTCCTCCACATCGTAGTAGAACATGTCGACAAGTCCGGCACGCAGCGGCTTCCAGCGCTCGGAGGTCGGAGAAGGCGGCATCACTGTCCTTTGACGACGGGTTCGTCCAGCGCGTAACGGGCAATGGCGGGCAGCCCCACGGCCGCGTCCGCCGTGACGTGGACCAGCCGCAGCGCCGTGAGCTTGCCCAGGGCCGTGGCCAGCAGCCCGTCCTCGGCACCCGGCTCGGTCACGCCCTTGCGCCAGAACGACGCATGGTCACGGGCGGCCTGCCGGACGAATGCCCTCAGATCATCCAAACTTGATGCCCCGCGGGTGGCGAGGTGCTCGGCCACCAGCAGCGTCACGTGGCCGTCAGTGCGCTGTTCGGGCATGCGCACGTCGGTCAGTTCGTCGTCGGGATCCACCATCGCGATGCCCTCCGCGCGTACTTCTGCCACCAACCCGGTGGCTTCCACGATCCGGCGGGTGATCGCGTGCCGTTGGGAGGTCAGGTAGGCACGCTCTGCCTCATCCAAGTCGGCGAAGTAGATCACCGGGTCCTCCAGCAGCCTGCGGGTCAGCTTGCGGCGAAGTGCCTGGTTGCGCAGGTCGTCGGTGTCGGGGACAGGCTCGGTGGTGAGCTCGGCCAGCCGTTCCTCGAACGACTCCACGATGATCGTCGATGGGCCTCGCGTGCCGGTGAGCAACGCGGCCAGTACCGGCCTGCGCACGTCGTACAGCACGTCACCGGTCGAGGCCAGATATGCCTCCTCATCACCCACGACTCGGCGCAGCACGCCCCAGCCGAGCAGCGTGCGCACCACGGTCACCAGATCGGCCCGCTCGGCACGGCTGTCGAGGGTGAAGAGGAAGTCCAGTTCGGGCTCCGCCGCCGCCGACAGCACCTCCTCGGCCAGGCGGCCGAGCGTGGTCTGCGTGTCGGCCCGCTCCAACACGGCCAGCGCCAGGCACAACAGGACGTAGCGGCGCCTGCCGTACGGTTCCCCCGCTTTGCCTCTGGCGGGGTGGGTGGCGTCGGACGTGTCCGCGACGCCCTTGAACAGCCGCGCGGTGCCCGAATCCACCGTCAGCCGCCAGCCGGTCTCCCGGGTGAGCCACTCGCGCAGCTCGGTCAGATGGCGGCGGACCAGCCCCAGCGCCTCCGCGTCGTCCTCGGCCGTCAGCAGTGGTCTGGCCAACAGCGCGCGCAGCGCGGCGCGCCGCTGCGCCAGTTCCTCCTCGGGCGTCATCGGACCACCGTAAGATCGGAGATCTCCACCACGTGCTCAGGTCCAGTGAAAACGCCGTCCTCGGTGTGGATCTCGACCTCGCCGCCATCGGGGACAAGGGTGAGCCGCACCTCCATCGAGCCGTCGCCCGTCACCGTCTTCACTTCCCTCTCCCCGGGCCGCCGGGCCGCCAGCGCGTCACCCAGCAGCCCCAGGAACAGCCGGAACGCCCGCAGGTCCAGCACGTTCAGCTCCGAAAGCAGCACCGGCCCGTTCGTGCGGAGCCGGGCCCGGGCCGCAGCGGTCTCGGCCGCCTCCCGCTCGGCCTGCTCCATCAGCAGCCTGCGCGCCTGGCTGCGGTCGGCCACTTTGTTGGGCTTGCCGCGCCGCTCGTAGGAGCCGGTACGCCGGAGCTGGGGAGAGATCCTGATCGGGGGTGTGTCCTGCCAGGAAGTCCCGGCTCCGACCTCCCGCCACTCGTCCAGGGTGGCGGCGGTGACCGTCAGGTGGCGGGCCGGGGTCAAGCCGAAGGCCGCCCGCCACAAGCGGTGCATCGCCGCTTCGTCGGGCGCCTCGGCGAACCAGCGAGCCAGAGCACGGAAGTCCGCGGATCGGTCGGAGCGCCCGGACCTCCGCTCGTTGAGCAGCCCGACCGCGTCGATGAGCTGCTTGATCGCCGTGATCGCCGCCTGGCGCAGCAACCGCGCCTGTGACGGTCGGCCCACATCCGTGGAGACGAACCAGTCCCGAAGTCCTCGCCAGCGGTTCAGCCACGAGGAGTACGCCGCCTCCTCGGCCCTCCCGTACGCGTCCGCGGCTTCCTGCCAGCCGGGCACCGCGTCGGCGGCCTCCCGGCGCGCGGCCAGTCTCAGCAGCTCCTCATGTCGGCACGTCTCCAGCCGGGCCAGCAGGGTCGTTATCCGCGCGCCGGAGTTGGCCAGGTCGGAGATGAACCGGTTGATGTACTCGATCAGCCGCTCCTTGTAGGCGACGAACCCCGCCACGTCGCCGTCGGAGAAATCGATCGCCCGGCGCAGCGAGGCCATGAACGCCTGGGCGTTGTCCGCCAGCGACGAGAACCGCTCGGCGAGGGAAAGCAGGAGCAGATGAACCCTGGCCGGGTCCGGATCCTGCTCCTGAGCCAGAAGGGCCAGCGCCTGCAGTTGTTCGGCGATGTCGCCCAGAGCCACCGACTGCAGCACCCCACGCCGCCCGATCGCCTCCTCGTAGAAGTCGATCGCCTGCTCGGCCGCCTGCCCCGCAGGGGTGAGCTGGAACAGGAACCGCTTGCGGTGGAAATCCTCCACAGAGGTGACTCTGCCGGTGTCCGCGTCGGCCCGCAGGTTGCCCCACTCCCGCAGCTTCTCCAGGGCTTGCGCGAGCGCATCGTCGTTGTCCCGCCGCAACTCCGCCGCCACGTCCTCCGGCCGCAGGTGCACGATGAAACGTTCCTTCGCCCGGGCGAAGACGCGCAGGATCTCCCGATAGAGGGCAGCGTTGGGAGCGCTTAGGTGAGCGAAAGGCTGATGCTCTTGGGACGGGAAGACCATGGTGCCAGTTTTCCTGACTGGAGAGAGTACCGTGGCCGCATTGGTGCCAGATGTTCACAGATAGTTGGAGAACCTCGCCGCACTGTTCGGCGATTCGGTGCATCAGGGTGTGCGCTGCGCGCCGGCGGCGGGTTTGTCAGCGGCTGGCGGATCCGTCGATCTGCTCGCGGAGGATGTCGGGCGGTAGTCGGCGAGCACGCCGTCGATGGTGTCTTCCACGGACGGTCGCATGGTGGCTCGCCAGTCGCCGATGTCCTCGCCGAGGAAGTAGAACCGTTCGACGAACGCCAGATGCTTGAGCAGCCCGAGAAGGTTGGCACCCGAGGATACTCCGTCCGTTCGGACCTGCGGTTCTGGTACCCCGCGCGGTCAGGTCGACGCCTGCTGGCCGGGCGAGATGAAGATCGACCTGAAGGTGCATCTAACCTGACTGGTGGGGACGCGGTCTGATCGGCCGGCAACAGGGGGCCGATCGACCGGGCCGCATCATGTGCGCCACCAGCCCCGGCGGCAGGCTCCGCCGGCCGACAACGAAGATCACCGAGACCAGGCCGAACAGCACCGCCGAGGAGATCGCGTACTGCACGGAGTCGTGAGCGCCGAGCACGCCGTGGTACACGCCCATCACCACGCTGCTGAACACCACCTGGAGCCAGGTCGGTACGCCGGCCCGGCGCAGTGCTCCAGTAGGAACCCGCGCACCACGTCACGCCCAAGATGTGCACGTGTCGAGTGCGAACCACCATCACGAACAACACGTAGAGGCGCTTCAGGAAGATCGTGTCAACGTTGAAGAGTGCGCCACGAGGCGGGCTGCCGGTGGGCGGTTCGGGCGGACGGAGGAGGTGGCCGACCTGGCTATGGCGGTGCTGCGCTACGGCTACCTCACCAACCGGGGTGCTCAGCCTGGACGGCGGCGCCTACCCGCGTTGAGCCGCCGGCTCAACGGAGAGGTAGCGCCCATGTGGCAGATGAGGGGCGTTCCCCGTTCGTCGCGGCAGAGGGCCATCCGAGGCTCCGCCAGGACGATCACATGATCGCCGGCGGTCACGGTACCGAGGTAGTCAGGGATGCCGGCCTCCCTGAGGATGGCAATCGATCGGGTGTGTACGGCGATGGCGTCTGCGAAGTGTCCAGCCCGCTGGTAGGTCAACCCCAGGTGTACGAGCATCGCTCCATAGGTCAGGCGGTTGCCCGACCCGTCGACGCGGGCGAGGGCGAGCAGATGGTCGGCGATGGCCTCCTCGTGGCGACCCGCGATCCTGTAGGCGACTCCGATGTGATCGAGCAACGCCACCTCGTGGCTGGTGCCTTCAGCCCGTTGGAAGGTGGTTCGGGACCTGTGCAGGAAACTGATGGCGTCGTCCGGGCGTCCCATGTAGAACTGCGCCCAGCGCTGATCTGGCAGATCCGCACTGCGCCGGATCCGCCCGCGGTCAGGGGCCCGTATGCACGGGTCACCTCGGCCGTCCGGCCGGTGAAGGGAGGCCAGGTCGGTGGGCAGTTCCGCGGGCCGGGCGCGACGGGCACGCCCTCCGGCTCCTCCATCGGGTGGCCCTTGTGATCGATGACGGCGGTGAGACTGCCTTCCGTGTCGGCGAGCCGTCTTCCTCCGCAGCGGATGCTCGCTGGTAAGCAGGAGGAGCTCGGCGAGCGCCTCGTGATGTCGGCCTAGCCGGACGTCGATCGCGATGCGCTCCTCGAGGGTGCTCAGCCACCCTTCCTCCAGCGCCTGTCAAAACAGGTCACTCGCCTGGGCGGGATCGCTCGCGTGCGCGCGGGCCACCAGCTCGCGAAAGCGCGACAGGTCTACCCGTGCAGGGGGAGGGACAGCCGGTCTCGGCGGCGAGATAGGCAGCTCGGTCTCCGGCTGCCGGGCAAGCAACCGCCGCAGCCTGGACACGTACCCCTGAATGGCGTTGCGCGCCGAGATCGGCGGCTCCTGCTCCCAGACTGCCCTCATCAGCCGATCGAGCGGAACCGTCTGGCCTAGGTTCAGCCGCAACATCGCCAGCACTGAGCGCTGCTGCGGAGTAGTGGGGCCGAGGAAGTCGTCACCCACCCAGAACCCGACGGGCCTCAGCAGGCGGAACTCCATGCCATTCGGCTGGTGCACCTCCGAGGATCGGTCCACCTCGTCGGTGCCGGCCGGGCGCACCATCTCCCTCCCCTCTCGTAGGCATGCAGGTCTTTCAGCGCCGTTTCAACGCGATTTCAGCGTCGTCGTCCATCGTTGGGTTCGGGCCGCAAATCTGTGGGACCCCACTGGGAAGGACCGATGGGCAGCAACCTGAACAGCTCCGTCGTCAGCGCGACGCTCACACCTGGATACGGGAAGGGGAGCCTGTCCATCACACCCTCGATCAGCACGTACTGCGAGGAGAGGGGGCCGTCCGTACCAGGATGCGCATCGCGAGGACAGGTCCGGCACCCGCTTACATCGTTCGCTTCCCTTAGCGTGGACGAAGACGGAAGGCTGAGCGTCTCCCGCATCTAAGCACTGAGCCGCAACCTGCCCTCATCACTAGGCGGCCCTGTGGCCTCCGCTCGTCATGAGAGGTCCATGACGGCACGTCATAGCTAACCCCGAGCAAGCCCAACCCGCCGGCCAGGGTCACCTTGGACGCGTCCCGGAATATTCCTCGGACTGACCGCCCAGGTCATACAGGATCGACGGGCTCACATTAACCGTGTCACCACCCACAAAGGAGCTATAGGTACCTATGCGACACAAACTGCTCCAGAGATTTGCCTGTTTCGCCACCGCGCTGGCGCTCAGCGGCGGCCTTGTGGCGGCCACGTCGGCTCCGGCCTTTGCCGCCGGATGTTCCGGTACCCACCTGGACAACTGGTCCATTAGGGGTGGATATATCGCTGTCTACTACAACTCCTCCACCGGAAGGAACTGCGCGATGACCTTCACCAACAGCCCTGGCAAAGTGCAGTACATGATGGTCTCCATCTCCACCTCCGGTGCCTCCGACAGGGACGCCGGCAACTTCACGACCTACGCCGGGCCGGTAAGCGTATACGCCAAGGGCAAGTGCATCAGTCTCCAGGGCCAGGTCGGCAGCAACAATCCCACCGAGGGCATCACCGACGTCTACTGCGGCTGACCGTACGAAGAATGGCGAGGCGTGACAGACGAGTCGGCATTTTCTGAGGATGAACTGGACCAACTGCTGCAGGCGCCGAGACAGGTGGCGTGGGCAGCGATGCAGGCCGAAGGCGATGGCGTCGTCGGGATGGCCAAAGAGGTCTACGCGAAGCGACACCTCGATGAGTCGCGCGTCGGTCTCAACGGTTGGCGAGGTCGACTGCGGAGGGAAGCCGGCATCCTGCCTGCCCTTCAGGGAAGGCCATGGACACGCCTACTTTACCGTTCCTGTGATTTGCTACCACCAACACTTCTGCGCCGTCTTGCAGGCGGACGATCCTGTGCGGAAGAGGGGTGCTGTGCGACGGGATCGCGGACACGCCGACACGGTGCCTGTGCCGAGAGTTCCCCGCATTGAGCATGGCGTGCTCAAATGAGGCTGACTCGGCCCGGCATGCCGCCTCTAGCTGTATTGATCAATCCTGTCGACCAGCCTGATGTCGCCGTCCAGGCTATTGAGCGCGTCGCCTCGCAGGCCGCATGCCAAGCGAATGGTGGGTGACCGGCCGATCGCACCGGTCGTCACGCTTTGATCACGGCGCTGGCCGCAGTGGCAGCGTCGCCGGGGTGAGACGCGGCATCCCCGCCATCATCGCCATTCCGCACGCAACAAGATCTTGGCGGGGATGCCCGTACTGCCTCAAAAGTCATCGCAGGCGGTGCCAGGCCGCTCGCCGAAGCCGAACTTGGGCCGATCGCGCCTGCGCTGGCACGGTCGTTGCCGTCCAAACTGCGTGCTCACCAGTTGGTCACGCCGGCACCCTCCTGGTGTGGCACCGCCGCCTGGTCCGACGCCGAGTTGGGGCGTCCGATCCGCATCCGTAGCCTTTCGTGGGGATCTGGCCGCTGAGTCTCACCCCGAAAACGTGGACACCAGCGGTCATGCAAGCGAGCAGCATTTGTCGGGCTGCTGCTCGTATTCGATCGGGCTGAGGTGGTGGAGGGCGGACAGCGCTGCCATGCCGGCATCGCCGCTTCGGCGGAGGCGTAAATCCGTGGTGTGGGCGGCGCGTGCCGTACTACAGTCGGACACGCCTTCACCTCGCGGCTGCTGAACCACGAGGACCACGGCGGCGGCTCCGGTCCGTCGCCTTCTTCGGCGCGCTTTCGACCGCACCCGCTCTTGCATCGCTTTTCAGCAGCCCGAAGGACTTCACCATCATGCGTACCCGTCAGGACCGCCGTCTCGTGCGCCGCGACGAGCAGTGGCTCACCCTCCCGAACCCTTGGGACGTCCCCGTCGACATCTGCGCCGACGAACGTGTGCCGCTCGAACCGGCCGCCGTCGACGAAGTGATGTCCGTCCTGGAGACCGCCGACACCCTCGCCCTCCTCGCCGAGGCCGTACCCGGCCACGACGGCCCGCCGCCCCGCCTGGTCCGCCTCGTCCTCACCCCCGACTTCCACAAAGGCGCGGGCATCCCGATCGGCACGGTCATCGAGACCGAGGGCGCGCTGCTCCCGCAGGCGGTCGGCAACGACGTCAACTGCGGCATGCGGCTGGAGGTCACCTCACTCACCGTGGAGCAGGTACGGCCGCGCCTGGACGCCCTGGAACGGCGGCTGCGGCACTTGTTCTTCGAGGGCGGCCGCCGCATCGCCCTCACCCCCGCCCAGCGGGAGGCACTCCTGCGCGACGGGCTCCCGGGGCTCTTGCTCACCGGCGACGCCCCCTGGCAGGGCCACCAGCCGACCGACGCCGAGGACTGCCTGGACCACATGCACGCTCCGGTGCACCCGACCGGCACCGCCGAGGCGTTCGCCGACTGGATCACCAGCGCGGGCGGCGCCCAGACCGCCAGCCATGACAGCCTCATCGGCAGCATCGGCGGCGGCAACCACTTCGCCGAACTGCAGTACGTGGCACGGATCCACGATCCCGCCGCCGCGTACGCGTGGGGCCTGACAGCGGGCGCGGTCGTCCTGATGGTGCACAGCGGTTCACTGGCGCTGGGACACCAGGCCAACGCCACAGCGCTGGACCGGCTGCGCCAGACCTGGCCGCCGGGGTTGTCGCGGCCCCGCAACCAGATCCTGCCGTTCCTGCTGGACGAGCGCACGGCCGCCGCCCGGCGCCGCTACCTGGACGCGTTCGGCAACGCGGCCAACTTCGCCTCAGGCAATCGGTTCTTCCTCGCCCTCACCATGCGGGCCGGGCTCGCCGCCGAATGCGGCCAGATGACGGCGCGGCTGGTCTACGACGCGCCGCACAACCTGTTCTGGCAGGAGGAGGACCGCGTCATCCACCGCAAAGGCGCGACGCCGGCGGGTGGTCACGAGCAGATGGCCGGTGGCCCGTACGCGATGTGGGGCGAGCCCGTGATCGTGCCCGGGTCCATGGGAGCGTCCAGCTACCTGCTGCGGGGCCACGGCAACGCCCGCACGCTGGCCAGCGCCTGCCACGGCGCCGGACGGCGCGTCCCGCGCGGCGCCACCGCACGGGCCGGCGACCGGGAACTCGACGAGTTCCTACGGGAGTTCCGCGTGGTCACGCCGCTGGACCACCGCGATCCGACCGTGGCGCGCCGCGCGGACGTGATGGCGGCCTGGCGGCGCGATCTCAAGCAGGAAGCTCCATGGGCGTACAAGGACATCGGACCCGTGGTGTCGAGCCTGCACGCGGGAGGTGTGGCGGACCCGGTGGCCGAGCTGCGCCCGCTCCTCACGGTCAAGGGCTGACCGCCTTCCCCGTCGCACGGTATCGGCGGCCTGTGGGGCGCGAATGTTCGGCGACTGCGTCCGATCTGTGGGTTCGCGGAACCTACTGGATCTTCAGCTCCGTGGTTCAAGCTACTTTGAGCAATTGCTCAGATGACAACGCTCAAGATCTGCAGGCATGTCGAGACGCTGTAGGCCGGCGCATGAATCGAATATCCGAGCCCCGCACCATGCGAAGCCCTCGCAGGGCTATGACATGGACGGATGCAATTGTCGGCAGACGCAGAGTTCGTCATCGGCAGACTGCCGCGCGACCTCCTGGCGGTGTTGGAGGTGACGCCGGCGAACAACGACTTCCAGGTCAGGGGCGAGCTCAGCTGGGGGCTTACGGAGGACGAGCTGGGGCACGCGAACCGCATTCTCCAGGGTGTCACTGACGAGTTTTGTGGCCGCCTGACCTCCCTGAGATGAGCGCGCGACTATTCGATGCTCTCCTTGACCTCCACCTCGTGGTCGGCCTTCGCAGGTGTGTAGCCGGCGTTTCCCGCCCACTTGACGGTGTGTAGGTGTAGTGCCCTGTCTCGGCCGGTCTGTCGGAGAAGTTGTACGTCCCGTTCTTACGGGCGGGCACCACCGGCAGTGTGGTCGTGACGGTGCCGTTGGCGTTGGTGACGGTGCGCTTCACCGTGAGCGGGTAACCCCATCCCGAGGGCGGGGGCGTGGGCAGCAACACGCCGCTGAGCGTCAGCATGACGCCGACGGGCCACTCCGAGGGACCCGTCACCGTGAGCGACGAGGTGTTCTTGACCGTCACTTTCGCCGAAGCCGTGCTCCAGCGAACGTCGGCGTCACCGATGGTTCACCACCCCGCCGGACGGGGGCGTCAGCGTCAGCGCGGAGGCCGGGAAGGTGATGTCCTCCACCCGCCACAAGTGGAGCCGTCTGGAGGAGGTGGTCTTCACGGCGAAGACGTCCGTGCCCGAGAATGCGAGGCGGTCTGTGCCTCCGGCCAGCGCCAGGTTGTCGAGCGCGTGGATCGTCGGCCCCGTCACAGCGTCGTACATCACGAGGTCCGCGCCGTCAGCCTCCCAGGCCACCACGTACGCCCCGTCCGGGCTGATCGCGACGGACGTGGGGGAGCCTTCGGCGGCCGACTCCCCTGCATAGGAGCGGATTCTCTCCAGGCTGTTGGCGTCCCACAGTTCGGTCCCGCGTTCGGCAGAGGCCGCCGAGAAGAATTTGGACCCGTCCGGGGTGACGGCGAGACCGCCCAGCCTGTCGAGGTCGTATGCGAATCCGTCGATCTTGCCGCGCAAGGTGGGAGTGCCGCTCACGTCATAGACGAACAGGTGGCTGGTATTCCCCACTTGACCCACGACCAGCGAGCAGCCGAGCACCGGAAATCTCTGATGTGACCACGATCGGCTGTGGTGCCGCCGCCGTCAGATCAAGCTCGACCACGCCGCCGTCCCAGTTGCTGTCACAGCCGTGGCCCACCCACAGCCATTCGCCGGACCGCGCCAGGCGCGTCGGGCACGGGTACGACGGGAGGTCGATGCGCCGGGTGATCTCCAGGGTGGCGGTATCGATCTCGACGATCTGCCGCGGACCGACCAGCGCCGCGTGCCGTCCTGCGACATCGCCAGTCCAGAGGCCTCTGTCAGCCCGCCGACCTCGCCCAGGAGATCACCGTCGGTATCGGCAATGACGCGTTGGTCCCCGCTCGAGACGAAGACCTTTCCGTTGCCGAGGGCCAGATCACCCGGTCTGTAGAAGCTGTAGTCCACGCCGAGGTCCGTCGTGGTGTCGGCGGCAGACGCGGCCGGGCTCAGCGCGACGAGGAGCCCGGCCACGCGGGAGGTGGGGCTGTCCTGCTTGCTGCCGGCGGGCCGTCCGCCCCGGCGGTCCAGATCACGAGATGACGTAGCCGGAGGTGAGGCAGTTCGGCACCACATGCGCCACGACATAGCAGATGACGTGAACCCGCAGGCCCACCTTCAGTTGACGCTCGATCTCATCTCGACCCGTTCCTCGACGGCCTACCTGCACGACGGCGCCACGCTAGCTCGACACACTTGACGATGAGGGAACCGTTCGTGGATCCGGCCGTGCAGAGATCGTCAAGTCTCCGACCCTACGCTGACCGGCGATCAACCTCTGCTGAAAGGTTCCGCATCCATGACGACCACCCGCCGTACCCTGCTTGCCGGATCGGCCGCGGTCACCGCCGGTTCCCTGCTCGGCGCGCCCGCGGCGCGGGCGCACGCCCGGCCGGAGGGCAGGTCCAAGCCGACCGTCGTGCTGGTGCACGGCGCGTTCGCCGACGCCTCCGGCTGGAACGGTGTCGCCGGCCGGCTCCTCCGCGACGGCTATCCGGTCCTGGCTCCGGCGAATCCGCTGCGTGGCGTGGCCGCCGACTCCGCCTACCTGGCCGGCATTCTCGCCACGCTCAGCGGCCCGTTGGTGCTTGTCGCGCACTCGTACGGCGGGATGGTCATCACGAACGCCGCGACCGGCAACGCCAACGTGAAGGCGCTGGTCTACGTCGCCGCTTTTGCCCCCGGCGAGGGGGATACGTTGCTGGGCCTGCAGACGAAGTACCCCGGGAGCAAGCTGGGGGAGACGGCGCTGGACTTCCGTCCCTACGGTGAGGGCCTCGTCGACGGGTACGTCAAGCACGCGGTCTTCCGCGAGGTGTTCGCCGGCGACCTGCCCAGAGCGACCACCGAGCTGATGTGGGCCGGTCAGCGGCCGAGCGACGTGCGCGCGCTGCAGGAGCCGTCCGGCGCTCCGGCGTGGAAGGAGATCCCGTCCTGGTATCTGGTGGCCCGGGACGACAAGGTGCTTCCGGCCGCGGCGCAGCGGTTCATGGCGCAGCGGGCCGGCGCACGTACCGCCGAGGTCAACGCCTCGCACGTCGCGATGATCTCAAAGCCTGCCGTGACGGCCGACCTCATCAAACGCGCCGCGCGTTGACCACGCTTCTTCCACCGATTCCCCACGAGGACGGAACCTTGCATCAGCGTGCCTACGAAGGCCAGTGCGCCGCCGAAGAGAACCGGCACACCTCCGTGAAGTCGCCCAGCCGCAATCCGAAACTGACGCTGTTCGCGCTGGCACTGGGCACCTTCGCGATCGGCACCGGCGAGTTCGGCAGCAACGGCATCATCCAGCTCTTCGCGTCCGATCTGAACGTGTCGATCCCGGTCGCGACTCACGCGATCACCGCCTACGCCATGGGGGTGGTGATCGGCTCGCCGGCGATCACCCTGCTCGCCGCCCGGGTCAACCGGCGCACGCTGCTGCTTGGCATGATCGTCCTGTTCCTGATCGGCAACGGGCTGTCCGCGCTGGCGCCGAACATCGCGCTGCTCGTCGTCTTCCGGTTCGTCGCCGGTAGCGTGCAGGGCGCGTTCTTCGGCGCCGGAGCCGTCGTCGCGGCGTACGTGTACGGCCCAGGCAAGGGCGGCAAGGCATTCGCCACCGTCATGGGAGGACTCACCATCGCCACCGTCGTCGGGTCGCCGCTCGGCACCTTCATCGGTCAGAACGCCGGCTGGCGCACCATGTACTGGGTCGTGGTCGCCATCGGCCTGCTCGCCGGCACCGCCCTGGTGATCTGGCTGCCCCGTACCCATGACCTGCACGGCGGCTCCATCACCAGCGAACTGCAGGCCGTACGCCGGCTCAACGTCTGGCTGATGGTCACCGTCGCGGCACTCGGCATCTCCAGCATCTTCGCCGTCTACACCTTCATCGGCCCGTTCATCACCGACGCGGCGCTGCAGGACGCCTCGCTCATCCCGATCGCGCTCGCTGTCTTCGGCCTCGGCATGGCGGCCGGCAACCACCTCGGCGGACGCATCGCCGACCGGTACGCCAACCGCGGCCTGACCTGGGGCTACAGCGCGGTCCTGGCACTGCTGGCGCTGATCGGCGTGGCCGGCGGCAACCTGGCGATCCTGCTGCCCTGCCTGTTCGGCGTCGGCGCGACCATGATGTTCGCGATCCCCACCATCCAGGTCCGGCTGACCGGCTTCGCGCCGGACGCCCCCACCCTGATGGGCGCGCTCAACCTGGCCGCGCTCAACCTGGCCAACTCGCTGGGCGCGATCGGCGGCGCCATCACCCTCAACGCCGGCTGGGGGACCTTGTCCACCGTCTGGGCCGGGTTCACCCTCACCAGCGCCGGCCTGCTCCTGTACATCGTGACCGTCGCCCGGGTGAAGCCCGTTCCCCCTTCCCCGCTGAGCAACTCGGCCGGAGCGGAACTCCAGCCGGAGATGCGTTCCGACCCCGTGTGACGGCCCGGCGGGTCTGGCCGCAGCCGTGTACGGGGGCGTCCGAGGGTCTCGTCACCGTGTTGCCGGACCGCGACGGGTTCGGCGGCCAGGTTGCCAAGAGCGCCCGGATCGAGAACTACCTGGGCTTCCTGAACGGGGTCAGCGGCGGGCACCTGACCCGGCTGGCGATGGTCCAGGCGCTCAAGTTCGGTGTACGGATCCACTCGCCCTGTGCGGCGGCGGGCCTCGATCTTTCCGACGATCGACGGCCGACCGTCCTGCTGGAGAATGGCTCACACATCAAGTGCCGCGCGGTGATCGCCGCTACCGGTGCCTCGACATCCCGCAATGAGTGACATTCGAGAAGTCGGACTGCATCCGGTACGCGGCGACCGAGGTGGACGTCCAAGGGTACGAGGATCAGCCTGTGACGGCCGTAGGGGGCGCCAACTCGGCTGGGCAGGCAGCCCTCTCCCTCGCCGCTCACGGCGCGGCGGTGGATCTGATCGTCCGCGGTGCTGATCTCGGAGCCCGGATGTTGTCCTACCTGACCGACCGGATCCGCACGCATGCCCGGATCAGGCTCCACACCGGCAACATGGTTCGCGAACTGCCGGGCGATGGCACTCTCGCGTCGATCGTCGTCGAACGGCCGGATGGACGACAAGACCGGCTGGCTTGCCGCGCACTGTTCTGTTCCATCGGCGCCGACCCGGCGTCGAGCTGGTTGGCCGGCGTGGGCAAGGACGACGACGGCTTCGTCCTCACGGACAGTCGGCTGCCCACCAGATCGTCCAGTACGCCCCTGCCTTTCGAGACGAGCGCGCCCCGAGTCTTCGCGGTCGGCGACCTCCGCTCAGGCTCGACAAAACGAGTGGCCAGCGCTGTCGGCGATGGCGCGGGTGCGGTCTCACCCGTCCACGCGGCGCTCGCGAGCGATTGATGCCTCTATCGGCGCCACCGTGGACCTGGCCTCTGTCGATGTTCGAAGAGCCGACTCGGGTTGCTGAACGGCGGTCGGCACGGCTGATCTGACGGAGCGTTCGAGTGTTGGAGCATGTGTCGAGCACAGCGACCGTCATCTGTACGTGGGTGCCGGTATGTTCTGGGTACAGGAACCATCGTGCGGCGCCACCTGCGGTGATCAGACTGGGGTGTACGCGGTGCTCGGTGTGTGCTCGCGCGCCCCATCACACGCCATCAGGACCCGGCACCGCCTGACACACAAACGCGCTGAGGGCTTCTAATTCGACGGCCGCGACCTGGTCGCGGCGGCCGACGCCGACTTCGGGCCGGCCCGGCTGCGCACCGCGGCGTTCGTCCGGGTCCTGGTGCACACCGGGGTCCGTATCGAGGAGGCGGTCGCGGCCGAGCTTGGCGCGCTCGGATATGCGCGCGGGGTGCGGACGTTGCGGATCGTCGGTAAGGGTGACAAGCCGAATATCAGGCGTCTGCCGGTGGAGACCGGGTATGTGCTGGACCGGTACCTGGAGGACCGGGCGCGCCGCGCCGGCGTCGAGGTTTCGACCTGCCGGGGCGGATCTTCGTGACGGACACGGGCGGCCGCTTCTACCGGTCGTCTGCGTCGAAGCTGGTCGAGCGGATCGGCCGCCAGGCCGGGATCGAGGCGAAGGTGACCCCGCATGCGCTGCGGCATACGTGGGCGTCGATCGCGAAGGACCTGGGCGCGTCTCCGAACGACATCAAGGAGGCCATCGGCCACGAGGACCTGAACACGACGATGCTGTACCTGCACACGGCGAACCAACTGGAAAGAGATCCTTCCCAGTTGGTGGCAGCGGCACTGGCATGGTGGCCTGCTCCAGCACGTCGGTGGCCAGGTCGCGCGGGTCCCGCTGCTCGATCAGCATCGATTCGCCTCCAGGCGACCCTCGCCCTGGCCAGCGTCGTCGGCCTAGATTTGCACGTATGGATGAGGACGAATATGTCAGTATCGGGAGCGCCGATTATCTTTCCCGGTTACTTCGGGAATACGGCCTGACCAGGCGCCAGGTGGATCACCTCGTGATCCGTAACCCACTCTATTCCATCCATCATTCGGTGCTTCGTTCGCAAGGCGAGTTCGGCTGTGCGGGCGATGCTGAAGCGCTGCGATTCTGCCGCGAGATCGCCGAGTACATGGTGCAAGAGTTCGGCATCAGGAGGCGCGAGGCCGTGGGACGCGTCAACGAGGCCTGGGCGAACCCGGAACACCGTAACTGGATCGTCGGCGACGATATCGCCTACCACGAGACGGCAGGCTATTGGGCCAAGAACATCTACTACGGGCCGGACTGGCGCTGGCAGACGCCCAAAGGCCAGCAGCCGACTCCGGTGCCCTTCAATGAAGATCCGTGATCGGCTGTTGCCGATTGTTCGCCGCACGAAGCTGTACCGCTCGAATATTGAGTCCCGGGGCCTGAGCTGCGGATGCTCCTATTGATGCAGGGCAACGCCAAGACGCTGGAAGGCGCGCCCAGCACTCGGACCGTGATGCGCAGTTCCGATACCTGAATAAGCAGTCCGCGAATATCGCGATGCCGGCCAGCCGGTGATCAGCGTGGACACCAAGAAGGAAGGAACTGATCGGGCCATTCAAGCACGCCGGGCGGCAATGGCGGCCGGCTGGCGAGCCGGTGCTGGCCAATGTCTACGACTTCGCCGAGTCGGCCGCGGGCAAGGCGATCCCGTACGGGATCTACGACCTTGCGGCCAACACCGGCTGGGCACCGACCATGACACCGCCGCGTTCGCGGTTTCCTCCATCCGCCGCTGGTGGCACGCCCAAGGCAGCGCCACCTACCCGCACGCCACCCGGCTGCTGATCACGCAGATGTCGGCGGCGCCAACGGCTGTCGCACTCGGGCCTGCAGAGCGAGTTGGCCCGGCATCGGCCAGGCCGTCATCAGCCGGAAGAAGGCGGCTCGATGAGCAGAGGCCTGTTCCGATGATGATCGCCGCGAAAGCGCCTGTTGTAGTCCGCTGCCAGCCTGTCCTGGACGTAGGCGTGCCGGAACTGGTAAACGGAGCCGACCTGTCGGATGCCCGCCTGATCGTATCGGCCGGCGGACGATCGTCAAGGCTGAAGAGCGTCCCGTGGTCTGCCACGGCTCAAGCCGCGGGGCACTTGACGGAGCGTTCGGATGTTGGAGCACGTGCCGAGCACGGGGACCGTCGTCCATACGCAGTCCCGGCGTCGCTCTGCGGTACTGAATCCATTGTGTGGCGCCACCCGCAATGACTACATCAGGGTGTTCGCCATGCTCGGTGCGTGCTCGTACGCCCGTCACGTGTCGTCAGGGCCCGGCACTGCCTGACGGATGCGTTCTGGAATTGTCGCCTAGCGCTTGCGTACTCCCAATGTGCTCGCGTGCACCAACCCCGCACACACCATGATCCATTCACCGCCTCCGACTGCTGCGGGAGGAGCGGCGGCCCCGCCTCGCCGGGCAAGGCGACGAGTGCGCGGCCGGATGCTCAATCCGACTGTCGGCTTCTGCTCAGAGTGAGCCACGGGACGAGATCTCGCCCGGGGCGCCTCATCGCGGGGGAGCAGCTGATGGCAGGATCACACGCGTTCCGAAGTGTGGTGATCACAGCCGGCCCTACGCCGATGCGAGGTCTGGCCGGACGTCGGGCAGGTGGGCGACCGCCCCCGACGACTGCGGACCATCCGCATGGTGTCGGGTGAGTCACGCACCCTTCACTTATGCTGATCTCAGCTTCCGAGCGCCAGGTGGGGCCATGCCGCGTGATCTGCCCGAGTTCGAAATCGAAGCCGTAGTGGTCTGGCGCGGCCGTCAGGGGGACCGGCTCCACACGCTCGTGGTGGTCGACGACGGGTTACGTCCCACGGCCGGCGACACCCTCGCCGCTCTGCTCAACCAGGCCGCCGCACAACCCGGCCCCGCCACCGACACCTGGATCGCGGTCCGCGCGCCGGTGTTGCCCGGCGAGGACGCCTCCTACGGTCTGCACCGCTTCCCGCAGGGCGACGGTCTGCCGGACGATGAGCTCGTGCCGGCCGCGCTCGGCTTCCTCGACGCCATGGAACCCACCCGCCAGGTGGAGGTGTCAGGACCGTTCAAAGGCAGGAAAGGCCGTCCCGCCTACCTTCTGCGCGCCGAGATCGACGCCAGGACCTGGCAGTTCGTGCTGGTCACGCGGGCCGGGCCGCCGCGTGGCCGGCGGCTGCGGGTGCTGTGCCGGCGGCTCGCCGATGCGGCTGTGGCCGCGCACGAGCCGGCCCTGCTCATCGACACCTGGATCGTCGACGAACGGCTGGAGCTCTTCCCCTACCACCGGCCACCCGGAACCACGGACCGGGCGCTGGCCCTGGACGCGGTCAAGGCCCTGACGGCGAGATTACGCATCAGCGGCCCGTACCGGCTGGCCGGGATGGGCTTCCGGGCGCACCTGATCACCGGCCAGTTCGCCCGGGCGACCCACCAGGTCTGCTACCTCGAACCGGACACCGGCGACACCCCGCCCCTCACCGAGTCCGCCGCCCGCCCGCTGTTCCTCAGGGTCCTCGGCGAGGTGCCGGTCACCCAGCCGGAGTGGCCGGCCGCGCGGATCTGGGCCGTGTATCCGCACACCGGCGACGTCTGGACCACGCTCGCCGTCCCGCCCGTCTCCCGCCATCGCCGTAGGAACGCCGAGGCCGTGCTCTTCCTGTACGGCACCTCGATCCTGCGTTCGCCCACCGTCGAATGGCCCGCCTGGGCGCAGGCCGGTCAGCTGCGTAAGTTCGCCCGCAAGCACGGCCTGCGCGTTCTGCAGGTCCAGCCGAAGGACGGCCTGCCGCGCAGCCTGATCATGACCCAACAGGACGACGTCGGCGAGGTCGGCGACGCCGCCGCCGAGGCCGACCTCTATCTGCGCGAGACGATCTCGTTCATCGAGGAGGAACGGCTGCTGCCGGCCTTCCGCTCCTACGTCTACCACCGCTACCTCGTGCCGCCGTCCACCTCCGAGGAGGTGAGCGCGTCGATCGCCGTCGGACTGCGCCTGGCGGACCGCCTGCTGGACGAGGACCGCTTCGACCACGCCGAATGGGCAGCCGCCTGGGTCGCCACCCTCGCCGAGCAGGCCGGCAGGCACGACGAGGCCCGGGTGGCCCGCAGGATCGCGGCCATCTCCTGCGAGTACCTGGGCTGGGTCGACGAGGCGGTCACGCACGTCACCGCCGCGCTCGGCAACCCGGCGGGGTTCGCGGACCCTCTGGTCGAAGACCTCCTCAACATGAGCGCGGGCATCTCCCTCACGATCGCCTTCTCCGACCACGAGCCCGAGCGCCGCTACCTGTCGCCCCTGGACGAGGAGTCGCGCACGCTGCTGGAGCGGGCCGCAGCCCACCTGGAGCGCGCCCGCGAGGGGTACGCGGCCCACCTGGAGCGGGCCGGCGAGGGGCACGTGGCCGGTCAGGGCGCCGAGGCCGAGCGGTCCCTGCGCACGATCGAGCTCTACCGCTGGCGGGTCATCGACCTGCTCGGCGACCACGCGGCCGCCGCCCAGCACCTCTTCGAACTGGCCAAGGCCCCGGATCTGGCCCACGACGAAGCCCTCGCGCACACCGCGGGCTGGTTCATGCTGGCGGCCCTGCGCAAGCGCGCCTACACCGAGCCCATCGCGCTGCGCCGCTTCGCCGAGGAGATGGAGCAGCACACGGCCCGGACCCAGGCGTACGGCCTGATCAGCGCCAGCAAGGAGACGCCCGTCTACGTGATGGGCGGTGACCTGGCTCTGGACGTAGGGGAGCCCCAGGTCGCCTATGCGCTGTTCCAGGCGGCCAGGCAGGGCCAGCGGGCCGGGTACGTCAACCAGATCAGGCCGCCGCGCCCCAGGGAGACGCACGGCGGGTGGATGGCCATCGACGTGATCGGCCGGCTGGCGCGCATCGCCACCCGGCATCCCGAAGTGGTGCAGGCGCGGCCGCTGGAGGTGCTGCTGGAGATCGAGAACGCCAAGAGCCGCTGGTTCCGCCGCGACCTCGTGCTCGGCCTGCCGAACCGCCTTCCCGCCGCCCGTGCGGACGCCGGCGAACCGGCCGCCGAGCTGCCCTGGGAGGCGCTCGCCGACCCCCGCGTGGACCTCGCGGAACGCGCCTGGCAAGGAGAGCAGGACGAGCCGCCGGCCATCGTTGACGAGGAGGCCGTCCGCGCCCTGTGGCGGCGGCTGCCGGAGCGTACGGCGCTGATGTCGTTCTACAGCGGCGCGCACGAGACCTTCCTCGCCGTCCTGCGCGACCCCGACGGGCCGCCCGCGATGCTGCGCCTTCCGCTGCCGGCCGGCCGGCTGGAGCGGGTCGTCACCCGCATGCAGGCCTACTTCTCCGCCGCGGGGCTCTTCGGGGCGGTCGATCCGCGCGATCCGGGCCGCCATCACGCTCGTTTCCTGAGCGGCCTGGACGAGGTCGGCGAGGCGCTGGCGGCCGCCCTGCCGTACCTGGAGGACCGCGAACTGGTGGTGGCCCTGCCGCACCAGCAGTGGCACAACCTGCCGGTGCACGCTCTCCTGCTGCCCCGCCTGTGGCGGCGCGGCCACCGGCCGGGCTGGACGTACGCGCCCAGCCTCGGCATGCTCGACTTCCTCATGTCCAGGTCCGCCGCCCGGGAGGACCCGCGGTTCGTCCGGGCCGGGGTGACCACGGCGCCGCGGCCGGGCGACGACCTCGAGGCCATGGGCAGCGCGCACCACGCGCTCGTACGGGTGCTGACCGGCTCGTTTTCGAGCATCCGTGAGACGTTCGGCGAGCGGGCCACGGTCGAGGCGTTCCAGCAGACGACCCGGTCGGTGGTGCTGCACCACCTGCTCGCCCACGGGGCCTTCCATGACACGGCGGACGTGATGCGTTCGGGCTTCGCGCTCAGCCCCGCGCCAGGCGGGCCGGACGGCGCGCTGCTGTCCGGCCGTGACCTCATGCGGCACGGCACCCGGGCCGCCCACGTCACCCTGCAGGCGTGCTCGCTGGGCCGCGGCGTGAGCGCGGCCAGCGACGAGATGTGGGGTCCGACCAGGGCTTTTCTCGCCGCGGGCGCCGACACGGTGGCGGCGCCGCTGTGGGACGTGGACCTGGCCTCCTCCACCCGCGTCCTGGAGGAGTTCTACCGGCTCTGGCTGCGGGACGGCGTCCCGAAGTGGCGGGCACTGGCCGACGCGCAGCACGCGATGTACGACGATCCGGACCGTCCCGAGTGGCGGCATCTCTACCATTGGTCTGCCTTCAAACTGATCGGTTGCTGAGGAGCGCCCATGCCCCCCATCGAGGACCTGCGTGAAGACGAAGCGGTACGCGTGCTGCAGCACCTCATGACGGCCTTCGACCAGGACGAGGAGCCGGCCACCACCCAGCAGGAGATCGAGGCCAAGACGGAGCAGGACCGCGTCTTCGTGCGCGAGCTGGCCGACGCCCTCGACGTACGGATCACCGTCGGCGCGCCCGCTCCCTCGGCGCGGGAACTGCTGGCCGAGCTGGCCGCCCTGCCCGACGTCGCGCCCGAGGTCGAATCCGCCGTCGACCGGGTGCGTCAGCGCAGCACGCTGCCCATCGGCCCGGACACGATCGCCGCGGTGATCGCGGTCGGCGCCGCAGTGGCGATCATGCGTCCCCGGATCGAGCTGCGCAGGAAGCGCAAGGACGACGAGCTAAGGTTCGTCGCCGACGTCAGAGGCGTGCCGAACGTCGGCCGGATCGTCCAGATGCTGATCGACCTGCTGAGCAAGTAGGAAGTCCATCAGCCGCTGCCGGTCACGCAGCATCCTCTCCAACTGCTCGCCGTGCTGCCGCGGCCGTTCGGCCGCCAGCTGCCGCTGGATGTCCAGAGCCGCCTCGATGTCGGCCTGGGCGGCCGCCGCGTCGCCCAGGTACGCGCCCACCACTGCCTTGTTGAACAGGGTCGCCGCGATCAGCGGGCGCTGTGCCCGTGCCTGCGCCGGCGCCAGCTCGCCCGCGGCCGTGACGGCGCGCCGGGCCAGCTCGGCGGCCTGGACGAGGCGGTCGTTCTCGCGCAGGGTGGCGGAGAGGTTGTTGAGGACGAGCAGGAGCTTGGGCAGGAAGGCGGCCGGATCCTCGTCCGCCTGCCTGCGCCGGATCTCCAGCGCCTGGTACAACCCGGTCAGCGCCTCCTCGCGGCGTCCCAGCCGCGACAGCGCGTACGCCTCGTTGGCCAGGGCGCCGGCGAGGTCGGCGTCGTGCTCGCGCGGGTGGGCGCCCGAAAGCTCGCGCAGGATCGCCACCGCCTCCGAGACCGACGCCAGCGCCTCCTCCTCGCGCCCGCTCCGGCCCAGGGTCGTGCTGAGGTTGCTGAGCGAGGCGGCGTAGGCGGCGCGATGGCCCGGGGAGGTCCCGGCCAGCGCCCGGTTCAGCTCGACCTCCTCGACGATGGCGGCGTGCGCCTCCTCCAGCCGGCCCAGGCCCATGAGGCAGTTGTAGAGGCTGTTGAGCGCGAGCGCGAGACTTTCACGCGCGCCCGGGATCGACCGGTACAGCCGCACCGCGTCGCGCAGGGCGTCCGCGGCCTCGTCGTCGTGGCCGAGCTCGGACAGCCGCTTCCCCTGCAGCCACCGCAGGTCGGCGGCGGACGTCTGCGCCGCCTCGTCCGCGCTGGTCAGGCCGGAGGTCACCGGCAGCAGGATCGCCAGGGCCGACTCGTCGAGCGCGGCCGGGCCGGGAAGCAGCTCCTCCAGCGTGGCACCCGCGCGCAGCGGCTCGTCCAGGGCGAGCGCCAGCGCCGCGTCGAGCGTGCCGGTGACGCCGGTGCCGAGCGCCGCCGTCAGCGCGTTCTGCAGCCCGGCCAGGTCGTGGCCCAGCACCGCGGCCAGCGCGCGGACGCCCTCGGGGCGGTCCGCGGCGCTCCTGGCCAGGGCGACCATGGCGCGCCAGGCTCGCCGGTCCGACAGCTTGTTCAGCAGGCGGGCGGCCAGCTCGGGCCGTCGCGTGAGCTGGCCGGCGGCCAGGCCGAGCATGAGGTCCTCCGGCCAGGCCGGTCGGCGGGTCGTGGGCACCGCCTCGGGCGGGTAGGCCGTCCGCAGCCAGCGCACCAGCTCGCGCCGCTCGTCCCCGTCGGCGTAGGCGAGCTCGGGCACGCGCAGCAGCAGCTCGCCCAGTTCGAGGTCGCCGTCGCCGAACACCGACCCGTCCAGCGCGGCGGCCACGGTCAGTACGTCGCGCAGCAGGTCGAGGCCGGGCGCCAGGCCCAGGTCGGCGGCCACCGCCAGCCACCGTTCCTCCTCCAGTCGCAGCAGCCCGTCGACGTCGAGGGTCACGTCGCGGCCGTCGGCGAGGAGCGTGGCCAGGGCGGCGGCCTGCACGTCCAGCGGGGTCGCGGCTCCGAGCGGCCCCCCAGACGATGGCGGCCGCTCTGACGGCGGCGGCGCGAGGCCCAGCTTGGCGGCGAAGGCGGCGCAGACCGCGGGGAAGTCCAGCTCCACGGACGGCAGGGTGAGGCTTTCCGCCTGTCCGACCAGCGCGAACGCCTCCTGTTCAGGAGAGGTGGGGACCTCTTCCACCCACGTCGCCCACATCATGGGGAACGACCTGGCCAGCAGCAGCACCCGCGTACCCGGCCTGCCGATCGCGCCGGCCAGCAGGCCGGCCAGGGCACTGACCTCGTGGGCGTCGGCGTCCTCCACGATCACCAGCGCCGGCCCCTCCGGCTCCGGCGGCCGCCCGCCCGGCCGCGCCCAGACGGACGGCGCTCCAGCGGCGGGAGGGCCGAGCGCGGACAGCCGCGCGGCCAGCTCGACCGCCAGCCGCGTCTTGCCGGTCCCGGCCGGGCCGGAGACCAGGCGCACCGAGGTGGGGCCGGGCGCGGTCGCCCAGGTCACCAGGTCATCGAGGACGTCCGTGCCGCCCGCGTAGGGGGCCGCGCGGAGCTCGGGAACGAGCAGGGTCAGTGGTGCGAGCGCCATGGGTGCCCTCCGCCGGGCCGGGTGCCGATTCGAGCATGCCAGCCCGCGTCCCGCCGGTCCACGTACCTCGATCCGCTAGATGCCGCGGGTCTGGGCCGTGCAGCCCGGGTCGGAGGAGGCTCCCGTGTCGAACAGGGCGCCGAACTTCACGAACACCTGGTGCGCCTTCGGCCTGGTCACCGAGATGTTCCGCGAGCCCGTACGGCCGCCCTGGTACCTGACGGCCTTGAACACGACGTCCGGCCTGGCGTCCTGCGTGAAGTAGAAGCGGACGGTGTTCCTGCCGCCGACGTCGCCGGAGATCCGCCAGGACACCTGGTTGAACACGTGCTGTGTCCCGGTCGTCAGGTAGCGGACGCGGATCTCGATGCCGAAGCCGCCGTCCGCGCAGCGTGCGGTGAGGTAGCTGTCGGCGGATGCCATGGCGGGCGCGGCCGTGATCGACGCGGTGATCGAGGTGGCCAGGCCCATGGCGGCGACGACGGCCACGTTGCGCAGGATCTTCATGGTGTCCCTCCCGTAGGTCCTGGTCACCATTCATAGGAGGCGGCGGTATGCCGCAGGTATGTCGGACTCGCGTGCCATGCTGTGCCGGTGATGGTCGACTTCGATGCCGAGCTGTGGATCTGGGATGCCCGGCGGGATGAGAGCTGGACCTTCGTCAGCCTGCCTGTCGAGGAGTCCGAGGAGATTCAGGACCTGACCGGCGGGCCGCGGCGGGGGTTCGGTTCGCTGCGGGTGCGGGTCACGATCGGCGGGAGCAGCTGGAAGACCTCCATCTTTCCGGACAAGGGGCGCGGTTGCTACGCGCTGCCGATCAAGCGGGCCGTGCGCGAGGCCGAAGGGCTCGGCGCGGGGGACGTGGCGAGCGTGACCGTCGAGCTCCTCGACGTCTGATCACCCCGCCACGCCCGCCGGTCAGCTCGCGGAGGGGTTGCGGTGGGTGGAGAGGAAGTCCCACAGGAGCCGGGAGGCGTCGGGGCCGGACGGGTCGCCGAACAGGCCGGAGCCCTTGGGCCACTGGTGGCCCAGGCCGTCCACGAGATACTTCTCGATCATGGTGGCGCCGGTGCCGCGGTCGGTGTAGACGGTGCGGGTGTAGGGGTGGTCGCCGGGGTTCTCGACGCGTTCGGTCAGGTCGGGCACGTCGTCCACGTCGCCGTCGTCCAGCCCGTCGATGGCCAGGTCGTCGATCTGGGCCCAGTGGGTGACCAGGCGGTCGGCGGCCAGCGGCGGGACGACGGTGTCGGCGGTGCCCTGGAAGACCAGGGCGGGCACTGGCCGGGCGCGGGGGCCCATGGCGGCGTACGCCTTGGTGGCGGTCTCCTCGGGGCTGATCGTGTCCGGGTCGTCGGCCAGGGCGGGGTCGCAGGCGTACTCGCAGCCGGCGCCGATGCCGACCGCGGCGTACAGGTCGGGGTAGGTGACCGCCATGATCGTGGCCATGGCCGCGCCGGACGACGCGCCCGCCACGTACACGCGCTGCGGGTCGACCGCGAACTGCGCGCGCACCTGGCGCGTGATGCCGGCGATCAGCGACGGTTCGCCCGCGTCGCGGGATCGGTGCTCGGGCAGCTCCCAGTTCCAGCAGTTCATCAGGTCGGACAGGATCGACTGCGTGGGGTAGACGACGATGAAGCCGCGCTCCTCGGCCAGCTCCGACAGGTGGGTCGTCGCCTCCATCGAGTTCAGCTCGTAGCCGCTCATGAGGCAGCCGTGCAGGGCCACCAGCATCGGCATCGGCGTGCCCGGCCGGTAGGAGGAGGGGAGATGGACCTTGTAGGTGCGTAACCCCGCGGCGTTGGCGTAGACGCCGTAGTGGGCCGTTCCGGTGCCGGCCGCCGCGGGGGAGGCGGTGACCAGCACCAGGGCGAGAGAGGCGATCAGCGACATCATCTTCATGACGGGTCTCCTAGCAGGGCCTCGGTCGTGCCCGGAGGGTGATGGGTGACGGTGCCGTCGAGGTGGGACAGCTCCACCGGGACGGGGGAGTCGACCGCGACCCGGCCGTCGGCGACCTCCACCGAGATCAGACCGTACGGCGAGGGCACGGCGCCGCGCGCCCAGGCCAGCCCGCCCAGCCGGGGGGCCACCCGCACCCGGGCGTAGCCCGGCTCCGCGGGGGAGATGCCGAGCGTGTGGACGACCAGGTCGCGGGTGGGCGTGGCGGACCAGCCGTGGCAGTACGACCCGCCCTCCCAGCACTCGCGGAACGCGCTCGGCGCGCCGTCGAGCAGCGCGGACCAGTCGCGGCACAGGCCGGCGATCTCGTCGGCGGCGCCGAGCAGGGCGAGCGCGTCGTGGACCACGTAGCGGAAGAACGGCTGGGCGCCGACGACGAGCCGGTGCACGTCCCAGTCGGGTTCGTCGCGGGCGGACACCGAGCCGCCCGCCGTGGGGCCCTTGGCGTCGCCGCCGTGGTCGGCCAGCGGGCTGCGGGTGAACATGGCCTTGCGGTCCAGCAGCAACGCGCGGGCGCGGGCGTACCGGTGCTCCGGCACCAGGCCGGCGCAGACGGCCGCCGCGGTGGTGTGCTCGCTCACCGCCGGCCGCACCTCGCCGTCCACCAGATGATCCCGGTACGCGCCGCGCGCCTCGTCCCAGAACGCCTCGAACGCCTCCCGTACGCTCGCGACCAGCTCGCGCGCCCACCGAGCCCGCCCGTGGTCGCCCAGCCATTCGGCGATGTCGGCGAAGTCGGACAGCCCGCGCGCCCACAGCGCGTTCAGCGCCGCGCTGGTGCCCCGCACCTGCACCGGCGACCAGTCGATGAGCACCCAGCCGGTCACGTCGTGCACCAGCCCGTCGCCGCCGCGGAACGGCAGGAACCACCGCAGCACGCCCTCCGCGACCGGCATCAGCCCGGCCACGAGCTCCCGGTCGCCGGTGTAGCGGTACAGGTTGTGCACCGAGCGGATCCAGTGCAGCGCCCAGTCGGGGATCGCCGGGACGAACGGCGCGGCGAAGTCGCCCGCCGCAACCATGGGCAGCATCCCGTCGGGCCGCGGCTGGGCCGCCAGCCGGGGATGCCACCGGGCCAGGCTCCAGTCCGGGTTGGCGACCAGGTCGACCGACTGGTGCACCACGGAGTCGCCGGTCCAGGCCCGCTGCTCCCGGGTGGGGCAGTCGAGGTACGCGTCGTGCGCGGTCAGGTCCACCGTGCGCAATCCCACGCGGTGGATCTCCTCCAGCTCGGGGTCGGAGCAGGCGAAGTACGGCCCGGCGGGCCGGGGTCGCAGTCGTTCGGCGAGCTCCACCCGGGACAGCCGGACCCTGCCCCGGCCGCGCAGCGACAGCACCGCGAACCGGCCGCCCGCCGGGTCGGCGAGCTCGAACACGTCGTCGCGGCCCCGGGTGGTGTAGCGGAAGACGTTCGCGCTGTCGAAGGCCGCGGCGGTGACCACCTCGAGGAGCGCCCCGTCGACCACCACGCCGGGACCGGCCTCCACGGTGAGCCGGAGGTGGCCGCTGACGATCCGGCCGAAGTCGGCGACCACGAGCCGGGCCGCGCCGTCCAGGTCCAGGTCTCCGTGGATCCGGGTGGCAGGACCGGCCGCGGCGAGGTCGGCCACGAGGCCGGCCGGGTGGTCGGCGGGCGCGCCCTCGGGACGCTCACACGGGATCGGGGCGACCGTGATCGTCTCGGCCGCGCGGACGTCGCCGGCCAGGCGCGGGATCGGCCGGGGTGACATCGCCCCGTACGGCTCCGAGGGCGGCCGGGCGTCGGAACCGCCGCCCACCACCGCCGTCGCGGGCAGCTCCCGCGCCTGGGCCCAGCCGCTGTCGTCGAAGTCCGGAAGGTGCCATTCGGGGGCGAGAGCGCGCGCGTCGAAGAGCTCCGGCACCTGGGAGATCAGCAGGCCGCGCGGTCCGGCGGGCGTCCATGCGGTGGCGTCCTGGCAGCGCCAGCCGTCGTCGGTGACGATCCACCCCTCGTCCGGCGCTTCGAGGTGGAGCTCGGCCGCCAGCGAGCCGCCGCCGAGGGTGAACGTCCAGGGGGCGGGCTCCCACCAAGGGGTGCGGTGGCCGTAGAAGCGGGCCAGCACCGCGACCACGTTGTGGCCCTCGCGCAGCGCGGGGGCGGCGTCCCCGGTGTCGTAGTGCAGCATGCGCGGGCCGTGCCGCACCGGGCCGCGAGCCAGCTCCACGCCGTTGACGTACAGGACGTGCCGCGAGTCGGAGACGACCCGGAACGGCGCGCGGCCGGGCACCCGGGCCAGGTCGAAGGTCCGGCGGAACAGCACCCTGCGGTCGAACCTCTCGGGATCGAGCGCTCCCAGCGGGAACTCCCGCGTCGCCGGCCCGTGCGCGGTGCGCTCCGACCAGATCCACCGGCCGCGCCAGCGGGACGGCCAGGCGGGGCTATCGGGCGAGCAGTCCATGGGTTTCCTCTCTGCGACGGGCGAGGTCGGCGGCCACGCGGGCGCTGAGCGCCCGGCTGACCGGGTAGAGCGCGAACAGCGCGGCGGAGAGCAGGGCCAGCGCCGCGGGCAGCGCCGACTGGGCCAGCACGATGCCGCGCAGGCCGGCGGCCGACTGCGCCTGCCCGGCGGCGTAGCCGGTGGCGGAGAGCGTGTAGCCGGTGAGCGCCGCGCCGAGGCCGCCGCCCGCCTTGGCCGCGAACGAGCCCAGCGAGGCCAGCGCGCCCTCCATCCGGTGCCCGCCGCGCCATTCGAGGAAGTCCACGAGCTCGGCCACGATGACGTACACCAGCGTGAGCGCGCCTCCGCCGCCGAACCCGGTCAGCGCCAGCGCGGCCAGGATCAGCGGCACCGCGTCCGCGGGCAGCGCCAGCAGGGTGCCGATCGAGATCGCCTCCAGCGTCAGCGCGCCGATGAAGGTCGCCTTGTAACCCGCGAACCTGGCCACCCACGGGAACACGATCGTGCCCGCGGCCGTGGGGATGACGGTGACCAGGGCCGCCACCGCGATCAGCGCGCGGTCGCCGACGACGTACGTGAAGTAGTACGCCAGGCCCGCGCTGCGGGCTCCACTGGCCGCGGTCAGCGCGACCACCGCGCAGAAGAGCACCACGACCGCCCGGGTGGTGACCAGCGCGCGGACCAGGTCGCGCGGGCCGTACCGCTCCTCGCCGGCCGGGCGGACCCGCTCGCGCACCCGCGCCGCCGCCGTGGCGGTCAGCGCCACCGACACGACGGCCAGCCCGGTGACGAACGCCGGCCACCCGACCGCGTCGGCCAGCGGCAGCGCCGCCGCGGTGACGAGCGCGCCGCCGAACAGGTAGGCGAACGCCTTGATCCCCGACAGCTGCCTGCGGTCGGCGGGGTCGGTCGCCATGGCCGGGATCAGCGAGTTCAGCGGGATGTCCATCAGGTCGAAGGCGAAGCCCCACAGCAGGTACGCCACCCACACCGCGGCCAGCGGCCAGGGCGCCCACGCGGGGGCCAGGAACAGCGCGACGAAGCTGAACGCCGCGACCACACCCCCGACCAGCAGGTATGTCCGGAAGCGCCCCCACCGCGTGACGGGCAGGTGGTCGATCACATAGCCCATCACCGGGTCGCTGACGCCGTCGACGATCCGGGCGACCAGGAACAGGGTGCCGACCGCGGCGGCCGCCAGCCCGATCACGTCGGTGAGGTAGATGAGCAGGAACGCGTTGATCGTCGTGCTGAACACGATGTTGCCCACGTTGCCGCCGAAGAAGGCGGCCTTCTCCGTGAGAGCGACCCTGGGGGGAATCGTCGCCATCCGGCAGCTCCTAACCGTTGTGATGAGCTACATACTGATGAGGGTCAGCGGGGGAGACCACTGGACGGCTTCGTAGAAGAATCGGATGGCGTTTGTGACGGATCACAAAGAGCTGGTGATCGGGGGAGTACCGGTGCACCGGCGCCTCTCGCGGGAGCGGAACCGGCTGGCGCGGGTGCTGGTCGAGCGGCTGGTCACCGATGTGGCGACGTACCGGCGGCTGCCGCCGGGGGAGCTGGCCCCTGACATCCACACCGTGGTCGAGGCGAACATCCAGGCGTTCGCCGCAGCGGTGCGCGACCGGCGCGTGCCCGACGCGCTCGGCCGTCAGGTCGGCGAGCAGGCCGCCCATGGCGCCGAGGAGGGGATGCCGCCCGAGGCGGTGCTGACCGCGTTCCACCTGTCCTTCGCCGAATGCTGGCGTTCGCTGGTGCGCGACGCCGAGCCCGCCGACCTGCCGGACGTGATCGCGTTCACCGAGCTGACCATGGACTACCTGCGGCGGGTCACCGAGACCGTGGCCGCCGCCTACTTCGAGGAGCGCCGCCGCGTGTCCCGCGAGGACCAGGACGCGCGCTACCGCCTGATGTCCGCCCTGCTCAGCGGCGAGCCGGTGGAGGGGCTCGCGGCGAGCGCGGGCCTGCGGGTGCCGCCGGCGTACGTCGTGATGAGCCTGCGTACGCACCCGGACGAGGACGCCGGCGAGAGCGCCGTCGCCGCGCGGCGCAAGGTGCAGCGGATGCAGCGGGAGCTGGAGCACGTCGGCGAGGAGCCGGTGCTGTCACTGCTGGACGGGACCGGCGGCACGGTCCTGATCCCGGGCCCGCTCGCGTCCGGCGAGGCCGAGGCCCTGGCCGCACGGCTGAGCGCGGCCGGGCGCGCCGAGATCACCGCGGCGGTCGCCGAGGCCGAACCCGCCGGGGTGCCCGCGGCAGTGCGGCAGACCCGGGACATCCTCGACGTGGTACGCGGCTTCGGCCACGGGCCCGGCGTGTACCGGCTGTCCGACGTGCTCCTCGAATACCAGCTCACCCGCCCGACCGCGGCCACCCGCGAGCTGGCCGCCCTGCTCGACCCGCTCGACGACTTCCCGGACCTGCTGCTCACGCTGGAGGCGTACCTGCGGCACGGCCGCGCCCGCCGCGCCACCGCCGCCGGCCTGCACGTCCACCCCAACACCCTCGACTACCGCCTGCGCCGGGTGGCCGAGCTGACCGGCCTCAGCCCCGCCGACGACCTCGCCCTCCAGAGGCTCGCCGCCGCGATGGCCGCCAGGAAGGCCGGCTGACCCGTCAGCCGCTGCGGAGGCAGCCCTCCGGCAAGGTGGCCCCGGCATCGCAGAGATGCCTGATGGCCGCGGCGAACGAATAGCAGTCGAAAAGCGCCGAATGCTCGCTCCCGGCCGCGGGTTTGGGCAGGCCGAGCACCTGCCACAGGCGGCCGACATTCGCCGGTCTCGTCGCCGGCGCAATGGTGTTCAGCCAGGGCCGGATATTCAGGAAGCTCGCGTCGAGAAAGCCGTTCTTGATTTCTTCTCCGCGGGCCCGCGCCCAGCCCACGTTCTCTCCGACCACGACCATGTCATTGCCGTAGGAGAGCACCGACTGGTCCCGGCAGAATCCCAGGAAGTCGCCGAGCGCGGCAGCGGGCGAGAGCCCGTCCTGATCCACGGCCTCCTGGGTGATGCCGGTGAGCTCGGTAAAATACGTGGACAATTGAGGATTGGCCACCGGCCGAACCAGGGCTTCATATTCTTCGACGACGGAATAGTCTTCCGTCAAACGCAGGGCGCCGATCTGCACGATCTCGCGAAGCTGCCCAGGGGCCGCCCAGTCCTGCTCAAGCGCTTTCGGCCAGGACGTGAACTCAAGGTCAAATATCACGAACGTTGACAAAATTATCTCCCCATTGTCGGGAACGGCCGTCCGGCAGTCTATCGGCCCGCCGCCCGGCGAACTCGAACCCCGACGAGCAGCAGCGCCACCGCACTTCCGAAACCGGCCGTCATCAGGAAACACCACGCCACCCACGGAAGCCCTGCCTCCGCTCCACCGCAGTCGAGGAGATACGAGAAGGCCATGAACGCCCAGTGAAGCGTGACCACCGCCACGACGAGTGCCGCCAGCAGCCCCATCACCGTCCCGGGCCACCGCTTCGACCAGGCGGCGACCGCCCAGGACACCAGGATGCTCACCATGGGAAGAGCGTTGAGGGCCAGATAGCCCCCATAGGAGGACGCGAACTGCTGCCGGAAATCGAGCCAGATGTCACGCAGAGTGGCCCACGACTTCGCCAGCCCCGAGGGAAGCGGACCATAGCCCGTGCAGCCCACCGCGCCGGCACTCTCGAAGAACGCCGGCAGCCATAAGCACAGGAAGCTGAGCAGGCTGGCCGCGAACGCGGCCGGCCACCATCGGAGATGACGCCACCGAGGCATTGCCCGCCTTCCTGGAAAGGATGATCAACGGCAGCCATTGTTCCAGCCGGCCGCGGTGGTGGCGTTCGCGTCCAGGTGGCTGAGAGAGGTCAGCCGCGGGTCTTGCGGTAGGCGTCCTTGAGGCAGATCTTCCCGTCGCGGAAGCGCCACAGGTCGATGCCGTGCTCGCAGTACGGCGAGCCGTCGTCCGCGACCAGGTGGTAGGTCCAGGTGCACACGGCCCATTCGCCGTTCATGAGCGGCTCGCCCTGCTCGATGACCGCACCGGCGTCGTGCTCGAACATGACCCGGAACCCGTCGGCCAGCTCGGCACGGCCGCGGAAGGTGCGGCCCGGCTCGGGGCCGACGGACGCGGCGTAGACCGCGTCCTCGGTCATCTGCTCCAGCAGCCCGCCGACGTCGCGCCTGGCCCAGGCGTCGGCGAAGCGTTCCAGGCATTCACGGGGGCTCGTCTCAGACATCGTCGTCGTACTCCTGTGCGAGGTAGGCGTCCAGGTCGGGGCCGGCGGGGTTGGCCAGGACGTGTGTGATCCAGGCGCGGCGTTCGAAGTCGGTGACGCTCAGCTCCCACACGCAACCGGCCGCCTGGCCCGGGTGCGGCGCGAGCTGCTCCGGCCGGTCGGCCGGTGCGGACAGGACCTGCTGGTGCACCTCGTTCTTCTCGGCCCACCAGCAGGCCAGCGCGTAGCTGAGCCGGGGTGCGTCATGGGCGATGACGAACCCGACGCCGTACCTGCCGGGCGTGACGGCGGGCGCGGGGAGCGCCTCCCGGGCGGCGCGCAACGCGGCCTCGGCGACCTCCGCGCGGACGGGCCGCCCGCGCGGCGCGATCGTGTACAGCTTGACCACCCAGTCACCCAGCTCGGCCCGGCGCCGGAAACGCACGCTGCGCGGTTGGTACGGGAGGTCGGGCGATGGCGGGCGCACGCAAGGCTCCTTATTTAATAAGGTATGATCGGACATACTCCTTAGATGTAGAGGCTAGCGGAGGATCTCGTGTCTGTGCAGCCCCTGGACGCCATCAACCGCGTCCTGCTGGCGGAGCTCTCCCGCGACGGACGCAAGACGGTCCGCGCGCTCGCGTCGCTCGTGGGGCTGTCCGAGCCCTCGGTACGCGACCGGCTGGACAAGCTCTCCCGGGACGGAGTGGTCACCGGCTACCGCGCGATCGTCGAACCGGCGGAGGTCGGCGCGGGCACGGCCGCGTTCGTCGCCCTGCGCTTCAGCTCCGAGCCCGGGGCCAAGGCGGAGGTCAACGCGGCCCTGGAGCGGGAGCCGTGCGTGCTGGAGGTGCACGAGGTGGCGGGCGAGGACTGCTACCTGATCAAGGTCAGGGTGGGCAGCACCGTCGAGCTGGCCGACGCGCTCGACCGGATCCGCGCGATCCCGGTCATCTCGCACACCAACTCCACGGTCGTCCTGCGCACCGTCTTCGAACGGCCGGTCACCGTCGAGGCCGCAGGGTTTGCGAGATGACGTAGCGGCCGGCCGTGCCGAAGGAGCTCGCCGACGGCCTCTCGACCCGTTCCCGCGGACCTGGCAGCATGATCGTGACACGCCCCCGTCCCCGGAGGTCCCCTTGACCGTCTTCCTGCGGGTCGTCCTCTCCTCCCTGGTGGCGGCCCTGGTCGCGGTGCCTGCCGTGCCGGCCGCGGCGGCATCGGCGGTGGCTCCGGCCGGAATGTTCAGGTTCGTGGTCGCCATCGGCGGTCTGAAGACCTCCTCGCGCGAGAACTGGGTGCGCCTGGCGACCTACTCCCTCACCGCCGACGGCACCGCCTACGACTCCCACTTCCACTGGTCGCAGCGCGTGCGGGTGGCCCGCAACGGCACCGGCGTCACCGGCGCGGGCTGCGGCGTACGCGCCTGCGAGGTGCAGACCGCCAACGGCTTCCAGGCGAGCACCTTCCCCAAGAAGCTCAGCGGGACGTACACCGTGACCGGCTCGGTGCTGCGGATCACCTGGACCGACAACGGATGGGAGGAGTGGACGGTCAGCGAGCCGATCCCGGGGCAGCTCGCCAAGCTCACCTTCCGGGGCAGCTCGTTCGGCGCGACGCACGGGTACGGCTACGGCAGCAACGCCGCGTGGAGCGAGCGCGCGTCGACCGCGCAGATCGCCGCGTTCGACCACACCCGGCTCAAGCACGACTACCACCTGTGGAAGACCGACGCGGGAACGCCGTACCTGGACGAGGGCGCGGGCAGCCCGTTCTGGCTGACCGGGTGGCGGCAGTGCTCGGGCGGCCGGTGCCTGGGCGGCGCCACGACGGCCACCGACTACTACCTGTCCACGGCGAACGCCACCTCGAACGACCGCAGGAACACCATCTGGCACTGGCGGCGCGAGCTGGCCGACGCGCGTGGCGAGCACTGCTACACCGGAAACTCGCACGTCAAGCCCATGCTGCAGATCATCGACAACTCGGGTGGCTTCCACGGCTGGGTCGCGGTGGAGGCCTCGCTCAACCAGTCCTCACCCGCCCAGGGCACCTCGGCCGACGACATCGGGGTCTTCGAACTCAGCGAGTTCTGACGGCCAAAGGGGAGGCGCTGCCGGGCGCGTTCTGGAAGTCTGCCACGAATGACCACGAACGACCTCGACGAAGCGCTGGCCGAGCTGAGGCAGCCCAGCGGGCGGGAGGCGTACCTGCGCGCGTTCGGCACCCTGCTGCACAGCGAGGACGCCGACGCCGTGTGCGCCGCCCTGGACGACTATCGGCACGAGGAGGCGCTCACCCGGTTCGGCGGGAGCAACCCGCTCGAACCGTTCGCCAACGAGGTGCTCTTCGCCGCGCGGGATCTGCTCAGCCGTCCCGCTGATCCGGACGTTCACGCCAGCGCCCTCAACGTCCTGGGGAACCTCGCCGAGCACGAGGACGCGGACCTGATCGCCGACGCCCTCGACGGCGCCACGGACGTGGACGTGCTGGCGAACGGCCTGTCCGCGGCCGCCGCCGTCCTGATGGACGACCCGGAGCCGAGCCCGCGGCTGCTCGCGATGATCACCGCCATGGTCCTCGACGAATCCCTCGACGTGGAGACGCGGCGCGAAGCCCTCTCGGCCCTGGACCAGGTCGAGGCTCCCGAGATCGACGACCTGCTCGTCCGCGCGAGCGAGTCGACCGAGCCGGCCCTGCAGGTCGGCGCCGCGCTCCGGCTCTCGATGCCGGGCCGGATCAGGGCACACCGCGAGCGGGTCGAACGGCTCGTGGCGTCCTGGCCGGAGAACCTGGGGCGCGACACGAGCGCCGTACGCGAGAACCTCGAAGGCTTCCACAGCCTGCACTGGACCGGCGTCGAGCCGGCCGACCCGGAGTTGCGCGCCGCCCATTGGGAGCTGCGCTTCCCGATCGACGACGAGACCTGCCTCCAGGCGTTCCTGACGTTGCTCCGCAGCGACGACACGGTGGCCGTGGGGATCGCGCTCGACCACTACCAGTACTGGCAGGGGCTGCGCCGGGTGCTCCGGGACGAGACCTCCGCCGAGCGTCACCTGCCCGAGGTGCTCGCCCGCGCCCGCGAGGAGCTGCGGCGGCCGCCCTCGCCCGCCGAGCTGAGCCCCGGGCACGGGCAGGCCGCCAACCACGTCAGCGCCCTCAACGTGATCGGAAGGGCCCACGCGACACCGTCGGACGCGGACCTGGTGGTGGACGTCCTCGCGCGGGCGGCCACGGACCGGGTTCGCGACGATGCGGTCTGGATGGCGTACGGCGTGCTCGACGAGGCGGAGGTGAAGGACCGGCGGGTCGTCGACGCCCTGAGCGACCTGCTGTTCGCCCCCGCGCCCCGCTTCACCTTGGTGAAGGAGAAGGCGATCCGCGTCCTGTCCGAGGCGCTCGGGCCGGAGGCCGACGACGTGCTGCTGCGCCTGGTGCGCGGCGACGACGTGCCGGCCCAGGCACACGCGGTCTACTACCTGGTCAGGTCGGGAGGTCTCGACAGGTACCGCGACCTGCTGGTGGAGGTGGCCGAGAGCTGGGGCGGGCGCTCGCCCGCGCATCCGTGGGGCCACGACGTGGCCGAGATGGTGCTCGGCAAGCTGCACAGCCGCTTCTGGGAGGGGCTCCGGCTCGCCGGCCCCGGCCTGCACCGCGCCCACCGCGAACTGCGGGCCCCCACCTCGGCGGAGGCGTGCCACCGCGCCCTGCGCACCCTGCTCGCCGACGGCGACCAGGTGGCCGTGGGGATCGCCCTGGACCACTGGTGGCACCCGGACGGGATCGCGCGGCACTTCGGCGAGGAGGCCAGGAGCGCCGAGGCGCCGCTCGTCCTCGACCGCGTCAGGGAAACGCTCCGGCAGCCCCCTTCACCGGCCGATCTCAGTCCCGACACCGGCCTCGGGGCCAACCACCTGAGCGCGTTGAGCGCCCTGCGGGCCGCCGGGGTGCGGGACGAGCCGCTGCTCGCCGACGTCCTGGAAGGGGCCGCGAACGACTGGATCCGCGACACCGCCCTGGAGATCGCGTCGTCGTGGTTGGAGGGCGCCGAGGAGGCGGACCCGCGGCTCGTGGCCGCGCTGGGGAACGTCGCGTGCGACCGCGCCCTTCCGCTCGGCGACCGCCTCGCCGCCGTCAGGGTGCTGGACGGGGCTCCAGGTTCGGCTCCCGTGCTGGTGCGCGTGACGGGGTGTCCGGAGGCGGAGATCCAGGCGGCCGCCGCCTACGGGCTGCTGTACGACGAGGTGATCGACGAGCACCGCGACCTGATCGAGCGGCTGAACGCGGGCTGGCCCGTGGAGGACGCCCCGTGGGAGGTCCGGCGCGTCCGCGACGCTCTGGAGTAGTCGTAAGGGCTATAATCCCTTTTTATCGGTTACCGGGAAGCGGGTGAGGCGTGCGGATCTCCATCACCGACTACGCGGTGGGTGCGACGCTGGCCGGAGACCTGGCCAACACCTCGCCCACCGTGCGGACCACGGCGGGGGAGGCCCTGCCGACCCCTGAAGCGCTGACGCGGTTCCTCGCGGAGCGCGGGCTGCGGCTCGACGCCGTGCCGACCGGCGACGACGTACGCGAGGTCCACCTGCTGCGCAGGGAGGCGCGTGGCGTCGTGGAGACCGAGACGGAGGAGCAGGCCGTCGCGGGCGCCATCGTGCTGGCCGGGCGGGCCGGCCTCAGCCCGGTGCTGGACCGCGATGCCGGCGGGCGGTGGCAGTGGTACGTCCCGACCGCGCCCGGAGCGTCACCGGCGGAGGAACTGGCCGCGATCATCGGCATCGGGCTGCTCGGCGCCGTCCGCACCCTGGGCCACGGCCGGTTCCGCGCCTGCGCCGCCCCGGGATGCCGCGGCGTGTTCGTCGACACCAGTCGCGGGGGGCGCCGCGTCTACTGCATGCCTGACCTGTGCGGCAACCGGCTCAACGTCGCCAATCACCGCGCACGGAGCCGGCATGCGGACAAAGGAGACCTTCATGCAAGACCCTGACGACCGCGCGGTGCTCGTCGGAGCCATCCGGCTCCCGGACGGCTCCTGGATCCGGGGGCGCGGGCTGCGCCATCCGCTGCCGGCGGGGCCGACGCCCGACTTCGGCCTGTACCTGGGCTCCGGCCGGCTCCGCCGCCGCCACGAGAGCGAGCTGCGCTGGCCCCACGAGTGGATCCGGTGGCCCGACTTCCTGCTGCCCAGCGACCACGACCTGGCCGTGCGGCAGATCCGCGCGCTGCACGAGCGGGCGCGGGCGGGCGCCACGGTGGAGGTGGCGTGCGGGGGAGGCGTCGGGCGCACCGGCACGGTCATCGCCTGCCTCGCCGTCCTGGCCGGCGCCGATCCGGCCGACGCCGTCGCCTGGACGCGCGAGCACCACCACCATCGGGCCGTCGAGACCCCGTGGCAGCGCCGCTGGGTGCTGCGCTTCCGCTCGGACGACCAGGGCGCCGACCCCGCGACCTCGCGCTGAGCCGAGCGGGCCCGGCCATCGCCGTGGCCCCGGCCGTCAGGTCGGTGATCTGCTCGCCCTCGCGGACGCCTTACGGCCGTTGGTCGGGAAATGGTCCGTCGACGGCATGCCCCGGCGGACGGTCACGACCCCACCTTCACGGTCGTCCCCGTGCGCAGGCTCTCGCTCGCGGCCTCCGCCAGAACGAGCGCCGCCTGGCCGTCGTCGAAGCCCGGGGAGGGCGCGGCGCCGCTCTCCACCGCCGTCACGAAGTGGTCCATCTCCGCGCGGTAGGCCGGGGTGTACCTGTCCAGGAAGAAGTTGAAGTACGGGGCGGCCACCTCGGTCCTGTCGGCTCCGGAGAACCGGACGCTGGTCGGGAGCTGGTTGGCCGCCGACAACATCCCCAGCTCGCCGAACGCTTCGAGGCGCTGGTCGTAGCCGAACGCGCAGCGGCGGGAGTTCGTGATCGACGCGAGGGCCCCCTGCGCGCCCCGCAGGACGACGACCGCGCCGTCGATGTCACCGGCCGTGGCGATCTCGTCCGAGACGAGGTTGGCCCCGGTCGCGGTCACCTCCACGACCTCCCCGAGGAAGAACCGGGCCATGTCGAAGTCGTGGATCGTCATGTCCCGGAACAGCCCGCCGGAGGTCGCGACGTAGGCGGCCGACGGCGGCGCCGGGTCGCGGCTGATGATCACGAGCTGCTCCAGCGCGCCGACCTCGCCCGCCGCGACCCGGGCGCGGATGTCCTGGAACGACGGGTCGAAGCGCCGGTTGAATCCCACCATGACCCGGTCCGCCAGCTCGCCGATCTCCGAACGGCAGGACTCCACCCGGGCCAGGTCGAGGTCGATCGGCTTCTCGCACAGCACCGCCTTGCCCGCCCGTACGGCCCGCGTCAGCAGGTCGACATGCGTCGGGGTCGGCGAGGCGACGACGACGGCGTCGATCGACGGGTCCCCGAGCACCGCGCCGGGGTCCGTCCCCCACTCCGTCCCGAACCGGGCCCCGACCTCGTGCGCCGCGGACTCGACCGGATCGCAGACCCGGACGAGCTCCGCCCGCGGATGCACGTCGATCGAGTCCGCGTGCACCCGGCCGATCCGCCCGCAACCGATCAGCCCCAGCCTCACCATGACTCGCTCCTTTGCCGCAAGAGGGCACTTAGATCGGTCTAAGTCCCTCGGTGCGGCCTAGTGTGGTTCGGGGCGCCCTGTCCGTCAAGGGGTGATTTAGATCGGTCTAAGTTTTGACTTTCAACCCGGTCCAGGCGTCGCTACGCTGGCGCCATGACGGTCGCCGGACACAACCCGGGGCGAGACCGCGTCACGCTGGCCGACGTCGCCGCGCGCGCGGGTGTCTCCAAAGCCCTCGCGTCGCTGGTGATCCGTGAGGCTCCCGGGCCCAGCGCGGCCTCGCGCGAGGCCGTCCTGCGCGCCGCGGCCGAGATGGGCTACCGGCCGGACCCGACGGCCCAGCTCTTGCGCAAGCACCGGTCACGGCTGATCGGGGTGCTGTTCGACCCGGGCGACCCCTTTCACGCCGATCTTCTGGAGGCGCTCTATCCGGCGGCCGAGCAGTCCGGCTACGAGGTCGTCCTCGGGGCCAGGGTGGCCACCCGATCCGAGGCCCGTGCCGTCGACGGGCTGATCGCCTCCCGGTGCGAGGCCCTGGTCCTCATCGGCACGGAGGCCCCCGCCGCGCAGCTGCGTACGATGGGCGAGCGACTGCCGGTCACCGTCGTCTGCCGGCGCGGCGACCGGGCGGGGGTGGACGCCGTCCGGGCCGCCGACGAGGCCGGCGCCGGCGCCGCCGTGGAGCTGCTGCTGGGGCTCGGCCACCGCAGGATCCGGCTGGTCGACGGCGGTCGGCACCCGGGCGCCACCGAACGGCGGCGTGGCTACCGCAACGCCATGCGCCGCCATCGGCTCACGGTCGACGTGGTCCCCGGCGATCACACCGAGGACTCCGGCGTCCTCGCCGCGCAGGCGCTCCTGGCGGATCGCGGCGGCGTGACCGCCGTTCTGGCCAGCAACGATCGTTGCGCCGTGGGGGTGCTGGACACCCTGCGGCGAGCCGGCGTCGACATCCCGGGGGAGATGTCGGTCGTCGGTTACGACGACTCCAGGCTCGCGCGGATGACCCACGTCAACCTCACGACCGTGGCCCAGGACCCGGTCGAGCTGGCCCGCCTCGCCGTCGACTCCGTCGTCGGCCGGCTCGACGGAAAGTCGGCCGACCCGCCACGCGAGCTGCTCATCGACCCCCACCTGGTGGTACGCGGGACGACAGGCCCGGCCCGGACGGCGACGGCCTGACCGTTCGGGTGTGCGACCTTCCCGGCTTGGGCGTCAGGCGTGTTCGCGGTAGAGGTCGGTGAGCAGGGCGACGGCGGCGTGGGTGGCGGGGTGGGGGTCGTGCCGCCGCCAGATGAGATGGACAGGGACGGGGTCGGCGTCACGCAGAGGGCGGTAGACGATGCCGTCGCGGCGATACTGCGCGGCGGTCGACTGCGGGGTGACGCCGACGCGGCGGCCGGTGGCGATGGCGGCGAGCCAGTCGTCGATGTCGTGGGTGTACTCCGTCGCGGGGCGGGCGCCTTCGGGCCACAGATCCAGGGTGGTGGTGCCGGTGCGGCGGTCGACCACCAGGGTGCGCTCGCGGATCTCGTCCAGGCGGATGCTGCGGCGTCTGGCCCATGGGTCGTCGGAGGCGAGGGCGACATAGCGGCGCTCGTGGCCGACGAGCGCGTGGGCGTGGCGGCGGGTGTCGATGGGGACGCGGACGACGGCCAGGTCGCACAGGCCCTCGGCGAGGCCGCCGGTGGGGGTGTTGTGGCGGATCAGGTGGAGCTCGACGTCGGGGTGGCGATCGTGCCACCGGCGCTGGAACTCGGCGGTGTGGCGGCCCATGGCGGACCAGGCGTGGCCGATGCGCAGGCGGGTGTGGCCGGTGGTGGCCTGGCGGACCAGCTCGTCGGCCTCGGCGAGCAGGTGGCGGGCGCGGGCGAGGACCTGCACCCCGGCGGTGGTGGGGGCGAGGGTACGGCTGGTGCGGTGCAGCAGCCGCACCCCGAGGATCCGCTCCAGCGCGATGAGGGCGCGGGAGACCGCGGCCTGGGAGAGGCCCAGCTCGATCGCGGCGTCGGTGAAGCTGCCGGTGTCGACGATCGCGACCAGGCAGCGCAGGTGCCGCAGCTCCAGCTCCGTAGGGCCATCCATGCGTCCAGAGTATAGATGCGGCGTTGGATGCATTTTGCGTATGCGTCGGCGTGGCCGATGGTGGTGCCATGGCACTGAAAGCCGCAGAGACGGCGGTGACCCCCGCCGCGTCGCGGGCGATCTCGCCGCGGTGGTCCGGGATCGCGCTGATGGTGGGCAGCGGACTGTCCAATCAGGTCGGGGCGTCGGTCGCCGCGCTCGCCCTCCCAGTCCTCGGGCCGGTCGGCGTGGTGGCGGTGCGCCAGTGGGTGGCCGCCGCGGTGCTGCTGAGCGCCGGGCGGCCGAGGCTGCGCTCGTTCGGCGCCGCGCAGTGGCGGCCGGTGCTGGGGCTGGCCGCGGTGTTCGCGACCATGAACCTGACGCTGTACGCGGCGATCGACCGAATCGGGCTCGGGCTCGCGGTCACCCTGGAGTTCCTCGGCCCGCTCACCGTGGCGCTGGTGAGCTCCCGCCGCCGTACCGATCTGGCGTGCGCTCTCGCCGCCGCGGCGGCCGTGGTGATCCTCACCCGCCCCCAGCCCAGCACCGACTATCTCGGCATCGGCCTGGCCCTGATCGCGGCCGTCTGCTGGGGCTGCTACGTCCTGCTCAACCGCACCGTGGGCGAGCGCCTGCCCGGTCTGGAGGGGTCGGCCGCCGCCGCGGCCGTCTCGGGCCTGCTCTACCTGCCCGTGGGCGCTGTCGTCCTGTGGCTCCACCGGCCCACCGCCGGTGCCCTGCTGTGCGCGTTCGCCGCCGGTGTGCTGTCGTCCGCGGTGCCGTTCCTCGCCGACCTGCTCGCGCTGCGCCGGGTCCCCGCCCACTTCTTCGGGATCTTCATGAGCGTCAACCCGGTGTTCGCCGCCCTGATCGGCCTGCTCGTCCTCGACCAGCACCTCGATGCGGCGTCCTGGCTGGCCGTCGCCATGATCGTCACCGCCAACGCCGTTGCCGTGGGCACGACCGCCAGGCGTGCGAACCGCCCGGACCCGGCCTGATCACGCGGCGAGGTGCTCGGGGCGGGCGCCGAGGCCGATGAAGCGGCCCATGAGGTGGCGCAGCGGCGGCAGCGCCCGGAACGCCCTGAAGATCGGCGGCACGTGCTGTGTCGTGTCGTCGTGCAGCTCCGTGGGATAGAGATCCCGCAGGATCCCGAGCTGGAACGCCTGGGTCACCAGCGCGGCGCGCTCCCTGCGGGCCTGCACCCGGGCCAGGTCGGCTTCCTCGGGGAGGCCGCCCCGGGCCAGAACGGGGCCCAGCAGGTTGGCGGCGGCCACCGCGTCCTGCACCGCCAGGTTGATGCCCACCCCGCCCGCGGGCGACATGGCGTGGGCGGCGTCACTGATGCACAGCAGCCCCGGCCGATGCCACAGGGGCAGCCGGTCCACCCGCACGGTCAGCTGGTGCACCGCCTCCCAGCCGTCGATCTCTTGTACGCGGTCGCGCAGGTCGGGCGCCAGTCCAGCGTGGAGGGATGGACGGTGTCGCCGCGGAAGTCCCGCAGGAAGTCCGCGTGCTTCTCCAGCACGACCACCTCCACGCCCTGGCGGGCCAGCAGCAGCCCGGCCATCATCCCCGCCGGGCCTCCGCCGACGACACAACACTGTGCGCGCATCTCATCCCTCTTCCGGAAACAGCAGCCCGACCAGGGCCGCGATGTCGATGGGGGTGCCCATCCGCCGGTTGACGGCCACCGTGGAGAACAGGGTCCTGGCCGCCGTGGCGGTGTCGTGCGCGCGAAGCTCGCCGGCGGCGACCCGCTCGGCCAGGAACCCGCCGATCAGCTCCTGTCCTTCGCTCACCAGCGACGCCAGCGGCGCGCGGCCCCGGGCGGCGCTGAAGAACACCGCCATCAGCTCGGCGTGCTCGGCCAGCAGCCGATCGAACGCCTCCAGCAGCCCGGTCAGCACCTCGGTGGCAGGACGCGCGTCGGGACGCTCCGCCCGCAGCTCCCGCAGCCTGGGCAGGAAGCCCCGCTCCGACAGCAACGTCTCCACCATCGCCTCTTTGCTGTCGAAGTAGCGGTACAGCAGGCCGGGCGTCACTCCGGCCGCCTGCGCCACATCCTTGACCGTGGCGCCGTCCACGCCCTTGTCCGCGAACACCCTCAAAGCCGCGTCCAGCAGCTGCTCCCGGCGCCATGCCGCCTGCTCGCTTCGCGTCCTGGTCATCGCTCACCTCGTTGAGTAAACGTTTATTCAACGTACCACGGGGTTGACCCTGACGCTGGGTCAACCTCTCACCATGGTCGGCATGACGACGAGAACCACCTTGCCGACCGGCGAGGATGAGACGCGAGGCTTCACGGTCCACCACGACGGGGTCACGATCCCGGTGTCCCGCGGCGGCCGGGGGCGCCCGCTGGTCCTGTGCCCCGGGCTTAACTCGACGCGGGCCGACCTGCGCGAGCTGACCGAGCTGCTGCGGCGCGACCACGACGTGGTGACCTTCGATCTCAGGGGCCACGGCCTCTCCTCGGCCGCCGGCCGGTACTCCTTCGAGGCGTTCCTCGGCGACCTCGCCGCCGTGTTCGCGGAGCTGGGACGCCGGGGCCTGCCCTCGGCGCCCGTGCTCGTGGGCTACTCGCTGGGCGCGGACCTGGCCGTGCACCATGCCTCCCGGTGCCCTGACGACGTCGCCGAGCTGGTGCTCATCGACGGGGCGAACCCGTTGCCCGAACCGTTCATCACCGATGCCGACCTGGCGGAGTTCCGTACGATGGCGGCGGACCTGGCGGCGCGGCAGCAGGCCCAGCGGGGGACCGCGCGGCAGGTGCTGCTCACCGCGCGGGAGATCCACGACCTGAACCTCGAGATCGACGTGGTCCGGTCCGCGATCCTCGACCGGTACCGGAAGATCGACCACCCCATCAGCATGATCATGTCGAGCTCGATCGCCGGAGACGGCGGCGAAGGGCGGGCACCGCGGCACAACCGGCTCTGGCGCGCCGGCATCGAGCGGCTCGTCCGGGAGCGGCCGCACGTGGCCGCGTCCTGGCTCGACGCCGACCACCGGCTGGTCTTCACCCACGCCCCGCAGGTCGCCCGGATCATCCGGGAAGCGACCTCTTGAAGGGCTTTGGGAGACTGGTCCGATGCTGACCATCGGCGAGCTGGCGTCGTACGCCGGGGTGACGGTGCGCGCGGTGCGGCACTATCACGCCAAGGGGCTGCTGCCCGAGCCGGAGCGGGACCGCTCCGGCTATCGGCGATACGGCGCCGGCGCCGTGGTCGAGCTGATCAGGATCCGGACCCTCGCCGCGGCCGGGGTCCCGCTGGCGCGGGTGCGGGAGCTGCTGCGGGCCGACGAGGAGGAGTTCGCCGCGGCGGTCGCGGACATCGACAGGCGGCTGCGGGCGGAGATCCGCGAACGGCAGCGGCACCGGGAGCGGATCGCCCGGCTCGCCTCGGGTGACACCCTGGCGCTGCCCCCGGAGGTGGTCGAGTTCCTCGACCGGCTCCGGGCGCTCGGGGTCGACGAACGGATCGTCCAGGTCGAACGGGACGGCTGGATCCCCCTGGCCGCGCACTCGCCCGAGCGGGTGCAGGAGTGGGTGGCCCGCAAGCGGGAGCAGATCGCCGACCCGCAGCTCGTCGACTTCTACCGCACCCTGGGCCAGGCTCTCGACCGCCCCGGCGACGACCCGCGGCTGGTCGAGCTGGCCGACAAGCTGGCCGCCTACATCACGCGGATGGCCGACGAGCAGGGCGAGGACTACCTCGACGACGCCGACGTCGAGCCACCGTTCGCCAAGCTGATGGACACACTGGCGTTCGACACCGCGCCCCCGGCCCGTCGCCTGATCGAACTGCTGAGGCGGCGAGGCTGGACCGGCTGGACCAAGCTCGAACGCGTGGACCCGGCCGAAAAATGATTTGCGCGGGGGGCGGCGATCGGATAGATCTTGCAGCCGGATCCCTGCCGAGACGAGCGAGGGGCCACGACAGCGAGAGGAGGGATAAGCCCATGATCCCCATGATCACTGCGCTTGTGTCCTCCCGGGGCGCGGACCACGTCTGACCCCGGAGCGGACAAGCGCCTTCACCCGGAGAGCGCCTTGACCGTGAATGAGAACGACCTGACCATCCGCCCGATCACCGGGCGCGAAGAACTCGACCTTTTCTCCCGGCTGCCCTACGTCCTCAACGAGGAACTGGCGGACGACCTCGACGCCGGCCGCCGCCGGCCGGAATGGATGTGGGTCGCCCTGCGCGGCGGCCACCTGCTGGCCAGGGCCGCCTGGTGGGGCCGGGCCGGCGACGACACACCGTTCCTCTTGGACATTCTCGACCTCGACGACAGCGAGGTGGACCTCGGCGTGCGGCTGCTGCGGTCGGCCATGGCCGAAGTGCTCCCGGCGGGCGACCGTCCCCCCGGATACATCCGGATGGTCCCGCCCGACTGGCGCGAGGCCGGGGCGACCAGGCGCGTCGTCGAGGACCGCATGCTCGCCCTGGAACGGAGCGGCGCCCGCCTGCTCGTCGAACGGCTGCGGCTGGAATGGCGCCCCGGGACGCCGATCCCCGAGCCCAGCAAGCGCCTGGCGTTCCGGCCGGTCCGCGACACCGAGGAAATCCTCGCCCTGATGACCCAGGTCCTGGACGGCACGCTGGACGCGCACAGCAACGACGACCTGACCCGGATGTCGCCCCGCGAAGCGGCGATCAGGCACTATGAGGACGAACTCGCGCACTACCGCAGCCCGCGCGACTGGTGGCGGGTCGCGACGCTGCCGGACGGCGAGCCGGTGGGGTTCCTCACCCCGGCCCGCAACGACTACAACCCCGTCATCGGCTACCTCGCCGTGCTGCCCGCACACCGGGGCAACGGCTACATCGACGACATCCTCGCCGAAGGCACCCGGATCCTCGGCGCGCGGGACGACGTCCCGCGCATCCGGGCGGCCACGGATCTCGGCAACACCCCCATGGCGAACGCCTTCCGGCGTGCCGGATACGTCAACTTCGAACGCACGATCAACATGACCTGGGACTGATCCGGAGCCCCGGCGGCCTCGAGGGTCGCCGGGGCCCGGGGCATCACGTCAGGCGATCTTCTCGAGGAGGTAGGTCCCCGTGCCGTCGGCCATGCCCATGCTGTACTGCCGTACGCTCTCGGCGTCCGCGATCCTCGTCTGGCCCGCCATGTAGCCGCTGCTCTTGACCTGGATGCCGACCAGGTTCGAGCCGGGCACGTCCCGGTAGAGGTAGAAGCGCTGGCGGTCGTCCACGGTCAGGCAGCCGCCCTCCATGAGCCGGCCGCCCTCGCTGAGGGTCTCCGCGGAGTGCAGGGTCAGGCACTTGCCGCTGTAGCGGGTGATGAGGACGTACTCCGGCAGGCCGTTGCTCACCGGCCCCTGGCACAGGCTCCATTGGGCGCGCGACGAGCTCGACCAGCCGCGCAGGCGGATCTCGTCGGTGCCGTCCTCGTTCCACCAGTTGAGCAGCCGGTCCGGAGTGCCGATCCGGTAGTAACCGGGCTCGCAGGTGAACCCCGGCGGCGCGGCGAACGGCGCGACCACCCTGCCCGCCTGCTCTGAAGGCGTGGCCCGCTGCTGCTCGCGCGCCTTGGCCGGCGCGCCGTCGCAGCCTAGCTGGATCTGGGCGAGCCGCATGAGGCTGTTCGCGGGCACGACGTCCTCGCAGCGGATCGCGCCCTCCTCCATCACCGAGTACGTCGTGTAGGTGCCGCCGGGGCGCTCGACCCACTCCGTGGCGTACACGCCGCCGCCCTTGTCGACGCGGGCGCAGTTGAGGCTGCCGTACTCGCCGGTGACCTTCCTGGTGCCCTTGAACAGGCCGTAGTAGCCGGGCGCGAGGAAGTTCCAGGTGATGGTGGTGGTCTCCCTGTCGGTGGAGGAGGTGATCTTCTTGACAGTCCGGTTCACGAAGGACTCGACCCTGCCGAGGGTGGCGATGTTGAAGGAGGCCAGGATCTGGGTCGTGGTGCCGACCTCGACCGTGATCGTGGTGGCCGTCTCGAGTGTGATGGTCTGGGTGCCCGTCGTGCCCGCGGTGACGAAGAACGTCTTGAAGTGCGTGATCGTCGGTGTCGTCGTCGCACTCTTGACGAAGGGGTAGCGCTTGCCGAGGTCTGCCGTCGTGCAGGCGTCGCCGGCCTTCGGATCGGCCGCCGCGCTCGCGGGGCCGGCGGCCGCGACCGTGCCGGCGGCCATGGCGACGGCGATCAGCGCAGGTAAGAGCACGCCCCTGGTCCAGCGGCCGGGCCCGGATAATGACCGTTTCACTGTGACTCCCTTCGGCCGGCCCAATCCGTGAGGGCCGGCGCCATCTTTGCTGCAAGCGTTTTCAGCGCGACTTAACAGTGAGCAGCGACGGCGGGTCTGTCAAGAGGTTGTGTCAAGGTGGCGTACGGCGGGGTTCGGAGCGTCAGACGGAGCGTCAGACGGAGCGTCAGACGGAGCGTCAGACGGCGCCGCAGCCGCAGCTTCCGCGGATCACCAGTTGCGTCTCCAGCACGAGGTCGGCCGCCCCCGGGCCGCTGCCGTCGATCCGGCTCAGCAGCAGCCGCCCGGTCTCGCGGCCGAGCTCGCGCATCGGCTGGCGTACGGTGGTCAGCCCGGAGACCGGCAGCCCCGCCATCGGGATGTCGTCGAATCCGGTGACGGCCACGTCCTGCGGCACGCGATGGCCCTTGTCGAGGAGGGCGAGCACGGCCCCGATGGCGGTCTCGTCATTGGCGCAGACGAGCGCCCTGGGCGGCGGCCCGGCGTCCAGCAGCCGGTCGACCGCGATGAACCCGTCCGACTGCGTCAGCCCCACCCGGACGGGGCTCTCCGGCGTCCCGGCCCCGACGTGTCGGTGCGCCTGCGTGAACCCCCGCCACCGGTAGCCGGCGTCCGGCGAGCTGTCGGGGTCGCCCACGAACGTCAGCTTCCCGTACCCGTGGTCGACCAGGAGATGCCTGGTCAGACGGTCGAAGGAGGAGACGTTCTCCGTCCGTACCGTGGGGATGCCCGCGCGCGGCCTGCTGGCCAGCAGGACCACCGGGTCGCCGCGGTCGCGCAGCCGGTCCACCAGCTCGTCGGGCAGCACGCCCCCCATGACGGCGAGCCCGTCCACCCGCGCCGCGGTCTCCCTGACCAGCTCGCCCGACTCGCGCAGCAGGTGGGTGCCGAGGATGACGACGGCGAGCTGGGCGCGTACGGCCTCCTCCTCGAAGCCGCCGATCACCTCGGAGTAGTACGGCCCCGACAGGCCGGGGAACACGATCCCCAGCGCGCCGTGGGAGCGCTGGGCCAGCCCGCGGCCCAGCCTGCTCGGACGGAAGTCGTGACGCTCGATGGCGGCCAGCACGCGTCGGCGGGTTTCCTCGGAGACCTGCCCCACGCCGCGGGCCACCCGGGACACCGTTGCCACCGACACGCCCGTCTCCTGGGCGATCTCCTGGAGGGTCGCGCCCCGCCTGCCCTGCCTCGCCATCGCCGCACCCGAGCTCTGCAAACGCTTACTGAAGGTTTTCTGAAACTCTATGCCGTGCCCGTCGCGGCGCGCAATGTGCGCCGTGGACGGCGTCGTGTGGGCGGCGTCGTGTGGGCGGGGTACGGCGCGGGACGGTCGGGATCCCGGTCGACCGGTTGATCGTTTCCGCGGCTGTCGCTAGGGTTGGGCGCCTTTGCCTGGACCTGTCCGCCCGTTCTCTGTCCGCCCGTACCCGAGGATGTCCCGTGCGCCGCTACCGTTTCGGCAGGATCGCCGCGCTGTTCGCCGCCACCTACGTGGCCGTGGTCGTCGCGTCCGGCGTGCTCGCGCTGGTCACCGGCGATCCCGCGCTGCTGCGCGAGATCGTCACCGGGGGATGGGACCCGGACTTCATGCCCTACACCTGGTGGGTTGAGCTCCTCGTCGTCGCGGGCGGAGTCGTGCAGGGCTGGGCCTACTGGCAGGTGCTGCGCGGGCGGCCGGCCGGCGCGGCGGCGGTCAACGACAGGCCGGTCCGGCTGTTACGAGTGGCCCTGTACCTCAGCGTCGCGTGCGCGCTGCTGTGGCGGCTGCCGATCCCGTACCAGTGGTGGTCCGAACTGCCCGGTGAGCTGCTCGACGCCGCGGTCGTCGGGCTGTTCTTCGTGGTCCTCGCCGGGGCTCTGCCTCGGTGGCTGCGGCTGCTCGGGCTCGTGGCAGGGCTGGCGAACGTCGCCACGAACGTGGTCGCCACCATCGCCTACGGCCTCGGGCAGTTCTCCCTGGCGCAGAACGTCTCCCCGTACCAGCTCGGCAACGCCGTCTACCTGCTGTGGCTGGTGCCGCTCCTGGCCGGTCAGGCCAGGGACGCCCGCTGGGCCCGGGGCACCGTGCGGATGGGCGCGGCCTCGGCGGCGCTGTCGCTGCTGTCGTCCGGTGGTCATTCGATCGTCTCGTTCGGCGGCATGGGCGTCGACTACGACCTGCTGCAGCTCATGGCGCTGGGCGTCCTGGGCGTCTTCGGGACGGTGTGGCAGGCCCGTTCCGCTCACGACCTCGGCGGTCCGGCCCCCTTACCGGCTCCGGCGCCTCCGGCCCGGGTCGCGCCCGCGCGGGCCTGGCCCCTCGCCGCCGTGGCCGTGGCGCTCCCGCTGGTCCCCGCGGTCGTCAACCTCGCGGACGGCATGCCCGCGTGGATCGGCCCCCGGGGCGCGGTCGACGATTTCTTCCACGGGTACATCAGCTACCCGGCCACGGTGCTCTGGGTCGCCGCGGACCTGCTCGTCGGGGCCGGCGCCCCGGCCGTGCTGGTCCTGGTCGCCGTCGTACGCCGGACCAGGCGGTTGCTGCGGGTCACGATGCTGACCCTGACCCTCGCCGCGGCGGCGGGCGTCGTCACCGTCCTCACCACGACGTCCGAGGCGGACTGGCAGCTCTTCCCCGAGATGACCGAGCAGCGGCTGGCGCTGTACCCGGACGGGCTGTTCGACCGGAACGGGCGGGGCGAGATCCTCTTCGGGCTCTCCCCGCTGTGGTACAGCGCCGCGCTCGCCGCCTCCGCCCTCCTCCTGCTTCTGCTGTACGGCGCCCCGCCCGCCGCCCGCCTGCGCCACCACATGCTGGTGACGGCGCTGGCCACCTCCGTGACCCTGTGCTTCCTGCCGGCGGCCGACCAGTCACGCGGCCCGGTCACCACGGCCGAGGACTGCTCGCCGCCCGAGCCCTGGGAGACGGAGGGCGAGCCCGTGCGCACTCCTCCATCGACCGGCCCGCGCGCCTTCATCTGCGCCGTACGGCAACAGCGCACGCTCACGTTCGCCGCCACCACGCCCGACCAGGTGCTGCTCGCCCACGGCCGCCGGCTGTGCGCCGCCTACACCCGTCGCGACCCGCGCGAGCTGGCCCGCCTGCGGGATACCGAAGGGGTGCAGGTCGGCAACCTGAGCGGGGTGCTCGCCGGGATCTGCCCGGCCGCGAACGCGCAGGTCACGGCGGAGGCGGCGGCCGACGAACGAGAATTCGACGAGTTCACGGCCGAGGAGCGGCGCAAGTGCGACGCCACCCCGCGCCACCGGCCCCTCATCAAACCCGCCAAGGCCATCCGCCTGAAGGAGCCGGAGTGGCCCGAGGCGGGCCTGGAGCTGTATGACGAGCTCGTGGACGAGGGCAAGAGCACGACCGCCGGCCCGGTCAGCGCCGGGCCCGGCCACGTCGGTGTGAGCACGCATTCCGATTTCCACGTCTGCGTCACGCTGGAGACCTACGCGCGCCGCCCACCGGTCGAGACCAAGGGCTGGGACCACGTCGTCGAGGTCGGCTACAGCAACCGGAGCGGCGAGATGAGCTTCATCGACGGCCTGAGCGGCACCGAACTGCCCGACCTGTCACTCGACCGCCGCAAAGGGCACTACCGCATCCGCGTGCACTTCGCCTGGTTTCCCTGGAAGGGCGACGGGGACGGCACCCAGCGGCTGCTGATCATGGCGTACCCGGGACCGGGCGACAAGGTCACCACCTACCGCAGACCTCCGAAGCGACGCTGACGCCTCAGGGCCTGATGGTGTCGGGGAACCCGGTCCAGCGCAGGTCGGCCGGGAGGTGGCTCATGTCGTTGAACATCACGATCGTGGGCGGCAGGCCGCCGCGGTACTCGATGAGCGTCAGCGCGGTGTTGGCGCTGTTCAGCCCGAGCCACCGGGACGGCGGCGCGTCCAGCGCGTGCCGTACGAGCCACGCGATCGGGTACGCGTGCGTCACCACGACCTCATGGGTGTCGGCCTCGGGGACCCTCGCGAACCGGGCGACCAGCGCCTCGGCGAGCCGGTGGCCCGAGGCCGCCTCGGCGGCGTCGTAGCCGTCGAAGAAGCCGGCCCAGGACGGGGGCGTTTCGGCCGCGCCGGGAACGTAGGGCACGTGGTCGATGAGCTCGGCGGCCTCGGCCACGGGCACGTCAGGCAGGTGCCGGGCGAGTTCGCGCGCGCTCGCGGCGGCGCGCGGCAGCGGAGAGTGCCACACGGCGTCGACCGGTACGCCGGCGAGCCGTTCGCCCAGCAGGCTCGACTGCCGGTGCCCGATGTCGGTGAGATTCCCGAACGCGTCGGCCGCGCCGTGGCGGGCGAGATAGAGGTGTCGAGTTGCCATGAGCGGTGAGGGGCGCGGCGCCCGCGTCCCGTCTCCTTTCGAGCTGAAGGCGTGGGGTCTTCCGGCACAGGCACCGGACAACGGCTCCCGGCCGGTTAGGCGTTCGCCGCCGTGACGGTGCCGGCGGTGCCGTTGATCGTGACGACGGCGCCGTCGCGGAGCCTGCCGGTCGCGCCCGGGATGCCGAGGACGGCGGGGATGCCGTGCTCGCGAGCCACGATCGCGGCGTGGCAGAGCACGCCTCCGATCTCGGTGACGACGCCGGCGGCGATGCGCAGCAGCGGCGTCCAGGCGGGGTCGGTGAAGGGGCAGACGAGGATGTCGCCCGGGCGCACGCGTCCGAAGTCGCCGGGGCCGCGGACGATCCTCGCGGTGCCGGTCACGGTCCCATGGCTGCCAGGTGTCCCGGTGAGCGCGCCGGCCGCGGTGCCCGTGGTGCCCGCGGTGCCGGAAGGCGGTGGGGGCGTGGCGCCGGAAGGCGGTGGGGGCGCGGCGGTGACCGGCCGGGCCTGCAGGATCCAGAGGCGGCCGTCGGCGATCGCCCACTCGATGTCCTGCGGTCCGCCGCGTACGGCGGCGATCTCCTCGCCCAGCCTGGCGAGCCGCGTGGCGGTCGAGTCGTCGATCGCCGGCTGCTCCCGGGCGGAGGCGGGCACATCGCGCACGACGAGCCGCGTGCCACGACGGTCGAGGCGGGTCCGTTTGTCGGCGATGGTGCGGGTGACCGACCCGTCCTCGGCGACGCGGTAGGCGTCAGGGGTGACCTTGCCCTCGACGACGCTGGGACCGAGCCCCCAGGACGCCTCGATGCCGGTCGGCTCCTTCGGGTCCGCGGGTGTGAACATCACCCCGGAGACCTCGGCGTCCAGATGGCGCTGGACGATGACGGCCATCGCGAGATCGTGGTGGCCGGAGGCGCCCCGGTAGCCGATGGCGCGGGGGGAGAACAGCGAGGCCCAGCAGGCACGTACGGCATCGGCGACCTCGCCGGCTCCGCGCACCCCGAGGAAGCTCTCGTGCTGACCCGCCGCCGACGCCTGAGCGGTGTCCTCGTTCGCGGCCGATGATCTCACCGCCACGGGCGGGTCGCCGAGCTCGCCGAGCGCACGTCCCAGTGCGCCGACCACGGCGGCGTCGACCGGGCGGGCCCCGATCGCCCGTCGCGCCGCGTCGAGATCGTCCGGCCCGCCGAGGTCCAGGTCGCGGGCGGCGGCGAGGTACGCGGCGAACGGGACGACGAAGCCGTCGGGCACCGGCAGACCCGCGCGGAGCAACACGCCGAGCGCGCCGGCCTTGCCCCCGCAAGTGCCGGCGACAGCCTCCGTCAAGGCTACGATCACTCGCTCCTGCCTTTCAACAATTTATTGACAACGTTTTGTTGATTCTGCATCATGAGTTCCATGTCACGCAAGCAGGACATCTCACACGCCGCGCACGCTGACCACGCCCAGGCTCACCGTGAGCGGGAGGCGCGCGAGCGCCTTCTGAGCCGAGGCGCTGACGCGCTCGACCCGCGTCCGTGGCGGCCCCCGCCCGTCCCACCGTCGGCGGTCGACCTCGTGGAGTTCGCCGTCTATCGCCACGCCGACCTGGGCCCGGAGGACATCCTGAGCGCGCTCGCCCTCCTGCCCGCCGCGCGCGCCGAGGTCGAAGGACTCGAATCGGGCCTGCTGTTCATGGCCCGGAGCGCGGGGCTGACCTGGGCGCAGATGGCGCAGGTGATGGGGTTCAACTCCCCGCAGGCGTGCCAGCAGCACTACAACCGCCTGACGGCACGGCAGGAGGCCGACTCATGACACGGGACTCCGAGCTCGACCTGCTGGTCCTGCACGCCGTACGCATCACCGGGTTCGCGGACACCCCGGTGATCGCCGATCGGTACGGCCTCGACGCGGCCGAGACGAAGGAGGCGCTGCACGACGCCGAGGCGCGCGGCTGGGTGCAGTACGCCGCCTTCGCCGGCACCGGAGGCTGGTCGCTGACCGAGTCGGGCCGGGCCGAGAACGAGCGCCGGCTCGCGGCCGAACTCGCCCGCGTCGGCGGTGGCGACGAGGTCCGCGACGTCTACCGCGAGTTCCTCCCGCTGAACGCCATCCTGCAACGGGCCTGCACCGACTGGCAGCTCCGGCCCACCGCCGGCGATCGGCTCGCCGCCAACGACCACTCCGATCCCGCCTGGGACGCCAGAATCCTCTACGAGCTCGCCGGTATCGACCGCTCACTCACCCCGCTCGCGGACCGGCTCGGGAGCGTCCTCACCCGGTTCCGCGGATACGACACCCGATTCGCCGCGGCCCTGGCGCGGGTCCAGGCAGGGGAGGGCTCCTGGGTCGACCGCACCGACGTCGACTCCTGCCATCGGGTCTGGTTCGAGCTCCACGAAGACCTCATCGCCACGCTCGGCATCGACCGGCACGCGGAGCCCTGACCATTGGCGCTAACGTGTTCGGATGTCCCGCCTGCCCATCCTCTGCGCCGCCGTCCTGACCGTCGCGGCCGGATTGGGGGTGCGCGCGTTCTTCGACGGCCCCGTGCCGAAGTACGCGGGCGACGCCCTCTACACCGTGCTGATCTACACGCTCGTGGCGCTGATCCTCCCCAAGGTGCGTCCCTGGGTGGCGGCGTCGGTCGCGGCCGGGGCGAGCTGGGTGATCGAGTTCGCCCAGCTCGGGGAGATCCCGGCCGTGCTGCGGCCGCTGCTGGGCAGCACGTTCAACCCGCCCGACCTCTTCTGGTACGCGGTCGGCGCCGCGGCGGCCTGGGCCGCGCACACGCTCTGGTTGCGGCGGGCGAGGGCGGTCGTCGCAGCTTGTCGCGGGCGGGATGACGGGGTGGCGTCATGAGGGTTCGTCGCGGAAGTCCCCGGCGTGGTCGCGGGCCCACTCACCGTACGTGCGGGCGGGCCGGCCGATGACCTTCTCGACCGTGTCCGTGGCCGGCATGGGCCGGTCGACGGCGGCGGCGGACTCCCTGATCACCACGTCGGCGACCTGAGGCGTCGTCCAGGAGCTCAGCTCCGCCCGGTGCTCCTCCACGTCCTGGACGGCGAAGCGGACCGTACGGCCGACGGCCTCCCCGATGAGCTCGGCCTGGCGTCTGCGGCTGACCAGCTCCGGCCCGGTCAGCGTGTACGTCGCGCCTTCGTGCCCCGGCTCGGTCAGGGCGCGTACGGCGACCGCCGCGATGTCCGCCTCGTGCACGGGGGCCGACCGCGAGTCCGGGAACGGGTCCCGCACCATCCCCTCGGCCCGGATCAAGGGAGCCCACTGCAGCGTGTTGGTGGCGAAGGCGCCCGGGCGCAGGAACGTCCAGGCGATCCCCGAGCGGGTCACCGCCTGCTCGGCGTCCCCGTGCAGGCGGCTGATCGCGTCGGCCGCGTCGGGGTCGGCGAGCAGCGCCGACAGCAGCACGACGTGCTCCACCCCGGCGGCCGCGGCCCGGGTGAGGAAGCCGCCCAGGCCGCGCGGCTCGGCGTACAGGAAGACCTTGGTGACGCCGGCGAGCGCGGCGTCGAAAGTGGCCGGGTCGGCGAGGTCGCAGAGCACCGCGTCCACCCCGGCGGGCAGGCGGGCCGCGCCCGGGTCCCGGCCGGCCGCGCGGACGGGCTGTCCCACGGCGAGAAGTTGCTGTACGAGGCTGCGCGCGACGTGCCCGCGCGCTCCGGTGACCAGAATCGTCATGTGACCAGGCTGGCCGCGCGGCCGGGACGGCGGGTAGGCCCCGCCGGGCCTGGGACTCGTAGTACCAGGCCATGATGGAAGACGATGAACAAGGACGAGCTGGGCAGTTTCCTGCGAAGCAGGCGCGAGCGGGTCAGGCCGGAGGCGGCGGGGCTGGCGCCCGGACACCGGCGCCAGACACCGGGCCTGCGGCGCGAGGAGGTCGCGCTGCTGGCCGGGATCTCCGTCGACTACTACATCCGGCTGGAGCAGGGGCGCGGGCCGCAGCCGTCCGCGCAGGTGCTCGCCGCGCTGAGCCGTACGTTGCGGCTGACCGGCGACGAGCACGACTATCTGCTGCGGATGGGCGGCCAGACCCCGCTTCGGGCCGGCCCCGCGCCGGAGATCCCCAAGAACGTGCTGCGCCTGCTGGATCGCCTCGACGAGGTTCCCGCCATGGTCGTCAACGTCTGCTGGGACCTGCTCGCCTGGAACAGGATGCTGGTCGCGCTCATCGGCGACCCGGCGGCCAAACCGCGCGGTCGGCGCAACACGCTGCGCTGGCTGTTCGGCGGCGCGCCCGCCCTGCTGGGCAACCACGCCGCGCTGGCCCGCCAGGCCGTCGCCGACCTGCGGGCCAGCGGCCGCTACCCGGACGATCCAGAGGTACGGCGGTTCGTGGACGAACTGGCGGCGGACAGCCCCCTTTTCGCCGAGCTGTGGGCGGCGCAGGACATCGAGGTGCAACGCACCGTCACGAAGCGAGCCGTGCACCCCGTGTTGGGCGAGATGGAACTCGACTGCGACATCCTGCCCCTGCCCGGCGGCGACCACCGCATCGTCCTCTACACCGCGGCCCCGGGCACCCCCTCACACCACGCCCTCCAGCGCCTGAGGTCACTCAGCGGCAGCGGCTCTTCCTGAGCCCGCCGCTCAGGGCCTGCGCATCCCTACGCGGCCACGTCTTCGCAGCGAACCGTGACCACTGCGAAGAACACGTGCGAGCGCGCATCCTGCGAAACCACCGACTCGAACACGTCACACGCCGTGAACCCATGGCTGAGCGCGTTCTGCCTGGCGGCGTCCTCGGCGCCGGCGAGCGCGGTGCCCTCGTCGACGCCCTTGCCGAAGCCGTCGAACAGCGCGCCGCCCTGCACGGTGGCACTCGCGGAGGCGGGCAGCGCGGCACCGAGGGCGCCGGAACCGGCCAGCGCCGCCGCAGCCACCGCGACCAGCAGTTTTCTCTTCAGGTACATCATGGAATCTCCTCGCGAATAGGTCGCTGGGTCTACACCCGATGGGCGTTCCATCCCGTTCCACGACGCCCGGCGGCCCGCTGGGCTGATCACGACAGGAGGCCGCGCCGGCGACGACGCGTCCAGGCGCTCAAGGTCGGCTTCTCCGTGTCCGCACCGTGGCGGTCGTCAGCTCAAGGTCGGCACGCCGCCGCACTCGGCCCGTTCGACCGTGACGCCGGGCAGGCCCCTGACCCATCGGCCGGTGATCTCGCCGAGCCGGGTGGCCCGCGGGGGAGTGCGGCCCAGCCCGATGGCGTACCGGGCCGATCGAGGACGGGTCTCGAACGGCCGCGGCCAGGCGTGCACGTCCCGGATTCCGGCCTCCTCCAGGGCGGCGAGCAGGTCCAGCAGCCGTCCCCTGACCCGGCCGAGCTCTTCGGAGGGTACGGTCAGCACCGCCCACGCCGCGTGCCGCCGGTGCAGGGGCGGCGGTGCGAGGAGTTCGGCGGAGCGGCCGTTCTCGGTGAGCTCCCAGGCCTGGTAGAGCTCCTGGGTGAGCAGGTCGAGACCGCCGGGGGAGACCTGGCGGGCGCAGTTGCGCACGGGGGCGCTGGGCGTCATCACCGCGATCGGGTCCGGCTGGGGCGGGGTGGGATCCAGGGCGATCGGGTCTCGCCAGTCCCAGGCGGCCCACGTACTGAAGAAGCGCCCGAGCAGGTCGCCGGCGGGGAGGTCGCCGCTCCCGCGTACGGTGTGCGCGGCCATGACCGCCCAGGCCAGGCCGGGGAGCCCGCCGAACGGGGCCGAGTCCAGGCCGCGGGCCCGCGCCCACGCCTTCACCTGCCTGGCGAGCAGGGCGAAACGGGCGTGGTGCCCGCCGACGGCGGTCCGGATCGCGTCCGCGTCGCTGACCGCGCTCAGGGCGATCGCGGCCGCCTCGCCCAGCTCGGCGCGGCGGGCCGGCGCCTGCTCGGGGGGAAGCGATCCGGTGGGGACCACGGTCAGGTCCACCTCCAGATCGGCCGTACGGAACCGCAGGCCCGCCACCCGTGCGCCGATCACCTGGCGCAGCCGGGCCGCGTCGGGCAGCGCCGCACGCACCAGGGCCGCCACCTCGGTCATGTCCGTTTCGCCGGGCAGCGCCGCCACCAGGTCCAGGTCGGCGTCCGGGAGCCCGCAGCCCATGCGCCGGGATCCGGCGACGCACACGAGGCCCGGCCGCAGCACCTCCTCCAGCCGCCGGGCAACCCGGTCGGCCACGGCGTCGAGCTGTCCCTCCGCCTGGCCTTCCGTGCTGATCACTGCGTCGAGCCGTGTCTCCGCCTGGCCCTCCGCGCCGGTCACGAGCTCGGGGAGCCAGCGGATCTCGCCCGTGCCCAGCGTGACCCGCGCTCGGGGGCGCATGGGCTCGTCCGCGCGGCGCGACAGCAGCACCAGCTCCCCGACCTGCGCCGTCATCCCGGCCAGGCGGATCGCGTCGTCCGTACGGCCGAGCGTCAGGTGCGGGGTGAAGCCTTCGGGGCGTCCCTCGCAGCGGGGGAAGCGCCGTTCGAGCGCGCGACGCAGCCGGCCCCACGGCGTCGGGTCGCCGCCGGCGGCGGGGTCGAGCCAGGCCGTCGAGTGGTCGCGATGCCGGAACGTCCGCACCCCCTCCAGCCTGGCGGCGAACGGCTCGACCTCGGCCGCCGCCGCGGCCAGCAGCGGCGCCGCCGCCTCGAACTCCGACTCCGGCACGAAGCCGAAGAGCAGGTTGACGTGCGGCGGCCAGCGGTCGATCTGCGGATCGTGCGCGCGGCGAACGGCCTGGATCGGCGGCCACAGCTCCCGTGGCGGGATCCACGCCACCGCCGTCCGCGCCGTCGGCGGCACGTCGAGCACCCCGTCGGGCTCGTCACCGGTGGCGTCGAGGACCGCCTCCACCCCGTAGTGGTCGGAGACGTACAGCCCCTCGGGGGTGGGCGTGTCGCCGCGCAGGGCCGCCGAGATCACCCGAGGCCGGCCCCTGAGCAGGATCCGGTCCAGGCGCGCGGCCCGGCCGGATCGGGAGGAGAGCGCCGCCAGCGGGTTGGCGTCCGGGTCGAAGGTGGGGGTCTGGTCGGGTCCGTGCGCCTCTGTCCAGGCGTCGCGGAGGCCGAGCGCGGACGCGGGGGTGTCCGTGCCGTCGTTGAAGTCGCCCAGCAGGACCACGTCGCCGTCCACGCCGGCCAGCCCTTCGGCGATCCTGGCCAGCTCGGCCCGCCGCCTGGCCGCGCCGTCGCTGGAATGGTCGCTGGTCAGGTGGGTGACCGCGACGACGAGGGGGCCGGTGGCGGTGTCCACGACGATGGCGGCCACCGACTTGTGCGGGCCGAGCTCGTGCCGGGCCGCCTCCCGTACGGGCAGCCGGCTGAGCAGCAGCAGGCCGCTGTCGTCGACGTCCGGGCCGTACGGGTCGGTGCCGACGGTGTAGCCGGCGCGTACCCAGGGCGCGGCCAGCAGCATCGACACCAGCGCGGGCTCGACCTCCTGCAGGGCGATGACGTCGGCGTCGGCCGCTTCGAGGGCCGCCAGGAGCAGGGGGCGGCGCCGGGCGGTGTCGATGAGGTCGCTGTCGTAGCGGTCCCACAGCGTGTTCCACGTCAGCACGCGCGCAGCCGGGTGCCCGGAGCGCGCGTGCCCCGCGGCGGGGCGCCACCCGCCGGCCGGGTCCCAGGCGTGCGGGGTCCTGGCCGTGAAGAACGGCGGACGCAGGCGGAGCGGGTCGCGCGCCCGGCCGGCCTCGCAGGTGTCGACGCGATCCAGACCCGTGGCGCGGTCCCAGACCAGCTCGCCGTCCGCCTCCACGAACAGCACCCGGTGCCAGGGGATGTCGCCCCCCGGGGTGAACGCGGGCAGCGCGACGCGCTTGGGCGCGGCGTCCCGCTGGCCGACTCCCAGGACGAACCTGGACGGGTCGAACCGCGGGTCCCAGCGAACCCGGTGGTAGATCTCCTCACTGGTACGCATCACGCCTCCGCCCCGTCCAAGGTGCCGTCCACGTCGTCGACGGTCCCGGACGCCCCGACGTACCAGGTGCGATGGGCCTGCCCGGGATACGGCGGGACGAACCGGCGCGCCTGCGCGACCAGCACGTGCGAGGGCACCGGATGGTCGCGGCGGGCGTTGCGCCGGTGCAGCTCGTCCTCCTCCACCAGCGCGACCGCGTGCGTCGTCAGCGCGTCGCGGCGGCGCGCCACGGCGTGCACCAGGGAACGCTGGTGCTGGTTGAGCGAGGTGGCGTCCCACACCACGGTGCCGCCGGCGGCCAGCGCGGCGTCGAGCCGGTCGAGCCCCTCGCCGAGCACCTCCCGGTTGGCCCGCTGGTCGGCCCGCGCGCCCCGGGCCTGGCGCAGGTCGTCCAGCGACAGGTACGCGTCCACCCCCGGCAGGCCGGCCGCGAACGTGCTCTTGCCGCTGCCCGACGGCCCGATCAGCTGCACCAGCCTGGGGAACGGCCTGGACCGCCACCGCCAGGTCGCCGCGACGGCCTCCTCGACCGTGGCGATCCGTCCCCTGGCCCAGGAGTCGCGGGCCTCCGCCCAGCACCGTTCGGCCGCCTGCGCGCCGAGGCCGGACAGGGCCTCGCGCAGGCCGTCACGTAAGGGCTCCAGCGGCTCCGGCCCGAGCAGCCCGGCGTCCTCGGCGTGCAGGGCCGACCACTCGACCTGCTCGCGTGCCTGGTCGTCCGCGTGCCCGGCCGGCACGGCCGCCGCCACGGCGTGCAGCACGCCCAGGTCGGCGGCCAGCGCCATGCGCCCCAGCCCGGCCCGCCGCTCCTCGTCCGGGTACGGCCGGTGCAGCGCACCGTGCAGCCCGACCAGGTCCGCGACCCGCCGCGCCGGCCCCATGCCCAAGGGGCCCGCCAGCCGGGCGGCCAGCCTGGCCCGCGGCACGGCGTGCAGCGCCACGGCCAGCACACCCGCCAGCCGCGCGTCCCCGCACCGGCCGATCGCGTCCAGCCGGGCCGACACCTCAGCCACCGCCTCCGGAACCACGCGCCCCGCTTCGCCTCCGGCCACCGCCTCCGGGGCCACGCGCCCCGCTTCGGCTCCGGCCGCCGCCTCCGAGGCCACGCATCCCGCTTCGGCTCCGGGGAGACCCACCGCGCTCAGCAGGGCGTCCACGTCGGGGTCCGCGCCCGAGCGTACCGACCACAGCGCCGCGGCCGGGCCCAGAACGTTCGGCACGACGGCGGCGTGCATCCAGTGCGTGTCCGTCCGCACGTGCTGCGGCCGCACCCACTTGGCCACCCGCCCCGCGAACTCCTCCCGCGCGAACCCCTCGACGGCCCGCACCACGTAGCCTTCCTGCCGCTCAGGATCCAGCCGCAGCCCCCGCAGCGCCCGCTCGTCGAAGACGCCGCGCCACAGCACCGGCGGTACCGGAACCCCGAGCCCGCGCAGGAAGGCGACCGTGCGGTCCCAGTCGAGGCACCGATCGCCGTCCCAGGCCGAGAACCCGTAGAACCAGCTCTCCAGCCCCTGGTAGGCGATGGAGTGCCGGGCGTACATGTTCTCCCCGCACACGCGCCACCCCGCCGGGATCCGCCCGCCGATCCGCCCCTGCAGCCCCTTCACCCACGCCCGCGACGGATGGTGGGCCGAGTCCAGCGACCTGGCGTGCAGGCCGTCGGCGTACAGGGTGGTGTTCTCCCCGTCGAGCTTCTCGGTGACCACGACCTCGCGCCCGCGCAGCCCGGACAGGTCGCCCGCGCGCACGTCGTCCGGGGTCGCACCGGGCGACCAGGGCAGGTGAGGGGTACGCGGATAGTGCACGCGCATGATCCCTCCCCTCTCGGCCGGAGTCACTGTACAAGTGGCGGGAGACCCGCCTCCATCGAATTAGCCGCAGGGCACGAAACTTTCACCGGCGCATCCTGCTCCAAAGCGAGCCGCTGACCAGCATAAATAACCAGTTTACGCCCTGGCTGTCTTACCTGACTCATTGACAGGGCCAGAGGCCGTGCCGATACTTTCGCCACAAGTCCGATAATTTCAGCACCGCCACGAGGAGGAAGCACGCACATGAACGGCACCCCCGCCCACCCGAAGAGCCGCACCGGGCCGATCGTCGGCCGTGCCTGCGCCCTGGTCGTGGCGCTGGTCGCCGCCGTGCTGATGCCGCCCGGCATCGCCAACGCGGCCCCCATAACCTCCAACCAGACCGGCACCGACAACGGCTACTTCTATTCGTTCTGGACCGACAGCCCCGGGTCGGTGTCCATGAACCTGGGATCCGGCGGCAATTACAGCACCTCATGGAGCAACACCGGCAATTTCGTGGCCGGCAAGGGCTGGAATCCCGGCGGACGCAGGACCGTGAACTACTCGGGCAGTTTCAACCCGTCAGGCAACGCTTATCTGGCCCTGTACGGGTGGACGAGAAATCCGCTCGTGGAGTATTACGTCGTCGACAACTGGGGCACCTACCGGCCCACGGGGACGTACAAGGGCACCGTGACCAGCGACGGCGGCACGTACGACGTCTACCAGACCACGCGCTACAACGCCCCCTCCATCGAAGGCACGAGGACCTTCAACCAATATTGGAGCGTCCGGCAGTCGAAGAAAACGGGCGGCACCATCACCGCGGGCAATCATTTCGACGCGTGGGCCCGTTTCGGCATGAACCTGGGCAGCCACGATTACATGATCCTCGCCACCGAGGGATACCAGAGCAGCGGAAACTCCAACCTCACGGTGGACGGCACTTCCGGCGGCGGAGGCGGCAACCCCGGCGGCGGCTGCACCGCGTCGTTGTCCGCGGGCCAGCAGTGGAGCGACCGCTACAACCTCAACGTCGCCGTCAGCGGTTCGAGCAACTGGACCGTGACGATGAACGTGCCCTCTCCCGCGAAGGTCATCGCCACCTGGAACATCACCGCCAGTTACCCCAGCACGCAGGTGCTGACCGCCAAGCCCAACGGCAACGGCAACAGCTGGGGCGTGACGATCCAGCACAACGGCAACTGGACCTGGCCGACGGTCTCCTGCGCCGCGAGCTGACCGCCGCCCCTTTTGATCTTTTCGGCCCGTTCCGCTCGACCGTGAATGCCCTCTGAGCCACAATCGGCGCTGACGCCACAAGCGTGCTACAGCGCCACCACAAGGCGAGGAGGTGGGTCATGGTCGACACGACCTTTGCAGTCTTGGGCCCGGTGCGGGTGTGCTGGGCCGACGGCCGGGAGGTTCATCTCACCGGCAAGCCGCGTGCCCTCCTCGCCAGCCTGCTTCTCAACGTCAACACCCTGGTGTCCAGGGAGCGGCTGGTCGAGGCCCTGTGGGAAGATCCGCCCGCCTCGGCCATCCCCAACCTCCAGACCTACGTCGGCCAGCTCCGCAGGAGCCTGTCGCTCGACGCGCGGCTCCTCACCAGGGAGACGGGATACACCTTCGAGGCCAGCGCCGAGGAGGTGGACCTCCTCCAGTTCGAACAGGCGGTACGGCTGGCGCGGAAAGAGGCCGAGGCGGGCGACGTCCGCGCCGCCGTCGCCCAGTTCGAGAAGGCCATGGCGATGTGGCGGGGGAAGCCCGCCGAAGGCACCAAGCTCTCCGGCCACATGCTCGCCCGCGTGACCGAGCTGGAGGAGCGGCTGGCCGCGGTCAGGCTCGACTGGGCCGAGGCGAAGCTCGTCCTCGGCCAGCCGGCGGAGGTGATCGAGGACCTCCGCGCGTTCGTCGCCGAGCAGCCGCTGCGCGAGCAGGCGTGGCGGCTGCTCATGCTCGCGCATTCACGCGCGGGACAACGGGACAAGGCGCTGGAGGCCTTCCAGCACGCCCGCTCGGCGCTCACCGACGAGCTGGGCCTGGAGCCCGGCGAGGAGCTGCGGCAACTGCAGGCCGCCATCCTGGCCGGCACCACGCCGGTGAGCGAGCCCTTACCGTGGACGCCGGTCTGCCAGCTCCCCTCGGACGTCAAGCATTTCAGCGGCAGGGAGGCCGAGCTGTTCGTCCTGGACGGGCTGCTCCCGCTCGCGGACGAGGCGCCGCCGCGCACCGCCACGACCTGCGTGATTACCGGCTCCGGCGGGGTCGGTAAGACCGCGCTCGCCGCGCACTGGGCCCACGCGGTGCGTGACCGCTTTCCCGACGGCCAGCTCTACGTGGACCTGCGGGGGTTCAGCCCGGCCGAGACGTCCATGTCGCCGTCGGAGGCGGTGCGGATCCTGCTGGGGTTCCTCCAGGTGCCCCACCACCGCATGCCCTCCACCTTCGGGGAGCAGATCGGGCTCTACCGGAGTCTGCTGGCCGGCCGGCGGGTGCTCCTCCTCCTGGACAACGCCCGCGAGCCCGACCAGGTGCGCCCGCTGCTGCCCCCGTCCCCGGAGGCCCTCGCCCTGGTGACCAGCCGGACCGCGCTCACCGGCCTGATCGCGGCCGAGGGCGCCCAGTTGCTGCGGCTGGCGCCGCTCTCCGACGAGCAGGCCGGTCTGCTGCTGAGACGCCGTCTGGGCCAGGACCGCATGGCGGCCGAACGCGCGGCGGTGGACGACATCATCAAGACGTGCGCGGGGTTGCCGCTGGCGCTCGGGATCGTCGCCGCGCGGGCCATCATCAACGCCGGGCTTCCGCTGGCGTCGCTGGCGGACGAGCTGCAGGCGGAGACCACCCGATTGGACGCCTTGCAGACCGAAGAGCTCAGCACCGACCTGCGGGAGGTCTTCGGCTCCTCCTATCGCGTGCTGACCCCTCAGGCGGCCGAGACCTTCGCCTATCTGGGCCTGGCGTCCGGCCCCGACATCAGCCTGCCCGCCGTCGCCGGCCTCATCGGCCATCCGGTGGCCCGCACCCGCACGCTGCTGCGCACCCTGGAGACCGCCCATCTGCTGTACCAGCACGTTCCCGGCCGCTATCGGATGCACGACCTCGTCCGCCTCTACGCCATCGAACGCGCCCGCCTCGACCTGAGCGCGGGTGCCCGTACCGCCGCCGTGCGCCGGCTCGTGGACTTCTACCTGCACACCTCGCACGCCGCCGACCGCCTGCTCTCTCCCCGCCGCCGGAACGCCGTCGAGATGGAGCCGCCGGCCCCCGGTTGCCTGCCGTACGCCTTGGCGGACGTGGCGCAGGCCCAGGCCTGGTTCAAGGCCGAGCACGCCTGCCTGCTCGCCGCTCAGCGGCTGGCCGTCGAGCACGACCTCCACGCCGCCGTGTGGCAACTGGCCTGGACGCTCGACACCTTCCACCTGGGCCACAACATGCTCCAGAACAGCGTTTCGGCCTGGCGCATGGCGGCCAGCGCCGTCGAGCATCTGAACGATCCGGCCGCCGATGCCCTGGTCCACCAGTTGCTCGGCCGCGCCTGCACCCGGGTGGGGCACCACGCGGAGGCCCTGTCCCATTTCGCCGAAGCCCTCGCCCTGTACGAGCGGACGGGGAACATCGCCGGCCAGGCCCATGTCCGCCACACGCTCGCCCTGGCCTGGGGCCACCGGAACGAGCCCCAGCAGGCGCTGGTCCACCTGGAGCACGCGCTGCGCCTCTACCAGGACATCGACGACGTCATGGGGGAGGCCAACGCGTTCAACTCCCTGGGGTGGGGCCACGCGATGCTCGGCGACTTCGCCAAGGCTCAGGGGTACTGCGAGCAGGCGCTGGCCCTGCTCCGCCGGCACGGCGACCGCAACGGCGAGGCGGCGACCCTCGACAGCCTCGGCTACATCGCCCACAACACCGGCCATCACACCCGAGCCCTCGACTACTACCGCAACGCCTTGAGGCTGCGGCGGGAGACCGGCAACGCCAGCCAGGAGGCCGACACCCTGTCCAACCTCGGCGACACCTACCAGGCCCTCGGCCGGTACGACGAAGCCGCCCGAGCCTGGAGCCAGGCCCTGGCCATCTACCGGGACCAGCACCGCACCGCGAAGACGAAGCACGTGCAGGAGAGGCTCGACACCTTGCGCGCGAGATCCTCCTGAGCCCCGGCGGGCTCAGCGGGGGATCGGGAGCGTGCGATCGGGACGATCCGCGCGGTACGCCGCGCCGTCCGGATAGACGCACCACGAATCGCCCCGCCGCGCCGGGATCGGGCTCGTCCGCGCCTCGCCCGGAGCGGGGAGCTGGAGGTGCCGGACCCGTTTCGCCGCGTCCCAGATCAGCAGCCCGCGGATGTCGCCGAGAAGATCCATTTTGACCGGGTCGTACAGAGGATGGCTCCACAGGCCGCCCACCTCGGCGTGGACGAACCGGTCGTCCAGCCAGGCGACGTGCTCGTCGCACAGCGGGCCCCACCTCCGGTCGCACGGCACGCCCCCGATGCCGGTCGGGACGGCCGCGCTCCGGCCGTCCATCCACAGCAGGGGCTCGGGCCCGGCCAGCAGCAGAGCGTGGTGCCGCCGGTCGGGGGTGAAATACGCCCGGAACGTCACGCCCCGGCGGGAGCGCCGGTAGGACCTCCCGTACGGCGCCAGGCCCGCGGCCGTGCAGTCCTCGACCGTCAGCGCGGCCGGGGGATCCGCGCGGTCGCCGCGCGCCACGGCGGCCATCCACCGCTCCAGGGCCTCGCCACTCGTGGTCGCCATTCTGGGAGCGCGGCGCGGACGGCGCCACCGGCCGTGCCCGGACCAGTTAACACTCCCGACACGGCTTGACCAGTCAGGTCCGCTCGATCCCAGGTAACCTTGATCCATGAGTGTGGGCGCCGCGGGCGGGTTCGATCGTCGGAATCTTCGCGAGCGGTGTGTTGCGTATCTTCGTGGTGAGATCGTGTCGGGAGCGCTGCAGCCCGGCGAGCACATCAAAGAAGCCCACCTCAGCGAGGCGCTGGGGATCAGCCGGGGCACCCTGCGTGAGGCTCTGCGTTCGATCGAGAACGAGGGCCTGCTGGTCAACGACGGCAAAGGCCACATGCGCGTCAGGACCCTGAGCGCGGCGGAGATCGCCGATGTCTTCGAGGTGCGCAACGCCCTTGAGATCCTGGCGGCGTCCAAGCTCGCGCGCAGTTCCCGGCGCGGGGAGTTCGCCGACCTGCTCGAGGACAAGATCAGGCCGCTGCGGCGGCAAGATCTCGGCTTCGGTGAGCGGATCGAGGTCGATCTCGGCTTTCATGCCTTCCTGTGCGAGCTGACGGGCAACAACACGTTGAGCGCCGCCTGGCGCCAGTTGATCGGCCAGATCCGCATGATGATCATCGCCGCCGGGCCGGATCGCGCCATGGGGCGGATGCGTTATGAGGAGCATCTGCCGATCGTGGACGCCATCCGGTCCGGCGAAGTCGACGCGGTGCAGGAGACGCTCACCAGCCACATGAGCGACTTTTCGCAACGCTACGTCGGCGACGCCCTCGAAAGGGCCTCGGCCGAGACGTCATCGCACCCGTCGTAGGGTCTCGAAGAACGCGCGCTTCGTTTCCGTGCTGACTCCCCAGTTGATCGGCACGGCCTGGTAGCCGTTCGTGTAGTCCCCGCGGGTCGGCTGAGGGGGGTTGGTCGTGATCGAACCGGGGTCGAAGTACCCCCAGGACGCGCCGGCGGCGAGCGCGGCCTTCATGTGGTTGTGCGGCTGGTCGAAGTCGAAGTGATCGTCCTCGTTGAACATGATGGGCTTGGGAGCGTATCCAGGCGTCGACTTCACCTCTTCGACCATGTCGCGCAGCCGGTCCGGGGCCGGGGTTCCGTTCCCGTGCAGCAGGACGAAGTCCGACTCGGTGAGCACCTCGGGGGTGATGATGGGCGGCAGGGCGAGAAAGCTGGTGCTCACCAGCAGGCGCCGGCCCTCGTGTGACACCGACTTCGCATGCGCGATCAGCTCGTGCACGCGCGGGGCCTTGATCAGGTCGTGGGTGTAGTGCGTGTGGTAGTTCACCTCGTTCGCGATCTCGATCAGGACGTGCTGCCAGCCCGACTGGAGCACCCACTGGCACACCTCGGTGATCGCGGTCCTGATCGCGTCCTCGTCGCGCAGCCAATGATCTTGGCCGTGATAGAAGATGTCGAGGATGACGGCGAGGCCGAGCCGATCAGCCTCTTCGAGGATGTTGCCGACGCGGCGCCGGTAGCCGTCCTTGAAGTGACCGTCGGCGGTGAACCCGGCGTTGTCCCAGGGCTGTCGCGTGCTGTAGCCCTGTGGGCTGCCGCCCTGGATTCCGACCGTGAACGCGTTGAGCCCGTCGGCCTTCCACTGGGGCATCGCCGCGACGAACTCGCGGTTGTTGCGCTCCGCGTCCCACGCTCCGGTGTCCGGGTAGGCCCACATGTGAACGGTGGCCGGGTTCGCGTCGTCGAAAGCTCCGTTGATCATCCGGCTGTTCAGCAGGAGGCCGTCGAGGGGAATGTCGTCGAGCTTGCGGCCCTGGTTGGCGATCTGACCGTCGATGAGGAAGTCGGTGTCCCGGATCGAGATCGTGGTCATGGATGGTCTCCTTAGTAGGCCCTGGCCGGCCGCGCGGCAGGACGATCGTGCAGGGCGACGACCAGGCGCGCGGCGGGCGCGGCGATGACGAACGCGCTCAGCGGCTGGAGGTAGATCAGCGCGGCGCCGCCGGCGGCGATGAGAGCGGTGACGATGGCGACGAACGGATGGGTGACGATGCGTTCGAGAGTCCGCCGATACGCCTGGCGGACCGGCAGGTCCTCGCCGGCCGTGGCCGGCATGAGATTGGCGCTGAACAGCAGGAAGGGGATCGCTATCGACATCAGGGCGGCCGCCACGTACATCCCCTGTTCGCGCATGAGGGGGACGATGGCGAAGTTGACCCCCAGGAGCGCCGCGACCGGCAGCAGCACCGCCGCGGCGGCGGTGCTCGTGCGTGCGGTACGCCGCATGTTCGCGAGGAACGTGGTGAGCACGGGACCGAGATCGCCGCGCGAACCGCCTCGGGCCGTCTCCACGAGCGCGGAGGTGGCGGCCGGCGCGGTCACCACCAGCGCCGTCCCGATCGTCCACAGTGTGCTCAGCAACAGGTACCGGCAGGCCGTGTCGAGCGCCTGGAGCGTGGTGCCGGCCCATCGGTGCCGGCCGGTCGGGCGGGTCATCCTTTCAGCCCTGACGTGGAGATTCCGTCGACGATCAGCCGTTGGAACACCAGGAACAGGATGAGGGTCGGCAGCAGCGAGACCACGCTCATCGCGAACATCGGCCCGAACTCGGATTGCCCGGTGCCGTCGATGAACTGGCGCAGAGCGAGCGAGACGGTGTACAGCTCCGAGCGCGAGATATAGATCAGCTGCGAGAAGAAGTCGTTGTAGGTCCAGAGAAAGGTGAAGATCGCGGTCGTGACCAGGGCGGGCCTCAGCAGCGGCAGGATCACCCGCCAATAGATCTGGCCCGGGTTGCACCCGTCCAGCGCGGCCGCGTCGTCGAGCTCACGGGGAATGCCGCGGATGAACTGGACCATCAGGAAGATGAAGAAGGCGTCGACGGCGAAGAACTTCGGCAGGATGAGCGGCGTGAACGTGTTCACCCAGCCGAGTGAGTGGAACAGGATGTACTGGGGGATGATCGTCACCTGAGCCGGCAACATGATGGTCACCATCATGAGCGCGAACGCGGTGCGCTTGAATCTGAACTCCAGTCGGGCGAAGGCGAATGCCGCGAGCGAGCAGGCGACGACGTTGCCGACGACGGCTCCGCCGCTGACGAGGATCGAATTCAGCATGGGCTGCCCGAACGACGTCCCGGCCGCCGTGCTCCAGCCGCGCAGGTAATTGCCGAAGTCCCAGCTACGGGGCAGCAGAGCGGCGGAGCTGAAGATCTCGTCGGCCGGTTTGAACGAACTCGCGAGCAGCCAGAGCAAGGGGTACAGCATGACGATCGCGCCCGCGCCGAGGAGGACGTAGATGATCGTGCGTCCCGCGAGTCTGGGCGAGTGAGACACGACTGGTCGTGAGGTGGTGGTCATAGCGCGCTCTGCCTAGTCATCCGAGTAGTGGACCCAGTAGCGGCTGATCCAGAAGTTGACGGCGGTCACCGCGCCGATGATCACCAGCAGTACCCAGGCCATCGCCGCCGCGTAGCCCATCTGGAAGTTGTTGAACGCGGCCTGGTACAGATACAGGGTGTAGACGAGCATGGAGTTCGCCGCGCCTCCCGTGCCGCCGCCGATGATGAAGGCCGAGCCGAAGATCTGGAAGGCGTTGATCAGCTGGAGGATCAGGTTGAAGAAGACGATCGGCGTCAGCATGGGCAGGGTGACGGAGAAGAACTTCCGGAGCCCCCCGGCGCCGTCGAGCGAGGCCGCCTCGTACAGGTCGGTGGGAATCTGCTTGAGCCCGGCCAGGAAGATGATCATCGGAGAGCCGAACTCCCAGACCCGCAACAGCACCAGGGTGCCGAGAGACCAGTCCGGGTCGCCGATCCAGCTCGTGGTGGAGTGGATCCCGATGACGCCCAGCAGGGTGTTGAGCAGTCCGGCCGAGCCGAAGATCTCGCGCCAGAGGATCGCGATGGCGACGCCGGAGCCGAACAGGCTGGGAACGTAGTAGACGGCCCGCCACACGCCGAGGCCCTTGACGCCGCGGTTGAGCACCATGGCCAGCAGCAGCGCGAAGGTGAGCTGCAGGGGGACGGAGACGGCGACGTAGAGCGCGGTCACCTTCACCGACTGCCACCACAGCGGGTCCGCGGTGAACATCCTGGTGTAGTTCGCCGCGCCGATCCACCGAGGCGTGTCCAGCAGGTCGTAGTCGGTGAACGACATCAGCAGCGAGGCGACGATCGGCCCGAGGGTCAGCAGCACCAGCCCGACTATCCAGGGGCCGAGGAACAGCAGGGCCCACTTGCCCTGGGACCGCCGCCAGCTGGCGGCCGGTGGCGAGCCCGCGGCGGCCGGCGCCTTACGGCGGGAAATGACGGTCGTGGTCATGTGAGGAACCCCGAAGCCTGGGACAGGAAGCTGTCGACGCCGTCGGGGATCGTCTGCCTGCCGGTCGCGATGCTCTGGCTGGTCGTGACGAAGGCCGTCATCACCTGCGGAGAGCCGCCGGGGAACTCGTCGGCCAGCGACGGCACAGGGTGCGCGAACTCCTTGGCCACCAGGTCCACGTAGTCGACGAAGAGCCGATCGACCTGGTTGTAGGTGATCGACTTGCGCAGCTGGAGGTTCGGCGGGGCGCCGAACTCGGCCTGCAGCACCTTGACCGCCTGTTCGTCGTTGACGATGAAGTTCACCAGATCGACCGCGTCCGCGGGATGCTCTGAGCGCCCGTACACGCCCACCCAGTTGGACGCGCGCAGGAAGTGCCCGGACTGGGCGGCGCTCGGCATGGGCATGGTCGTGACGGCGAGCTCGGTCTTGGTGAGCGCCTGGAGCGCGCCGAGGACGTTCGGGTAGATGAAGAGATTCGGCGCCTTCTTGCCGACGAGGAGCGTGGTGCCGAAGCCGCCGCTGGCGGCCTGGACGGTCAGGTCGCCGGGCGGGGCGGCGCCGGTCTTGCGGAGCTCGGCCCAGATCTCGAACCACGCCCGCACGTCGTCAGGGGAGACTCCGAGCTTGCCGTCCTTGTACAGCTCCTTGCCCCGCTGGCGGACGAACACCTGGAAGCCGTTGAAGTCGCCGCTGTCGTCAACGGTGCCGTAGTAGGCACCGCCCGACTTCTTCCTGACGTCGTTGGCGAAGGCGATGAAGTCGTCCCAGGTGTGGCCGGGCTTGGGCACCGACATCCCGATGGCGTCCAGGGCGCTCTTGTCGTAGATCGTTCCATAGGCGTTGTCGCCGAGCGGAAGCGCGGCACGCTTGCCCTTGATCACGCCGCCGGCGATGGAGGACTGGTCGAACTGGGAGATGTTCAGGACGCTGGGGACGTAGTCGTCGAGCGGGGTGAGCGCGTTCTTGAGCGCGTACTGCGCGACGATGTGCTGGAACAGCGCGATCGTGTCGGCGGCGGCGCCGCCGGCGATTTCGGTGGCCAGCTTCTGCGCGTACGCGTCGTTGGCGAGCAGGGCGAGCTCCACCGAGCCGCCGCGCTTCTTCGTGTACAGGTCGTAGACCTGCCGCAGCTTCTGCTGACGCACGGTCGAGCCGAAGGCGGACATCCGCAGGGCCACGTTTCCCGCGGGCCTGCCTCCCCCTGACTTCCGGCCGTCCCCGGACGGTGCGCAACCGGCCAGGGCGAGTGCGGTGAGGCCGGTCGCGGCGGCTCCGTAACGGAGGATGGATCGCCGGGACGGCCCCGGGTTGTCGCTGTGCATGGGGGGTGTTCCTTTCTTCCTGGCAAGTGGGGGTCAGAAACCTTCCACTCGATGCGGGACGTAGTGCTCTTCCAACTGCCGCAGCTCGTCCTCGCTCAGGGCGAGCTCAACTGCGGCGACCGCATCGTCGAGATGCCGGAGCCTGGTCGCTCCGATGATCGGCGAGGTGACGACGGGGCGGTGCAGCAGCCAGGCGAGGGCGACCTGGGTGCGGCTGACGCCTCGACCCTCGGCGATGGCGCCAACCTGCTCCGCGATTTTCCGGTCTTCCGCCTCGGCCTGCTGGTACAGCGTCTTGCCCAGCGGATCGGTCTTGATCCGGTCGCTGCCGACGTCCCACGGGCGTGCGAGCTTGCCGCGGGCGAGGGGGCTCCACGGCAGCGTGCCGACGCCTTGGTCGAGGCAGAACGGATGCAGCTCCCGTTCGTCCTCCCTCGTCAGGAGGTTGTACTGGGCCTGCATCGAGATGAACGTCGTCCAGCCGTTCAGGCGCGCGGTGTAGTGGGCCTTGGCGAACTGCCAGGCGTACATCGACGAGGCCCCGATGTAGCGGGCCTTGCCCGCCTTCACGACATCGTGGAGGGCCTCCATCGTCTCCTCGATCGAGACGGTGTCGTCCCACCGATGGATCTGATAGAGGTCGACGTAGTCGGTTCGCAGGCGCCGCAGGCTCGCGTCTATCTGCTCCATGATGTGCCGGCGCGACAGCCCGCCTCCGTTCGGGCCGGGGCGCATCACCCCGTGCACCTTCGTCGCCAGGACCACTTCCTCGCGACGGGCGAAGTCGCGGATGGCACGCCCGAGGATCTCCTCGCTCTGGCCCAGGGAGTAGATGTTCGCCGTGTCGAAGGTGGTGATGCCGAGTTCGAGCGCACGTTTGATGAACTCCCGGCTGGGCTCCTCCGGGAGGGTCCAGCCGTGTGCGCCCCGGGCGGGATCGCCGTAGCTCATGCAGCCCAAGGTCACTGCGGAGACTTCGAGTCCGCTCGCACCGACTCTGCGGTACTTCATCGGTTATCGCTCCTTTTCGAACACGCGGATGACGCTGGAGTCGTCGCTCCTGCCCAGCCCTTCGCGGCTGGCCAAGGAGAAGATCTTGTTGGCTTGTTCCGTCAGGGGGGTCACGGCGCCGGCCTCGCGGGCGGCGGCCAGGACGAGGGAGGAGTCCTTGACGAAGATGTCGATCGCGCTGAGCGCGGGCAGCTGTTCGGCGGCGAGCATCCGGGGGCCTCGGTCGCTCAGCATGAACGACGCGGCGGCCCCGGACTCGATGGCGGCGAGCACCTTGGCGGGATCGAGGCCGAGCCGGTGCGCGAACTGAAGTCCCTCGGCCGCGGCGGCGAGGTGGACCGAGCACAGCAGCTGGTTGACGAGCTTCACGGCCTGTCCGTCGCCGATGCGGTGGCCGCAGTGGGCGACTTTCGCGGCCATGAGGTGCAGGAGAGGAAGCGCCGCGGCGAGTGCGTCCGGGTCGGCGCCGACGAGTGCGGTCAGTTCCCCGGTCACGGCCCTGACGACGCCGCCGGTGACCGGGGCGTCCACGACGTGCGCCCCGAGCGCGCTCAGGCGCCGGCCCGCCTCGACCGCCGCCTCGATGCCGACCGAGCTCATGATGATGACGGTCGTGCCGGCGGCGAGTCCGGCGTGAACGCCGTCATCGCCGAAGAGGGCCTCCTTGAGCTGGGCGGGTGTCGCCACCATCACGATCACCGCGTCGGCCCCCTGCGCGGCGGCGGACGCGCTGGCGGCGGCTCGCGCTCCCTCGGCGACGAGTTGGGCGACCCGGTCGGCATCGAGGTCGAAGACCGTCAGCGGATGATGGCGTCGCACCAGGCGCGCCATCGGCAGCCCCATCGCGCCGACGCCGACGAACGCGACGTTCACCGCTCCTCCCGGCCGATCACGGCGGATGTCGCTGCGGTGCTCAGATGGTTCAGGGCGGATCGCACTTCCTCTTCCTTCGTTTCGAACGGGCTGTCGTGCGTCTCCAGTTCGAGGACGAACGGTCCCTCGAAGCCGGACGCCGACGCGCTGGAGAAGACGCCGCCGAAGTCCACGTCGCCCAGGCCCATCGGCCTGCGGATGTCGCCCAGGAGCGCGTCACGGAGATGGACGATCGACACGCGAGGCGCGAACTGCGGGAACAACCCGGCGGGATCGGCGCCGGAGGCCCGCACGTGGGAGACGTCCCACGCCTGCCGCACCGCCGGTGAGAGCGCGGCCAGCAGTGCCTGCGTCCGTGGGATCGTGTTGACCAGGCGGAAGTGGTGAGGCGCTTCGACCACGAGCTCGATCCCCAGGTCCTGAGCCCGTTCGAGCGCGGTGTTCAGCCCGTCGGCCACCAGGCCGATCTGGGTGTGCGACGCGACGGCGGGCTGCTCGCGAGCTCCGCAGGTGAGGACGAGACGAGGGCTTCCGGCGTCGGCGCAGAAGTCGAGCAGGCGATGGATCGCGCCGAGAACGGCCGGATGGCTTTCGGCGGCGTTGAACGAGCCCGGATCGGCGTTGACGCTGGTCACCGCGAGCGAGCTCGCGCGCACCTGGGCCGCGACCGCGGCGAGCACGGCCGCGCTGCCGTCGGGCGGGACATGCTCGCACAATCCGGCGAGGGCGCCGAGGTCGACCTGGTCGAACCCCAGATCCGCGATGGCGTCGAGGGCCTTGCGCAGTTCGTAGTGCCGGAAGGTGATCGTGGAACAGGCCAGGGGCGGGAGCGTCGTCATGACGCGTCCGGACGTTCGGTGTCGAGACGGGGGGTCTCGCCGGCGCGCAACTCGTCGGCCAGCGCATCTTCGATGTACTTGCGGCAGAAGTCGCTCATGTGAGCCGACACGACGGCGGCCACGTGGGCGGAGTCGCCGGTCTCTATCGCGTCGGCGATCGCGACGTGTTCGGCGTAACGCATGCGGTCGGCGGCGCGTTGTGGCCCGGCAGCGATGATCATCATTTCGATCTGACCGATCAGGCGACCCCATGCGGACACGAGGGTCTCGCTGTCGGCCAGTTGGACCAGCCGGGCGTGGAACCCGAGGTCCAGCTCGATCTGCCTGCCGAAAGCCAGGTCGTGCGACTGCAGCGGGACGAGGAGCTGACGCAGCTCCGCGGCGGTCGCCAACCGGTCTTCACGCTTGGCCAGCTTCGTCGCCGCCAGCACCTCCAGCGCTTCACGGACCTCGAAGACCTCGAGGATCTCCCGCGAGTGGAGCTCGCGGACGAGCATGTGGCCACGGCCGTCGCCGACGATGAGCCCCTCGGCTTCGAGCGGGCGAAGGGACTCCCGCAACGTCCCGCGACTCACACCCAGCTCGCGGCTCAACGGCACCTCGACGATGTGCTCTCCTGGGCGCAACTCCCCGGAGATGATCCGTTCTCGCACAAATGCCGTGCACCGCTCACGCAGCGTGCTGCGGTCAAGCGTGGTGCGCATCCCGTTGTCCATAGCCGCCAACAGTAACCGTTGACATTTTTTTGTCAACAATTATCCTACCGACAACGCATCGGTGAGTGTGAGAGAGGCAGCAACGCATGACCCGTCTGTGGAACGCACCGGACGACTTCGCCGACGAGATGCTCGAAGGCTTCGCCGCAGCCTGCGGCAGGTGGGTGCGGCAAGTGCCAGGTGGAGTCGTACGCTCGACGCGAGACCCGCGGCCGACGGTGTCGGTCGTCATCGGCGGAGGATCCGGACACTACCCGGCCTTCGGCGGGCTCGTCGGCCCAGGCCTCGCGCACGGGGCCGCCATGGGCAACCTGTTCTCCTCGCCATCGGCGCACCAGGTCGAGTCGGTCGTCCGCGCGAGCGATCAGGGCGAGGGCGTGCTGCTGTCCTACGGCAATTACGCCGGCGACGTGTTGCACTTCGGCACCGCTCAGGAGACCCTCCGGGCCGAGGGGATCGACTGCCGGACGGTGCTCGTCACCGACGACATCTTCAGCGCCCCCGCAGGCCGCACGGCACAACGGCGCGGGATCGCCGGCGACTTCGCGGTGTTCAAGATCGCCGGCGCCGCCGCGGCGGCGGGATACGACCTGGACGCGGTCGAGACCGTGACCAGGCGGGCGAATCTCCACACGAGATCGATGGGGGTCGCCTTCTCCGGGTGCAGCCTGCCGGGCGCTCCCGAGCCGTTGTTCACCGTCCCGCCGGGGCGGATGGCGATCGGGCTGGGGATCCACGGTGAGCCCGGAATCGACGAGGTCGACCTGCCCACCGCGGACGGGCTGGCCACGTTGCTGATCGACCAGTTGCTGGCGGCCGACGAGCTGCCTCTGGGGGCCGGACCCGGCGGCGCCCGCGTGGTCCCCATCCTCAACGGCCTCGGATCAGTGAAGAACGAGGAGTTGTTCGTCGTCTACCGCCGGATCGCCGAACTCCTCGACGACGCGGGCGTCGTGGCCGTCGACCCCCAGGTCGGCGAATACTGCACGAGCTTCGACATGGCAGGTGTCTCCCTGACCCTGCTGTGGCTCGACGACGAACTGGAACGGCTGTGGGCGGCCCCGGCGGACACGCCCGCGTTCCGCACCGGCGCCGTCGACACCGCCGCGCTGCGCCCGTTCACCGCCGAGTACGTATCGACGGACCCGGAAACACCGCCGCCATCGAGCGAAGCCTCCCGCCACCTGGCCGCCAGGATCGCTTCGGCCCTCGACGCGGCCTTCATCGCGATCGACGCCGCGGCGGACGACCTCGGCCGCATCGACGCCGTGGCCGGCGACGGCGACCACGGGATCGGCATGCGGCGCGGCACCCGCGCGGCGGCGAAGGCGGCCGCGGCAGCGGTCAGCTCAAACTGCGGCGCGGAAACGACGCTCGGCACAGCCGCCGACGCGTGGTCCGACAAGGCGGGCGGTACCTCCGGCGCCATCTGGGCGGTCATCCTGCGGGCGATCGGCCGAGAACTCGGCGACAGCGAAGAACCCACGGCTCGCGATCTCGTCCGCGGCCTGAACCGCGCGGTCGCCGACGTCACCGCGTACGGACAGGCCGCCGTCGGCGACAAGACGCTGGTCGACGCGCTCGTACCGCTGGCCCACACGCTCGGCGCCGCGGTCGAGGCCGGCGAAAGTCTCGCCTCCGCATGGGCGAAAGCCGCCGTCGCCGCCACGACGTCGGCGAACGCGACCGCTCACCTGCTCCCACACCGTGGAAGAGCACGCACGCACGGCGAGAGATCGCTGGGCACGCCCGACCCCGGGGCGGTGTCGCTCGCGATCATCGCTCACGCCGTCGAGCGTTTCGTCGCCCCCGCGACGAGCCGCACTCCCTGACGCCCCTTCAACAGACGGACGCTCTCCATGAACAACGCCCTCCGTGTCGTCGTCGGCTCCGACGAAGCAGGATACGAGTACAAACAGCGCATCAAGACCGACCTTCAATCAGACTCGCGCGTGAGCGAGGTCATCGACGTCGACGCCGATCGAGACACCAACTATCCGACCGTCGCCATTCAGGCCGCAGAGATGATCGCGCGCGGAGCGGCAGACCGCGCCATCCTCATCTGCGGAACCGGGCTCGGCGTGGCCATCGCCGCCAACAAGGTCAAAGGCGTGCGTGCCGCCACAGCACACGACAGCTACTCCGTCGAACGATCGGTCCTGTCCAACAACGCCCAAATCCTCTGCATGGGACAGCGCGTCATCGGCATCGAGCTCGCGCGCAAGCTCGTCCATGAGTGGCTCGGCTACACCTTCGACGCGGCCAGTCCTTCGAACGCGAAGATCGGCGAGATCAACAGCTACGAAGCCCACTGATCGCACTGGCGCCGCGTGCCCAGCCCGTACGAGGTCGCGGGCCGGCAGCGCGTCACTCACCGGCAGGCCCCCCGGCCTGCACCAGCCGGCCGCCGGACAGCTCCAGCCGGCGCTCCACCCCGATCTCCGCCAGGAACCGCTCGTCGTGGCTGACCACCACGAACGCCCCCTCGTACGCGGCGAGCGCGCTCTCCAGCTGCCCCACGCTGACCAGGTCGAGGTTGTTGGTGGGCTCGTCGAGCAGCAGGAGCTGGGGCGCCGGCTCGGCGCAGAGCACGCAGGCCAGCGTGGCGCGCAGCCGTTCGCCGCCCGACAGCACGCCCACGGGCAGGTGCGCACGCGCGCCACGGAACAGGAACCGGGCGAGCAGGTTCATCCGCTCCGCCTCTGGCAGGCCGGGGGCGAACGCGGCCAGGTTCGCCGCCACGCTGCGCTCGACGTCGAGCAGGTCGAGCCGCTGCGACAGGTACGCGACCCGGCCGTCGGCCCGCCTGGTCGTGCCGCCGTCCGGCGCCAGGTCGCCGCTGATCAGGCGCAGCAGGGTCGACTTGCCGGCGCCGTTGGGGCCGGTCAGCGCGATGCGTTCGGGGCCGCGGACGGTCAGGTCGATTCCCGGCTCGGCGAACAGGTCGCGGGCCCGCAGGTGCTCGCCGTGGAAGACCGTGCGCCCGGCGGGCACGTTCGTGCCCGGCAGCTGCAGCGCGATCTTCTGGTCGTCGCGCAGCGCCCGCCCGGCCTCGTCGAGCCTGGCCTTGGCGTCGCTGACGCGGGCGGCGTGCATCTGGCCCGCCCGCCCGGCCGCCTCCTGGGCGCCCCGCTTCATGTTCCCGGCGAAGATGCGCGGCAGCCCGGCGTTCTTGAGGTTGCGGGCGGCGGTGCCCGCGCGGCGCTCGGCCCGCTCGCGGGCCTGCTGCATCTCCCGCTTCTCGCGCTTGAGCTCCTGCTCGGCGCTGCGCACGTTCCGTTCGGCGGCCTCCTGCTCGGCCCGTACGGCCTCCTCGTACGCGGTGAAGTCGCCGCCGTAGAAGCGGACCTCGCCCCGGTCGAGCTCGGCGACGCGGTCCACGCGGTCGAGCAGGGCACGGTCGTGGCTGACCACGAGCAGGCAGCCGTTCCAGTCGCCGAGCACGTCGAAGAGCCTGCGGCGCGCGGCGAGGTCGAGGTTGTTCGTCGGCTCGTCGAGCAGCAGGACGTCGGGCCGCCTGAGCAGCTGCGCGGCCAGGCCGAGCGAGACGATCTGGCCGCCGCTCAGCGTACGCAGCGTGCGGTCGAACCCGAGCTCGCCGAGCCCGAGCCGGTCGAGCTGGGCGCGGGTGCGCTCCTCGATGTCCCAGTCGTTGCCGATCGTGGTGAAGTGCTCCTCGCTCGCGTCGCCCGACTCGATGGCGTCCAGCGCGGCGATCACGGGCGCGATGCCGAGGACCTCGGCCACGGTCAGATCGCCGGCGAGGGGCAGGCTCTGCGGCAGGTAGCCGAGCGGCCCGCTGACGGACACGCTCCCGCCTCCGGGCCGGTACTCGCCGGCGATCAGCTTGAGCAGCGTGCTCTTGCCGGCGCCGTTCGGGGCGACGAGGCCCGTACGGCCGCCGCCCACGGTGAAGGACAGGTCGCTGAAGACGGGCGTGTCGTCAGGCCAGGAAAAGGACAGGCTGGAGCAGATGATGAACGCATCGGACATGCGAGAAGACCTCGTACGGGAACGCGGGCGCGGGGAAGCGGCCCGGCAAAGGGGACAGGGATCGGGGAACGACGACGAGGGCCACGTCGGCGGCGGTCATGCGCGCCTGCCGGGGCCGGTCAATCTCCGGTATCACCCGGAGATGTCGTCGTCACCTGCCACGTCTGGTCTCCTAGCTTCCGATCACGAGCGTGTCACACCATAGCAGCCCTCAGGCAGGCCCCCGCCACCGGAGCGCGGCGTCAGGGAGCTTGGACGAGCGGTTGCAGGACCGTGAGGCCGCGGGACTCGGCCGGTGACGGCGGCGCGGACTCCGGCGCGGTGCGGCGGAACGCGGTCGGCGCCACCCCGTACACCGCGCGGAACCGGCGGGAGAAGTGGTACGCGTCCGCGAAGCCGCACTGCGCGGCGATCGCCCGCATCGACAGGTTGCTCTGCCACAGCAGCGGTTCGGCCCGGGTCAGCCGGAGCAGCTCGACGGCGGCGACCGGCCCGACCCCGAAGATGCGGCGGAACGTACGGGACAGCGTGCTCGGCGAGACCTGGGCGGCCAAGGCGAGCTCCCGCATCGGGACCGGCCTGGCCACCCCGTCGGACCAGTGCTCGCGCACCGCGCGCGTCATCGCGATCACCGGTGCCGGCAGGGCCGTCGGCGTGCGCTGCGCGGGCGCGGGATCGGCCAGGAACGTCAGCACCAGCAGGCGCAGTGTCTCGCAGGCCAGGACCCGCCACCCCGGCGGGCACTCGGCTCCCAGCCAGAGCAGATACTGGCACAGGGCGCCCATCGGGTCGTGCCGGCCGGTCAGGTCCCGCACCAGCGGCCAGTCGGCGGGCGGCTGGCCGGCGAGCGTGAAATGCACGTACGCGTGCCGGGTCGGGAGGCGCGGATCCCAGCGGAACGCGTCACGCATGCCCGGCCGGATGAGCAGCAGCCGGCCCGGAGCCAGCGACAGCGCGAGGTCGTCCCACAGCCAGGTGGCGCTGCCGCCGAGAAGCCAGACGAACTGGTACGACCTGGCCTCCCGCGGGCCGAAGGTCGAGCCGGGCGGATAGTCCGCGACGCTCGGCCCGAGCCGCGCCACCAGATCGACGGAGATCGTCATCTGTCACAGCCGCCGTCGCGATTCGGGCGGATCCGCGGCCGGCGCACGTCCTCGACCCCTTTGTACGCGTACGGGTCGGCGCCGGCGACGAGGACGACGTCCCGGAAGTCCGCCTGCGCCATCCCCGTCCCCTCTGCCGGAACGGCCCAGGGCAGCAGGGATTCGGCGCTCATGTAGTGGTTGACCAGAGCCCGGCGGTAGCCGCGCCGGCCGGTGTTGGGCAGCGACTTGTGCAACAGGTAACCGTTGAACACCACCACGCTGCCGGCCGCGACCTCGACGGGCACCGCGTCGGAGTCGTCGTGCGGGAAGCCGTACGACTCCACCGTGCAGTCGTAGCGGGGGTCGTCGTGCTCGCGGTTGGGGTAGAGCACGCCGCGCCGGTGGGAGCCGGGCAGCACCCAGAGGCACCCGTTCTCCACGGTGGCGTCGTCGAGCGCGAGCCAGGCCGCCGTCAGCGAACGGTCGCGGGTCGGGATGAACAGCTCATCCTGATGCCACGCCTGCCCCGGCTCGCCCTCGGACTTGATGAACAACATCGACTGCATCGCCTTGACGTTCGGGCCGATCAGCGAAGTGAGCGCCGAGACTATCGCCGGATGGCGCATCGTGGCGAGCATCAGGCCGGAGAGCTTGTGCGGATAGTGGACGCACAGGAACCTGCGCAGCACGTCGTCGTCGGTGTCGGCGTCCCCGGCGGGGATCGCGCCGCGGATGTCGCCGAGCTCGCCCCGGCAGATGCGGACGGCCTCTTCGAGCAGCTTGCCGACCTCGCCGGAGTTGAGGGCGTGGTCGAGGACGAGGTAGCCGTCGCGCTCGTACGAGATCTTCGGGTCAGGGTTCGTCATCGCCCCATCATGGCCATCGCCGCGCGGTCCCGGCCATGGCCCGATCACGCATCCGGATGGCGAATTCTGTCACCCGCCGTATCCGGTGGCGCGCGTCGTCTTCCGCCTGACGCGTCGGTCCGGGGTGGTCAGCGGTCGTGGGCCGCGTTCGATCGCTGAGCGGGTCGCCGGTCAAGCGGCGACCGCTCGGTGATCTGTTCGCGAGGCAGCTCGTAGAGCGCGTGCAGGGCGCGGAGGAAGCCCTGGCGGTCGGCTGCGGGCAGGCGCGCGAGCAGGCGCTCCTCGTTGGCCTGGATCTCGGCCCGCACCGATCGGCGCACCTCGCGGCCCTCGTCGGTGATCGCGAGGATCCTCGCGCGGCGGTCGCGCGGGTCCGGCTCGCGGGTGATCAGCCCGGCCGTCTGCAGTTTGTCGAGGGTGCCGATGATGCGCGTCTTGTCGGCGCCGATCGCTTCGGCCAGCGCGGCCTGGGTGCGTACGGAACCGTCGTCCAGGGCGCCGAGCACGGTGTAGCCCCACATGGAGACCCCGTGCGCCGCCAGCACCGGCAGCTCCGCCGCGATGAGCGACTGCAGGAGGGGGTGCATCATCTCGGCGAGGTCGCGGCGGCCCGTCACGGGTCCAAGATAACCGGTTGACAGATAATAAGCGACTGCACATCATGTGCGAATGCGTATGAATGAACCGATGACAAAAGCCGATCTTGTCGCGCTCGACGCGCAGGCCGTTCGCGCCAGCGTCGACCTGGCGGCGCTCGTCCGGCAAGCGGACCTGTCCCGTCCGACGCCCTGCCTCGGATGGACCGTGTACGGCCTGCTCGCGCACATGGCCACGCAGCACTACGGCTTCGCCGCGGCCTCCAGGGGAGACGGCGATCTCGCCCGGTGGAAGTCGCGTTCCCTCGGCGACGATCCCGTGGCGAGCTACCGGGCCTCGGCCGAACACGTCCTGGAAGCCTTCGCCGCCGACGGCGTGCTGGAGCGGACGTTCCCGCTGCCCGAGTTCTCGAGCGGAAGCGCCTTCCCCGGGGCGCAGGCGATCAGCTTTCACTTCATCGACTACGTGGTGCATTCCTGGGATCTCGCCAAGGCGCTGGGTGCCGACGTCGAGTTCCCGGCGGACCTGCTGGACGTGGCCCTCGCCGTGGCGAAGGCCGTACCCGGCGGTGCGGGGCGCCTGGCGCCCGGTGCGGCCTTCGCGCCGGCGCTCCCGTGGCCGGACGGGTCGCGCCTGGATGAGATCGTGGCGATCCTGGGCCGCTCGCCGAACTGGCCCGCGTGAAATCCTCGAAATGGAGTACGACATGAGCAGCAGCGTCAGACTGATCCGCAATCACCAGCTCACGCAGCAGGTGGACTACGCCTACGCCGCGGTCGCCGACGCGCCGGTGCGGTCCATCTGGGTGGCCGGCGCGTGTCCCCTTGATCTCAAAGGCGAGACCGTCGCGGTCGGCGACTATGCGGGTCAGGCGCACCAGGTGATGCGCAACCTCGTGACCGCGCTGGAAGGGGCGGGCGCGTCGCTGACCGACGTCGTCAAGACCACCGTCTACGTGGCCTCCTCCCGGCAGAGCGACCTGGGCGCGGTGTGGAATGTGTACCGGGAGTACATGGGCGAGCACGACGTGCCCAGCACCCTGCTCGGCGTGACCGTGCTCGGCTACAAGGACCAGCTCGTCGAGGTCGAAGCCGTCGCCGTGCTCGCTGCGGCGGACGGCTGATTCCCTGCCGAGACGTCGTCCCCCAGCCCGTCGAGGGGCTGGGGGACGACGTCAGGCAGTGCGGATTCGCGGTGTCTCTACGCTCATCCGCCGATCTTCAGGTGAGCGATCACGGGGTAGTGGTCGGACGGGTACTGGCCGTTCTGCTCGAACGGGTCGATCTCGCTCCAGAGCGTCTCGACGTCGCCGCGTGCCAGGATCCAGTCGATCCGGTCGCCGTTCGCGACGGGGGGCTTCCAGCCGCCGAAGGTGTTGTACGCGGGACCGCGGCGGCGCGCCGTCGCCCAGGTGTCGGTCAGGGCGTTCTCGCCGGTGAGGATCGCGTAGGACTGCGACTTCTCCGCGGCCGTGTTGAAGTCTCCGGTGAAGACGACCGGACGGCCGGCCTCGAAGCCGCGCACCCGCTGGAGAGCCAGTTCGGCACTCTTCACCCGGGCGTTCTCCGACTGGTGGTCGAAGTGGGTGTTCACGTGGTAGAAGTCCGCGCCGGTACGCCGATCGCGGAACCTCGCCCACGTCACCATCCTCGTGATCGTGTTACCCCAGGTGGCCGACCCGATGACGTTCGGGGTGTCGGACAGCCAGAAGTGGTCGAAGTCGAGCACCTCGAAACGGTCCTTGCGGTAGAAGATCGCCGAGAACTCGTCGCGGGTGCCGCCCTGCCGCCCCATTCCGATCCAGCCGTACTCGGGGAACGCGTTCTCGATGTCCCGCATCTGGCGCCACAACGCCTCCTGGACGCCGAGCAGGTCGGGACGGTGATCGCGCAGGAGCCGCTTCATCACCGGAAGCCGGTCCGGCCAGGCGTTGGGCGGGGTGTCGGAGGCGTACCGGATGTTGTAGGTCATGACGCGTACGCGGGTGTCACTCGCCGACGCGGGGCCGGCGGTCGTCAGCATCGTCAGCGTGATGGTGAGCGCGCTGACGACGGCGGTGAGAAGTACGAACCATGACTTCCGGAACAGGCGAGAGGTTACGGAGGCGCGACCTCGTGCGAGCATGTCGGTCCCTTCGAAGATCTTCGATGCGCGCACGATCCTGATCTGGCGAGGTGTCCGCTTGACGGCAGCGGCATGTCCATCTCAGTACGTTCTGGTGGCGCAAGTCTTGATGGGTTGACGACCTGATCCCGTTCGCCACCCCGCCCGCGCTCCGCACGCTGGTGGACATGCCTGGCAGCACGCCTGGGACTTCTACGGCACGAGAGCGGCGAGGACGACATCGGGGTGCTCGCCCCGGCCGCCGCGTACGCCGGCTGGAAGCCGTCCGTCGCGGACGCCCACCAGGGGCGCCGGGCGTTGGACGACGCCGAGCGATCGTTCGACGCCGGCTACCCGGCCACCGCGCTGCTCGGGCTCAAGGACAGCTTCGTCAACGGTCCGAGCTGCTTCTTCGCGCACGCCAAGCTGCTGTGGGCGCGGGCGTACCGGGATCTCGGCCGTCCCGCGTACGCGGAGCGTCTCGAACTCATGGCGGCGACGTACCAGGATCCGTGCGACTGCTGACCCCCTGGAACGGCCAGCGCGCCAAGCATGTTATACATATCTATACATCTACATGAGGAGCTGGAGTGAACGAGCGTCCGGCACAACCCGCCCCGACGCGTCCCCGGACACCGCCAGTCCGCCGCCCGGGCTCGGCGCTCTACAGCGAACTCACCCGCGACCTGCGCGACCGCATCGACCGAGGGGAGTTCCCGCCAGGAGCCAGACTCCCCTCGGAGAACGAGCTCGCCCAGACCTACGGCGTCAACCGGCTCACGGTGCGACGCGCCCTGTCCGAACTCGCGCAGACGAACGCCATCCGCACCGAGCACGGTGTCGGCAGCTTCGTCCGCGAACCCTCCGTCCGGCACCGCGTCGACGACGGACACGCCGGGCTGGCCGAAAGCATGGCCGCGCGCGGGCTGACCGTCACTCACGAGCTGGTCTCGGCCGAGACCCTCACGCGCGACGATCTCGACGAGGACACCCGAAGCCGCATACCCGACGGCTGGCGGGGGCCACTGACCCGGTTCCGGTTCCGCAGACTTCTCGAGGGAATCCCCTGGTCTCTCTCCACCGCGGTCATGCCCGCCGACCTCGTGCCGGCAGGCGGCTGGGACGCGACCGGCAGCCTCCCCGCGCTCCTCGCCGACCACGGGACCCCCGTCGTACGCGCGGAACGCGGATTCTCGGCCGCGCCCGCCGGCGACGAAGACGCCCGCTGGCTCGACGTCGCCCCCGGAACGCCCGTCCTCGTCATCAAGGGGCTCAACACCGACCAGGACGGCGACCCCGTGATGTTCCTGCACCACCACACCCGCGCCGACCGCGCCGAATACGTCATCCAGCCGAGCCGGAAGAGGTGATCACCCGATGCCGACCCGCCAGCGCGTGATCGTCGCCATGATCGACGGCCTGGACCCCGGCTACGCGACCCCGGACGCGATGCCGGAGCTCAACCGGCTCGGCGACACCGGTACCTCGACGCTCGTCGACGCGGTCGCGCCCACCGTCACGAACGCCAACAACGCCGGCATCAGCTGCGCCGCCTGGCCCTCCGAGCACGGCATCACCGGCAACTACTACTACGACCCCGCGACCGGCGAGGAGGACTACATGGAGAACGCCGAACTCCTCCTCCGCCCCACCCTCCTGACCCAGGTCGCCGACGCCGGCGGCAAGGCGGCCCTCCTGACCGCCAAGCGGAAGACGATCAGCCTCCTCGGCACCGGGACCACGCTCGCGGTCGCCGCGGAAGAGCCTCCGGCCGCCTTCGTCGACCGGTACGGCCCACCGCCCGGCATCTACTCCGCCGGCATCAACCACTGGCTCTGGACCGTCGCCGCCGACCTGCTCCGCACCCGGCCCGACCTCGACCTCCTCTACGTCCACACCACCGACTACCCCATGCACGCCTGGGCCCCGGGAACACCGCCGTCGAACGACCATCTCGCCGAGCTCGACGCGCTCATCGGCGAAGCCGTGCACGCAGCGCCCGACGCGGCGTTCTTCGCCACCGCCGACCACGGCATGAACGCCAAGAGCCTGGTCTACGACCTCGGCCAGACGCTCGCCAAGCGCGACGCGCCCATCCGGCGCGCTCTGTCCGCCGAGAAGGACAAATACGTCCGCCACCACCGAACCTTCGGCGGCACCGCCTGGGTCTGGCTCGACGACCCCCGCGACGAGGGACGCGTCACCGACCTGCTCGGCGCCCTGCCCGGCGTCGAACGCGTCCTCACCCGCGGCGATGCCGCCAGGACGTTCCGCCTGCACCCCGACCGCATCGGCGACCTGGTCGTCCTCGGCGACGAACACACCGTCTTCGGCGACCTGGACCCCGGAAACGACCACGAGGCCCTTCCCGCCGGCTACCGGTCCCACGGCGGCCTCCACGAGGTACGGGTCCCGCTGTTCGCCTGCAACAACGAGTCGCTTCCCTACCTCGCCACGCCCCGGCACAACAAGGATCTCCTGACGCCGCTGCTCAACGGCTGGCTGGCGTCATGAGCTTCCCCTCCCGCCGCGGCATCGCCGCCGGTCACGGCCAGGACAGCCGCACCAGCCCGACCGAGGTGCCCAAGCCGTAATCAGTCAGCCACCGCGCCGGTCGTCGACGATCACGGCCAGCCCGGGCCAGCCGTCCGCGAGGCGGCGCGGGTCGTCGGCGAGCGGGGGCAGGTGCGCGCCGGGCAGGAAGCGCACGGTCGTCCCCGTCGTGCCGTCGCCGCCGACGGGCTCCAGGTCCGTGACGGGGACGCCGTGCTCGTACCGCTGGGTCCAGGACCCGTTCAGGCGGCGGTTGGTGTGGACGAGCCATTCGCTGAGCGCGGCGACGACGGACATGCCCCGGCGCGGATGCCCGTCGGGCAGCACCTGCGCGCCGGGGTCGTCGAAGAAGCGCAGGTCCTTGGAGGCCATGACGGGCTTCTTCACCGGCCGCCCCCGCTCGTCGAACCGGGTGTCGGTGCCCCGCCCCTCGTCGGCCACGGACACCGAGCCGTCGGGGTGGAGGGTGACGGCGCAACGTCCGGCGCCCGTGCTCGCCGCCTCGTCGGCCGGGTAGGCGAGGACTTCGAGGATCAGGTGCCGGACGCCGCCGGGGGCGAACTCGGCGGGATTCTCCCGGACGCGGCCGAGGTGGCCGAGGTCGACGTCGGTCGCCCAGTCATGGGTGGTGTTACGCCAGGAGGCTCGGGAGGTGCTCACCGCAGCACCCTACTCACGACTCGGGCCGCTCGTAGGCGGCCGGTGTTCATCGCAGGGTGAGCGAAGTCTCGGATCCGATGCGGGTCAGTTTCTGCGGGTTGCGGACGTAGTAGAGGCCGGTGATGCGGGCGTCCTCGACCTGGATCGCGACGACCCCGTCGATCTCGCCGTCCACGCGCAGGACGAGCGCCGGGCTGCCGTTGACCACGGTGGGGTCGCCGGTGAGCACGACTCCGGCCTTGCCGATGCCGCCGACGATGAAGCGGGCCACCTTGCCGGCGCTGATGATCGGTCGCGGCGCGGCCTGCTTGACGCCGCCGCCGTCGCTCACCAGGACGACCTCGGGGGCGAGCACGTCGAGCAGGCCCTGCAGGTCCCCGCCTTCGAGCGCGCGCCGGAACGACTCCAGAGCCGCCCGGGTCTCTCCGGAGGAGACCGCCTCGCGAGGGCGGCGGGCCTCGACGTGCCGGCGGGCGCGGTAGGCGATCTGGCGGACCGCCGCGGCGCTCTTGCCCACGGCGGCCGCGATCTCGTCGTAGCCGACGTCGAAGACCTCGCGCAGCACGAAGACGGCGCGCTCGGTCGGCGACAGCGTCTCCAGGACGAGCATGAGCGCCATCGACACGCTCTCGGCGAGCTCGACGTCCTCGGCCACGTCCGGGGCGGTGAGCAGGGGCTCGGGCAGCCAGGAGCCGACGTACGCCTCCCTGCGGAGCTTCATGCTGCGCAGGCGGTTGAGCGACTGCCGGGTGGTGATCCGGATCAGGTAGGCGCGCTGGTCCTGCACCTGGGCCAGGTCGGCCTTGACCCATCGCAGCCAGCTCTCCTGCAGGACGTCTTCGGCGTCGGCCGCCGATCCGAGCATCTCGTACGCGATGGTGAAGAGCAGGTTGCGGTGGGCGAGGAACGTCTCGGTCGCCGGGTCGGTCGGGTGGTCGCTCATGTCATGGTTCCTGGTCGCCGGGGCTCGAAAGGCCGGATGGGGAGTCACCGGTCGAGCTTGCCGTGGGCCTGCGCCGACAGGTCCTGCCAGTCGGCCCAGGTCTTGAGCCGATCGGCGTACGCCTGCTGGATCATCGGGTAGAAGCCCTGGCCGAAGAGTACGCGCAGGGGCGGGTCGTCGGTGTCGGCGAGCGCGAGCAGCGCCTGGGCGGCGGCGGCCGGGTCACCGGCGGGCTGGTTCCCGGCGACCGCGCCGAGCCGCCGGCGGAGAGCGTCGTAGGCCGGGTCGGGCCGGGCCATGTGGCCGTTGGCGAGCGGGTCGGGGTTCTTGCCGGCGCGGGTGGCGAAGCCGCCGGGCTCGATGATGGTGACCTTGACGCCGAAGTCGGCGACCTCCCCGGCCAGGGCTTCGTTCAGGCCTTCGAGGGCCCACTTGGAGGCGTGGTAGGCGCCGCCGAGCGGCATGGCGATGACGCCGGCCGCCGAGGACAGCTGGATGATGTGGCCCGAACGCTGCTCGCGCAGGTGTGGTAGCGCGGCCTGGACGACCCACACCGCCCCGAACAGGTTGGTCTCCAGCTGGTCGCGCAGGTCCTGCTCGGTCAGCTCCTCGACGGCGCCGATCTGGGCGTAGCCGGCGTTGTTCACGATGACGTCGAGGCGGCCGAAGTGTTCCCTGGCCCGCCTGACGCTCGCGAAGACGGCGGCCTTGTCGGTGACGTCGAGCTCCAGCGGGAGCACCGCGTCGCCGTAGGCGGTGACCAGCTCGTCAAGGCTTGCGGTGTCGCGCGCGGCCGCTGCCACCTGGTCGCCGCGGGACAGGGCGGCCTCGACGAAGTGGCGGCCGAGGCCGCGCGACGAACCGGTGACGAACCAGACCTTGCTCATGATGTCTTCCCGCTCCTTCTGCCGTCTGCTGTTACACCCCTCAAGACACACGACCGGGCACGGACATAACACCCACCGAATGTGACCTGTGTCTCTAACCGGGACGCCGGCGCGTGATCCGCGCCTCGACGGCGTCCAGCAGGGACAACGCGGAGTCGGCCGAGGCGGACCTGGTGATCGACTACCTCTGGGGCAGGCCGGCCACCTGCGCGACGCGTACGCCCTGTCTCCCGGCGACCGGGTCCTGATCCGGCCGGGCGGATACGTCGCCCTGGTCGCCGCCGACCTCGCCACCGTCGAGTCGTACCTGGACCAGGCCGGGTTGCGCCGGCCACGTCGCAGTGCCGGTGGCGCCCGGGTGCGCGCTGGACGATCGGCGCACCAGGTTGACTTTTCGTAGCGACATGATTACTAATCGCTATGGAGTGTTCACCGCAGGAAGGAATCCCGTGCGCCAATCCTCCAGGGCAGCTCTCGCCTCCGTCGCCCTCATGTGCTGCGTTCTCGCCTCAACCCTCCCCGCCCAGGCCGCGGTTCCTATGGGCAACGCGCCCACGTGCGTAACCGTCTGGCAGACCACGGGCAGGATCACCAAGACCGGATACGCGCGCAACGACTGCGGCCGCACCCTCCGGCTGAACATCGTGTGGGCGCGCGGCACCGACGGCGAGTGCTACACCGTCCAGGCAGGCGAAACCATCTCCTCCAAGGTCGCCCGGGGCGTCCGAACCTTCGACGGGGCCGACACCTGCTGACCTTCGTACCTGAACGGGCATTGAGAAGATATCTTTGCATAGATATCTTCTCATCATGCCCGAATCGCAACCGCGCGTGCTGTCCGACATCGATGCTCTCAAGGCCCTTGCCCACCCGCTGCGACAACAGCTGCTGACCTGGCTTCACCGCCACGGCTCGGCGACGTCCGCCGACCTGGCCTCCGAGTTCGGCGCGGATCGCGGCGCGACCAGTTACCACCTCCGGCAACTGGCCCGGTTCGGGTTCATCGAAGAGGACACGGGCCGTTCGTCAGGGCGTCGCAGGTACTGGCGGCCCATCCCGCAGGACGTACGGCTGCCGCGGCGTCCGGCCGATCCGGAGGTCGCCGCCGCGGCCGATGAGATCGGCCGGCAGTGGATGGAACGTGCGGATCGCGATCTCACCGCCTACCTGTCCGACAGGCAGGCGTTCGGCGAGTTCGCCGCCGCGGCGATGCATTCCTTCGGCGCCACCGTGCTCAGCGCTGAGGAACTGGCCGAGTTCGGCGAGGACTACCTGGCCTTCCTCAAACGCTGGCAGCGGGCACCCGGTCAGGCCTCTCCCGGCAGCCGGCACATCTCCGTGGTGTTCCACGCGTTCCCCACCCCGGACAGCAGAGACGCGTCGTGACCGCACGCGGAGAGTCGCTGTGGCGCAACCGCGAATTCGCCGCCTTATGGGGCGGTCAGGTCGTCTCGACCCTCGGGGGCCAGATCAGCGGGACGGCGATGCCGCTGCTCGTGCTCGTGACCACCGGATCGCCCTCCGCCGCCGGGATCGTCGGAACGGCCGGCACGTTGCCCTTCCTCATCGCCCACCTGCCGGCCGGGCCGCTGGTGGACCGGTGGGACCGCCGTAAGATCCTGCTGGTCAGCGAGCTCGTCGCGGGCCTGGCGCTCTGCACGGTCCCGATCGCCGTATGGCTGGGCGTGCTCACCGTCGCGCAACTCGCGGTCGTCGCCTTCGTACGGGGGCTGTGCTTCGTCTTCTTCGGGCTGGCTGAGCGCGCCGCCCTCCCCATGATCGTCCCGGCCGCGCTCCTGCCCACAGCGGTCGCCCAGAACGAGGCCAGGAGCCGTGGCGCGGCGCTGGCCGGGCCGCCCCTGGGCGGCCTGCTCTTCGGCATCGACCGCGCCGCGCCGTTCCTGGCCGACGTGCTCTCCTACGCGATCGCCTCGATCGGGCTGCTGTTCATCCGAAGCGACCTGCGTAGCCCCGCGAAGCCGGAACCGGAACCGCTGCGGCAGGCGGCCGTCGCGGGCCTGCGGTGGATCTGGCGCCACCCCCTCATCCGCGCCGCGATCTTGCTGATCGCCGTCAGCAACCTGGTCTTCCACGCCCTCACGCTGGTCCTCGTCGTCCTCGCGCAGCGTCAGGGCGCCTCCTCCGCCACCATCGGCGTGATGTTCGGCGTCTACAGCGGTGGCGGGCTGATCGGTGCACTCGCGGCGAGCAGGCTCCATCGGCACTTCACCCCCAGAGCCGTCATCATCGGAGTCAACTGGATCTGGGCCGCGCTCCTGCCCCTGTTCGCGGTCGCGCCCAGCCCGCTGCTGCTCGGGGCCGTCGGTGCCGCCTGCGCGTTCGTCGGACCGCTGTGGAACGTCGTGATCACCACGTACGCGACCGTCCTGGTTCCCAACGAGCTCATGGGACGGGTCACCAGCGCGGCCATGACGATGTCCTGGGGAGTCACGTCCCTCGCCTCCATCGGCGCCGGCTACCTGCTGGCCGCCCTCGGGCCGACCGGCTCCATCGTGGTGCTCACCGCGGTGACCCTCGTCGCCGCGATCATCGCCACTGTCAGCCCGGCCGTCCGGCACGCGCCGCCGCTCCCCGGGCCCGGCAAGCCGGCCTGACCTCCGAGCGCCGGGATCGCCCGGGCGCGGGCTCAGGCGAGCGTGACTTCGACGGGCAGTTTCTTGATGCCGTTGACGAAGTTGGAGCGCACCCGGGGCACCTCGCCGGCGACGCGGATGTCGGCGATGCGGGGGATGAGCTCCTCGAACATGACGCGGATCTCGGTGCGCGCCAGGAGGTTGCCCAGGCACAGGTGCGGGCTGCTCTTGCCGAAGGTGACGTGGTCGTTGTGCGTGCGGGTGACGTCGAGGCGGTACGGCTCGTCGAAGACCTTCTCGTCGCGGTTGCCGGAGGCGTACCACATGACGACCTTGTCGCCTTCCCTGATCCGCTTGCCGCCCAGCTCCACGTCACGCGTGGCGGTACGGCGGAAGTGGTAGACCGGCGAGGCCCAGCGCAGGAACTCCTCAACCGCACCCGGGATGAGGGCGGGGTCGCGGCGCAGCAGGTCGAGCTGGTCGGGGTGCTCGATGAGGGCGAGCATGGCGTGCGAGATGGCGTGCCGGGTGGTCTCGTTGCCGGCGACCACGAGCAGCAGGAAGTAGTTGTCGAAGTCCTGCTCCGACAGGGGCACGCCGTCGCGAGGCGTCTCGTTGACGAGCTTGGAGACCAGATCGGTGCCGGTGCCGCCGCGCCGCCGCCGGGCGAGCTCCCGGCCGTAGGCGAAGACCTCCAGGGAGGCGGGGGAGCGGAAGGGCAGGTGCCGGTACTGCTCGCTCTCCCGGCTGCCCAGCAGCACGTCGGCGTAGTCGGGGTCGGTGTTGCCGATGATGCGGTTGCCCCACTCGATGAGCTGCTTGGTGTCGCCGTCGGGGACGTCGAGCAGGCGGGCCAGCACGTTGATGGGGAAGTCGGCGGAGACCTCGGAGACGAAGTCGAAGGAGCCCTTGGCGAGCGCCGCGTCGAGGGTGGTGGCGGTCAGGCCGCGCAGGAAGTCGGTGTACTGCCCGATGACGGAGGCGCCGAACTGGCGCTGGAGCAGGCCGCGCAGGGCCCGATGGCGCACGCCGTCCAGCTCCAGGATGGAGGCGCGGCGCTTGATCTGGTCGTCGTCGACTTCCTCCAGGTTGACGAACTTGGTGGAGGTGAACGTCTCGGCGTCGCGGTCGACGCGGGCGATGTCCTCGTGGCGGGTGACGGCCCAGAACCCGGCGTTCGGGGCGGGCTCGGGCTGCCAGTGGACGGGATCCTGGTGGCGCAGGGTGTGGAACATGCGCCACGGGGTGATCCCGTCGGTGAAGTTGCCGGGGTCGGCGAGGTCGACCTCGTCGAGGGGGAGGGGCTCGGGGATCATGGGGTGGCGCTCCTACAGGTGGTAGGCGTACTCGGTGAACTCCCAGTCGGTGACGTGCCGGTGGAAGCGTTCGATCTCGTTGCGTTTGTAGGCCAGGTAGGACGTGGTGAAGCCCTTGCCGAGCAGGTCGGTCAGCTCGCCGTCGGCCTCGAAGGCGTCCAGCGCGCCGGCCAGCGTCATGGGCAGGACGGCGGCGCGCGCGGTGTCGTAGCCGTACCCCTCCAGCGGGGGTGGCGGCTCCTGCCCGGCGCGCACCCCCAGCAGCGCCGCGGCGACGATCCCGGCCAGCAGGAGGTACGGGTTGGCGCCGGCGTCGCCGAGGCGCACCTCGAACCGCGTCCCGGCGCCGCGCTCCGGCGGGATGCGCAGCATGGCGCTGCGGTTGTCCAGGCCCCAGTCGATCAGCCAGGGGGCGAGCGTGTCGGGGCCGAAGCGCTTGTAGGAGTTGACGGTCGGGTTGGCCAGCGCCGCCAGGGCGGGGGCGTGGGCCAGGACGCCGGCGATGGCGTGCCGGGCGGTGGCCGACAGCCCGTACGGCGCGGACGGGTCGTCGAAGCAGTTCCGCTCGCCGTCGCCGCTCACACAGGACAGATGGACGTGGAAGCCCGAGCCGCCCTCGTCGTTGAACGGCTTGGCCATGAACGTCGCCAGCCGCCCCTCGACACGGGCCAGCTCCTTGATCGCCGACTTGAACAGGAAAGTCCGGTCGGCGGCGTCCAGGGCGGCGGAGTGCGTGAGGTTGATCTCGAACTGGCCGCTGCTGAACTCATGGTTGCCCATGCTCACGCTCAGGCCGAGGTCACGCAGATGGCGCAGGGTGCGCAGCAGGTGGCCGTCGGGGTCGCCGCGCCGCCCGGCGGTGTAGACGTTGCCCGGGGCCTCGGCGTAGCGCCGCCAGCCGGTGGGCGCGGCCGGATCGGGCTCGCACAGAAAGTACTCCAGCTCGGGGCCGGCCACGGGGGTGAGCCCGTGCTCACCGCAGCGGTCGAGCACCGCGCGCAGCAGGTCGCGCGGCGACTCGGGGACCGGTTCGCCGGTCGCGGGGTCGACGACCTCGCCGAGGCACCAGGCGACGCCCGGCTCCCAGGGCAGCGGCCTGATCGTGTCGAGGTCGGGGCGGACCGCGATGTCGGGCAGGCCGGCGTCGAGGCCGCCCGCGACGGGGACCACGTCGCCCTGGGGGCTGGTGTGGTAGACGGCGCGGCAGAAGGCCAGCCCGTGCTCGCACGCGGCGGGCAGGTGGTCCACGAGAACGTCCCTGGCCCGGTCGACGCCGATGAGGTCGGGATAGATCACGCGGACCACGTCCACGTCCTGAGCGGCCAGCCGGGCCAGCTGCTCTTGGAGGTGGGGGATGTCCTGAGCGCTCATCGGCGTCTCCTCGGGCGGGATGGAGGTGGCACGGTGACTTCGTTTGAAGCCAAACGATAGGTGCCGGCGGGCGAGCCCACAAGAGGGCTGTCCTCATCATTTTGCGTGGTCACGGCTCTTGACCTGGTCCCGGGCGTCTCCTTATGTTGTTTGGACCCAAACGAACTAGGAGGTGTGGCTCATGAAGGTCGTCGTCGACATGAACAAATGTCAGGACCACGGGCAATGCGTGTTCGCCGCCCCCGACGTCTTCCGGCTCGACGGGACCGGCCACCTGGCGTACGTCGCCGACCCGGACGAGTCGCTGCGCGCCGACGTCGAGGACGCCGCGGACGTCTGCCCGCTTCAGGCCATCACCCTTGAGGACTGACGTGCCGTCCCGCGTCGTGGTGGCCGGAGCCTCGATGGGCGGCCTGCGCGCGGCCGAGCGACTGCGCGCGGCGGGCTGGACCGGAGCGATCACGGTGATCGGCGAGGAGCCGGTGATGCCGTACAACCGGCCACCCCTGTCCAAGGAGGCGCTGGCCGGCAAGGAGCCCTTCGAGTCGCTGGCCTTCCGCCCCCGGGCGAGCGTCGCCGACGTCGAATGGATCCTCGGCGGCACCGTGGCCGCCGCGGACCTGGGGCGCCGCGCGGTCGGCCTGGCCGACGGGACCGAGCTCGCCTTCGACGGCCTGGTGATCGCCACCGGCGTGCGTTCCCGGCGGCTGCGCTGCCCGGGCCCCGCCCGGGGCCGCCACACCGTGCGCACCATGGGCGACGCCCGCATGCTGCGCGCGGCGCTGGCCCGCCCCGGCGCGCGCGTCGTCGTGGTCGGCGCCGGGTTCATCGGCTGCGAGGTCGCCGCCACCGCGGTCGCGCTCGGCGCCGCCGAGGTGACCGTGGCCGACCCGGAGCCGCTGCCGTTGCTTCGCCCCCTCGGCGAGCTGCTGGCCCGCGAGCTGCTGCGCCGTCACGGGGAACGCGGCGTGCGCTTCGCCCTCGGCACCGCCGTGACCGCCTTCGACGGCGAGGACCGGGTGACCGGCGTGCGGCTGGGAGACGGTCGCCGGCTGGCCGCCGACGTGGTGGTCGAGGCGGTCGGGTCCGTCCCCAACACCGAATGGCTGGACGGCAACGGCCTGGACCTCGCCGACGGCGTGGTCACCGACGAGCTGCTGCGCGCGGGCGGCCTGCCGCACGTCGTGGCGGTCGGCGACGTGGCCCGCTTCCCCAACGCCCGCTACGACGGCGTGCCCCGCCGGGTCGAGCACTGGTCGATGCCCGCCGACACCGCCAAACGCGCCGCGAAGACCCTGGCCGCGCACCTCACCGGCGCCGAGCCGGACCCCGAGCCGTTCGCGCCCCTGCCTGCCTTCTGGAGCGACCAGCACGACTTCCGCCTGCAGTCCTTCGGCGCCCCGGCGCTCGGCCTCGACGACGCCCGGGTCCTGGAGGGCGAGCCGGGCGGGGACCTGGTCGTCGGCTACCACCGCGCCGATCGGCTGGTCGGCGTCGTCGCGCTCGGCGGCCCCGCCGCCACCGCCGCAGCCGCCCGCCACCGCTCCGCCCTGCTCAAGCAGCCCGCTCTCACCGCGTGAGGAAACGCATGTCCTTCTGGTATCCGCAGACGGCCACCGGCCGCTCCTCGCTGATCCCCGCGCCGCCGTGGCACTACTCCGGCGACCTGCTCACCATCGAATACCGCACGGATCCGGCCCGGGTCAGGGAGTTGCTGCCCGAGCCGCTGGAGCTCGCCCCCGAGGACCCGGGCGCGGTCGCGCTCATCTGGGCCGACTGGCAGTCCTGCGCCGCCTCCGCGGAGGAGCTGCTCGACCCGGTACGCGCCCAGTACAAGGAGGCGTTCGCGGTCGTGCGCTGCTCCTACCGGGGGCGCACGTACTCCCGATGCGTCCACATCTGGGTGGACAAGGACTTCGCCATCGCCCGCGGCATCCACCAGGGCTATCCGAAGAAGCTCGGCTCCATCCACCTGACCCGCCCCCACCCGTACGGGCCCGCCCCGCGCATCGAGGCCGGCGCCCGCTTCGGCGCGACCCTCGCCGCCGCCGACCGCAGGCTCGCCCAGGCCGTGGTGACGCTGCGCAAGCCCGCCGAGAGCAACGGCTTCGTCAACGGGCACCCGATGGCGCACCACCGCCGCCTGCCCTCGATCGAGAAGGGCGCGGGGTTCGCGCTCGACGAGCTGATCGCCTCCGGCGCGGCCTCCTTCGAAGGCGGCACGCCCTGGCGCGGCGAGGCCGACCTGGAGCTGTTCGAGGCCCCCACCGAAGAGCTGGCCCGGCTGGAGATCCGCGAGCCCATCGGCGCCTACTACCGCCAGGTCGGCGTCGTCTGGGACGGCGGCACCCTCCTCGAACCGAAGGAACGCCCATGACCACGTACACAGCGACCGTCGCCGGGGTCGCCGTCGACACCCGGCACTGGATCGGCGGCGCCCGCGTCGCCTCGGCCACGACCTTCACCGACGAGTCGCCAATCGACGGCGGTGTGCTGGCCGAGATCGCCCGCGGCGGCCAGGCCGAGGCGGACGCCGCCGTCGCCGCCGCCCAGGAGGCCTTCCCCGGCTGGGCCGCCACCTCACGGGAGCGGCGCGCCGCGCTGCTGCGGGCCATCGCCGAGGGCGTCGAGAAACGCCTGGAAGACCTGGCGATCGTCGAGACCACCGACAACGGCGCGCTGCTGCGCTCCCACCGGCGCGGCGTGATGCCGCGCGTCGCCCACAACTTCCGCTTCTTCGCCGACTGGCTGGACGGGCTCGGCCACGACGACTTCACGACGTATATCGGCGGCTCCGCCGCGGGCCGCGGCCACACCAACCACGTCTCCTGGGACCCGGCCGGTCCATGCGTCCTCATCACGCCGTGGAACGCGCCGCTCATGCTGGCCACCTGGAAGGTCGCCCCCGCGCTCGCCGCCGGCAACACGGTGGTGCTCAAGCCCGCCGAGTGGTCGCCGCTGACCGCCTCGCTGCTGGCCGACATCGCGGCCGAGGCCGGGCTGCCCGCCGGGGTCCTCAACGTCGTCCAGGGCTACGGCGCGGAAGCGGGGGCCGCGCTGGTGTCCCACCCGGGCGTGCGCCGCATCAGCTTCACCGGCTCGGTGCCCACCGCCAGGCACATCGCGCGGGCCGCGGCCGCCAACCTCGTCCCGGCCAGCTTCGAGCTGGGCGGCAAGTCGCCGCTGCTGGTCTTCGCCGACGCCGACCTCGACCTGGCCGTGGACCTGGCCGTCGAGCAGTACGACAACGCCGGCCAGGTCTGCCTGGCCGCCACCCGCCTGCTCGTGGAGTCCGCGATCGCCGAGGAGTTCACCCGCCGCTTCACCGCCAGGGCGCGGGCGCTGCGCCAGGGCGACCCGCGCGACGAGGCCACCGACCTCGGCCCCAACATCCATCCCCGCCAGCTCGACAAGATCGACGGCTTCGTCCGGCGGGCGCTGGCCGCCGGGGCGCGCGCCGTCATCGGCGGCGAGCGCGGGGAGGGCCGCTATTACCGGCCGACGCTGCTCACCGACGTGGCCCAGGACAGCGAGGTCGTCCAGGAGGAGGTCTTCGGCCCGGTGCTGACCCTGCAGACCTTCGACACCGAGGACGAGGCGATCCGGCTGGCCAACGACACCCGCTTCGGCCTGGCCGCCACCGTGGCCACCGGCGACCGCGGGCGTGCCGAGCGCGTCAGCGCCCGCCTCGTCGCCGGGACCGTCTGGGTGAACTGCTTCTTCGTCCGCGACCTGCGCGCCCCGTTCGGCGGCTCGCGCGAGTCGGGCGTCGGCCGCGAGGGCGGCACCTGGAGCTTCGACTTCTACTGCGACCTCAAGAACACCGTGACCGCCCCGAAGGGATGGCAGGACCATGGGTGAGATCGTCGGGGCGGGCCTGCTCGCCCACGTCCCCACCATCGTGCTCCCCGAGCGGGACCGGCTGGAGCTGAACGAGGGCAAGGAGATCACCCTCGTCACCGGCCTGCGCGAGCTGCGCGAGGACGTCTTCGAGACCCTCGACTACGACACCGTCGTCGTGCTCGACTCCCACTGGGCCACGACCGTGGAGTTCGTGGTCACCGCGCAGCCGCGCCGCGCCGGGCTGTTCACCTCAGAAGAGCTGCCGCGCGGGATGTGCCGGATGCCGTACGACTTCCCCGGCGACCCCGAGCTGGCGCACAACGTGGCCGCCTTCGCCGGCGAGCACGGCACCTGGATCACCCCGATCGACGACGAGTACCTGCCGATCTACTACGCCACCGTCAACCTGTGGAAGTTCCTCGGCGAGGGGCTGCCCGGCAAGCGGTGGGTGTCGATCGGCGTCTGCCAGACCGGCGACATGGAGGACCACCTGCGGCTGGGCCGCGCCCTGGCCGACGGCATCGCCGCCACTCCCGGCCGCAAGGTGCTGCTCATCGCCTCCGGCGCGCTCTCCCACACCTTCTGGCCCCTGCGGGAGCTGCGCGACCACGAGGCCAGCGACCCGCGGCACATCTTCACGCCCGAGGCGCGGGCGGCCGACCAGGAGCGCATCGCCTGGTTCGGGCAGGGCCGCCACGACCGGGTCCTCGACACCATGCCCGACTTCTGGAAGTACAAGCCCGAGGCCCGCTTCTACCACTACCTCATGATGGCCGGCGCCCTCGGAGAGCGGGCGTGCACCGCCCGCGCCCGCCAGTACGGCGAGTACGAGAACTCCGTCGGCACCGGCCAGGCCCACCTCTGGTTCGACCGCCCGTCCGGCGGCTGGACCGCACCCCGTCAGGAGCACGCCCATGCCTGAGTACCGCCGCATCCTGCTGGGCGGCGCGGTCGTCGAGACCGTCCGCGACGGGGACGAACTGGTCGCCGGTGACGGCCGCCGCGTCAAGATCGACGACGCCGCCCATCTCCCGCCGGTCGTCCCATCGAAGATCATCGCGGTGCACCTCAACCATCGCAGCCGGGTCGAGGAGTTCCAGATCAAGCTGTCGGCCACGCCGACGTACTTCCACAAGCCCACCTCCTCGCTCAACGCCCACCGCGGCGACGTCGTGCGCCCCGAGGGCTGCAAGTGGCTCAACTACGAGGGTGAGGTGGCCATCGTCATCGGCCGGACCTGCCGCAACGTCTCCCCGGAGCGGGCGGGGGAGCACATCGCCGGCTACACCGTCGCCAACGACTTCGGCCTGCACGACTTCCGCGACACCGACGCCGGGTCCATGCTGCGCGTCAAGGGCTCCGACACCCTCTGCCCGCTCGGCCCCGGCCTGGTCACCGGCTGGGACTTCCACGGCAAGTATCTGCGTACCTTTGTCAACGGCACCCTCGTCCAGGACGGCTCCACCGACGAGATGACGTGGGACATGCACTATCTCGTCGCCGACATCGCCCGCACCATCACCCTCTACCCCGGCGACGTGCTGCTGTCCGGCACGCCCGCCAACTCGCGCCCCGTCCGGCCGGGCGACCTGGTCGAGGTCGAGGTCGAAGGGCTGGGACGGCTCTCGAACCGCGTCGTCACCGGCCCCGTCGCGATCCGCGCCGACGTCGGCGCCCAGCCCACCGAGTCGGAGGAGGTCCTGTCCACGGCCCTCGGCGGCGACTGGGAGTTCCGCGGCATCCGCCCACCCCGCCGATAGAGGTGGCGGGGCTGACCCCCTCTTGCCAGACGGACGGCACACGCCTCATGATGAGGCACATTCGTTTGGCTACAAACGATATCCCCCCATCTTCTCGGCACCGGCAGGTGATATCCATGGACACATCAGCGACGGCCGCCACCGGCATGGCCCAGGACCCGCCCGCGGCGGGCCGGCTCAAGCCGAACGCCCTCGGCGTGCTCGGCATCGTCTTCTTCGTACTCTCCGCACAGGCCCCGCTGACCGGCATCGCCGGTGCCGCCCCCATCGCGATGGCCATCGGCAACGGCGCCGGCGCCCCCGCCGCCTATCTCGGGGCCGGGCTGATCATCCTGCTCTTCTCGGTCGGCTTCGTGGCCATGGGCAGGCACGTCGTCGACGCCGGCGCCTTCTACGTCTACATCGGCAAGGGCCTCGGCCGGACGGCGGGCACCGGCAGCGCCGCCGTCGCGCTGTTCGCCTACTGCGCCATCCAGGCGGCCATGTACGGCCTGTACGGCTCCATCGTCTCCGGCCTGGCCGGCGGCCTCGGCCTGAACCTGCCCTGGTGGGTCTGGTCCCTGGTGACGATCGCCGTCGTACAGGTGCTCGGGCAGGCCGGCATCGAGATCGGCGCCAAGGTGCTGGCGGTCTTCGTGCTCGCCGAGTTCAGCATCCTGCTCGCCTTCGGCCTGGTCACCCTCGTCAAGGGCGGCGGTCCCGAAGGGCTCGGCGTCGCCCAGACGTTCGGGCCGAGCGCGGTCCTGTCGGGCGCGCCGGGGGTGGCGCTGATGTTCGCCGTGGCCTCGCTGTTCGGCTTCGAGGCCACCGCCATCTACGGCGAGGAGGCCCGCGACGCCAGGCGCACCGTCCCCAGGGCCACCTACCTGGCGGTCGCCGTGGTCAGCGTCTTCTTCGTGCTCACCTCCTGGATGCTGGTGAGTTCGTACGGCGCCTCCAAGGTCGTCGCGGAGGCCGGCAAGGCCCTGGAGTCGGGCGACTCGGCCGGGTTCGTCTTCACGCCCGTGGTGGCGCTGTTCGGCGGCTGGGCCGGCGAGGTGCTGCCGATCCTGCTGGCCACCTCCCTGTTCGCGGGCGTGCTCGCCTTCCACAACTCCGCCAACCGCTACCTGTTCTCCCTCGGCAGGGAAGGGGTGCTCCCGCGCAGGCTGGGCTCGCTCAACCGGCGGCACTCGCCGGCCGTGGCGGGCTGGGCACAGACCACGATCGCCGTGGTCCTGATCCTGCCGTTCGCGGCCGGCGGGCTGGACCCCGTGATCACGCTGTTCTCCTGGTTCAGCGGTGTGGCCGTGCTGGCCATGATGCTCATGTACCTGCTCACCTCCGTCTCGGTGGTGGCCTTCTTCCGCCGCGAGCGGGTGGACTCCCGGCCGTGGAACACGCTGATCGCCCCCATCCTCGGCGCGCTCGGCATCGCGGCCGCCATCTGGATCATCCTGGCCAACTTCCCCACCCTCATCGGCGGCTCGGTCGCCACGGCCGTGTGGCTGGCCGTCGCCGTGCCGGTCGTCATGCTCCTCGGCGTGCTCGCCTCCAGGCGTTCGGGAAAGGTGGTGCGGTGATCGACGAGGACTGGGCCGCCCGCGCCGCGCGGGTGGCCCTGCCCACCGGCCACCACCTCGCCGGGGCCGACGAGCCCGGCTCCGGCGCGACGTTCACGGTCGTCTCGCCCCGGGACGGCCGGGTCCTGACCGAGGTCGCCGACGCCGGGCAGGCCGAGGTCGACCGCGCCGTCGCCGCCGCCCGCCGCGCCTTCGACCACGGCCCCTGGCCGCGCCTGGCGCCCGCCGAACGCGGCCGCGCGCTGCTGCGGCTCGCCGACCTGATCGAGGAGCGGCGCGCGGACCTGGCGCTGACCGTCAGCCTGGAGATGGGCAAGCCCATCAAGGACGCCTACGACATCGAGCTGCGCGCCGCCGTCTCCACCTTCCGCTGGTACGGCCAGCTCGCCGACAAGCTGACCGACGAGTCCCCGCACACCGCGCCCGACGCGCTGGCGCTGGTCACCCGCGAGCCCGCGGGCGTGGTCGGCGCGGTCGTGCCCTGGAACTTCCCGCTCACCATCGCCTCCTGGAAGGTGGCCCCCGCCCTGGCGGCCGGCTGCACGGTCGTGCTCAAGCCCTCGGAACGGTCGCCGCTGTCGGCGCTCGCGCTGGGGCGGCTGGCGACCGAGGCGGGGCTGCCGCCCGGCGTGCTCAACGTCGTCACCGGCGACGGCCCCGCCGCCGGCCGGGCCCTCGGCCTGCACCCCGGCGTGGACGTCCTGGCCTTCACCGGCTCCACCGCCGTCGGCCGGCACTTCCTTCGCTACTCCGCCGACTCCAACCTCAAGCGCGTCTGGCTGGAGCTCGGCGGCAAGTCCCCGAACATCATCCTGCCCGACGCCCCCGACCTCGACCGGGCCGCGGCCACCGCCGCCTGGGGCATCTTCTTCAACCAGGGCGAGATGTGCACCGCGCCCTCCCGCCTGCTCGTCCACGTCTCCGTCGCCGAGCGCGTCACCGAGGCGATCGTCGCCCGCGCCCGCGAGCTGCGGGTCGGCGACCCCCTGGACCCGGTGACGGAGATGGGCCCGCTGGCCGGCGAGGCCCACCTCGCCCGGGTGCTCGACCACGTCGGCTCCGGCCTCGCGGAGGGGGCCCGGCTGCTGACCGGCGGTTCGCGACCCGCGCTGGCCGGCAGCTACCTGGAGCCCACCGTGTTCGACCAGGTCGCCCCCGGCATGCGGCTGGCCCGCGAGGAGATCTTCGGGCCCGTGCTGTCCGTGCTCACCTTCGACGACCTGGACGAGGCCGTCGAGCTCGCCAACGCCACCGAGTACGGCCTGGCCGCCGGCCTGTGGACCGCCGACCTGTCCACCGCCCACAAGGTCTCCCGCGCTCTGCGGGCGGGCACGGTCTGGGTGAACTGCTACGAGGAGGGCGACCTCACGGTGCCCTTCGGCGGCATGAAGCAGTCCGGCAACGGCCGGGACAAGTCCGCCCACGCCCTGGAGAAGTACACCGAGCTCAAGACCACGTGGATCCGGCTGTGAGACCCCTGATCGCGATCCCCGCCCGCTTCGCCGCCTCCGCCTCCGCCCTGCGGCACGCCGCGGAGGTCAGCGCCCGCGCCCTGATCGAGGCTGTCTGGCGGGCCGGCGGCGAACCGGTCGCGCTCCACCCGCACGCCCCCGGCGGCGTCGCAGACCCGGACGAGGTGGCCGATCGGCTGGCCCGCTTCGACGGCGTGCTGCTCCCGGGCGGCGGCGACCTCGCCCCGCACCGGTACGGGGACGGCGCCGCGCATGCGAGCGTCTACGACGTGGACGACGAGCAGGACGGCTTCGACCTGGAGACGGCCCGCCAGGCCCTGGCCGCCGGGCTGCCGCTGCTGGCCGTCTGCCGCGGCCTCCAGGTGCTCAACACCGCGCTCGGCGGCACCCTGGAACAGGACATGGGCGGCCCGGACCGTGAGCACCGGCACGTCGTGCACCCGGTCGCCCTGCTGCCGGGCTCGCTCGTGGAGCGGGTCACCGGGGCGCAGAAGGTGAGCGCCTCCTGCTACCACCATCAGCGCGTGGCCCGGCTCGGCACCGGCCTGACCGTCACCGCCGAGGCCGCCGACGGGACGATCGAGGCGCTCGAAGCCCCCGCCCTGTCGCCGTGGCTGGCCGCCGTGCAATGGCATCCCGAGGACACCGCCCACGAGGACCTCGCGCAGCAGGCGGTCTTCGACGCGTTCGTGCGTGCCGCCGGCGCCCGGCCTTCATCGACCGTCCGCTCGTGAGGAGTCCCGTACGGCGGGCAACGCGGTCCGGCGAGCTCCCCGAGGACTGACGGTCTTATCCAGGCCGGCGGTCTTGGGTGGGCCGGCGGTCTTGGGCGGGCTGGCGGCGCCGGCCGCTGCGGCGCGGGGCGGGCTCGGCGCCGTCCAGCAGCTCCAGCCTGCGGTCCTCACCGTGCTCCTCCACCTGCAGCACGACCTGCCGCAACCCGTTCGCCAGCGCGCGGCAGGCGTCGTCGTCGAGCCGGGTGGTGACGAAGCTCTCCTCGGCGTTGAAGGCGGGGAAGACCCGCCGCATGAGCTCCTCGCCCTCCTCGGTGAGGCTGAGCAGCAGCAGCCTGCCGTCGGTGGGATGCTCGGCGCGTTTGACCAGCCCACGCGACTCCAGCGTGCGGATGACCCCGGTCAGCGTGCCCTTGGAGATGCCGGCCTCCTCGGCCACGTGTCGGCTCTCCGACTCACCCCAGATCCACATCACCCACAGCACCACGAACGCGGTCCAGGACAGGTCGCTGCTGCGCAGGACCGCGTTCTCCAGGTGCTGGCGGACCGCCGCGGCGGCGCGGTAGATGTTCGCCACGACCGCCATGCTCACGTGGTTGACCGACGCGCCGCCGAGCTTCGCCTCGACCAGCTTCTCCGCCTCGGTGATGGACCGTTGCCCGGGCACCCGGCCTCCCCTCCCTTTGGACCGAAGTTCATTCGGGTCCAAATTGTATGTCGCCCGCGGGAACCGCCGCGTGCGGCGCCCGGCCGGTGAACCGGCCTCCGGGCGGGCGTCGCCGGTGAAGGGTCAGCGGTTCAGCAGGAGCGGGAGGTTGCCCCAGCCGTGCGCGATGAAGGACGGCACGTGCGGCAGTTCGCTCTCGTCCGCCGCCAGCCGGAGGTCAGGGAAGCGGGCGAACAGCGCGGGCAGGGCGGTGAGCGCCTCCTGGCGGGCGAGCGGCGCCCCGATGCAGCGGTGCACGCCGATGCCGAAGGCCAGGTGCTCGTCGCGTTCCTTGGTCGGGTCGAACCGGTCGGCGTCCGGGCCGTGCTGGTCGGGGTCGTGCCCGGCGGCCAGGTAGCTGGTGATGATCGCGTCGCCCGCCTCGATCCGTACCCCGCCGATCTCGATCGGCTCGATGGCGAAGCGCAGCGGCAGGTTGGCGATCGACGGGGCCCAGCGCAGCGTCTCCTCGATCACCGCGTCCCAGGAGATCTCGCCCGACCGCACCCCCTCGAGGTGGTCGGGATGGGTGAGCAGGGCGTGCGCCGCGTTGCCGATCAGGTTGACGGTGGTCTCGTGCCCGGCCGCGATGAGCAGCAGCAGGGTGTCGCGCAGCTCGTCGTCGCTGAGCGAGTCGCCGCTGTCGCGGACGTTGATCAGCTCGGTGGTCAGGTCGTCGCCCGGGTGCTCGCGCTTGTAGGTGACCAGGGCGGGCAGCACGGTGCCGATCTGGGCCGCCGTGGCCGCCGCCTGCTCAGGGGTGGCGGTGGTGTCCATGATGGCCTCCATCATCTGGGCCATCTCCACCCGCATGTGCCCAGGGACGCCGAACAGCTCGCAGATCACCCGCATCGGCAGCGGGTGGGCATAGGCGCTGCGGAGGTCGACGGGCCGGCCGGGCGGCTGCGCGGCCATGGCGTCCAGCAGCTCCGCGACGATCCCCCCGACGATCGGCTGCATGGCCTTGGTACGGCGCGCGGTGAAGCTGGGGGCGATGAGCTTGCGCAGCCGCCGGTGTTCGTCGCCGTACGCGCTGAGCATGTTGGACACGCCGATCCAGGTCAGGATCCAGGTCCAGCCAGGCTCGGTGAGCGCCTGGGGGAGCAGCCGCCAGTGCTGCTTGTCCTTGCTCACCCGCGGATCGAGGATCAGCTGCTTGAGCAGGTCGTGCCGGGTGACGGCCCAGGCCGGGATGCCTCCCGCGAGCTCTACGAGGACCAGGGGGCCGAGGTCACGTAGCCGGCGGACCTCGCCGGGGAGGTCGGAGCCGAAGGGATCGAGGACGACGGGGGCTGCATTGCCCACGGGGATTCTCCTGGCTGATCGGGGCGAACGGGGGTGAATCGCACCGGCAGGTGCGCCAGCGCACGGTGGAACGGGCCGGGCCGCCACGACAGCTCGTCACGGGGCACGGTCAGTTCGAGGTCGCACAGGTGAGAGGTCAGGCGTTCGATCGCGGTCATGGCGATGACCACGGCCGGGTCGCTGGCCGGGCAGCGGTGCGGCCCGGCGCCGAAGCCCAGGTACGCGCCGCCGTCGGAGCGCAGCTCCTCGGGAACGTTGGCGGGCTCGGTGTTGGCCGCGGCGTAGGAGACGAGGACCAGCTCGGCCGGCTGGATCCAGGTGCCGTGGAAGTGCACGGGCTGGCGCACGAAGTACGGGCCGTAGTTCGACATGGCGGGCTCGGCGCGCAGGGCCTCCATGAGGGCGTCGTACGTGCTGAGCGCGCCGTTGGTCAGCGAGCTGTAGTAGCGGTCGTCGCTGACCATCCGGGAGATCGTGTTGGAGATCAGGTTGGCCGTGGGCTCGTAGCTGGCGGCCATCACCAGCACGATGTTCTGCGCCAGCTCGTCGGGGTTCAGCGCGGCCGGATGGTCGATGAACCAGGAGGTCAGGTCGTCGCCCCGCTGGGCGTACTTGGCCTGGATCAGCTCGCCGATGTAGCGGCCGAACGCGTCGCTGCCCCGCGCGGCCGTCTCGCCGTCGGCCTCCATCAGGTCCGCCAGGGCCCTGATCAGGCCGGCGCTGTCGGAGTCGGGCCGCCCGAAGAGCAGGTTGAAGACGCGCGCCGGGATGAGCTGGGCGAACTCGGCCACCAGGTCGGCCTCGCCCTTCCCGGCGAACCGGCCGATGAGCGAGTCCGACACCTCGGTCACCAGCTGGCGCAGCTTGTGCGGCTGGACCAGCTGGAAGCAGTCGGAGATCGCCTTCCGGTAGCGGGCGTGATCGGCACCGTCGGAGAACAGCGCGTTCGGCCGGTGGCCGAGCATCGCGATCGCCCCCGCGGCCTCCGGGGTGTCGGGGAGGCGGGTCTGCCAGGCGCTGGGGTTCTTGAGCCAGACGCCGCCGGCGTTGGTGAGCACGTCCAGGGCGGCCTGGTAGCCGATCACCAGGTGGGCCTCGATGCCGGGGGCGATCTCCGCGGGCGCGACCGCGCCGTGCCGCCGGCGCAGCTCCGCGTAGATCGCCTGCGGGTCCCTGGCGTACTCGGGCCCGTACAGGCGCCCGGCGTCGGGCATGTAGCGCATGGTCATGACAGCACCAGCTCTCTGATGTGCTCCACCAGCGCGATCAGCGAGGCGCGGGCGGAGGCGGGGTCGCGGGCGTCGCACACCACCAGCGGCGTGCGCGGGTCCAGGTCGAGCGCTTCGCGCACGGACTCCAGCGGGTAGTCCGGCGAGTCGGGGAAGTGGTTGACGGCCACCGCGTAGCGGATGCCGGCCTTCTCCACCAGGTCGAGGACGGCGAAACTCTCGTCGATGCGGCGGGTGTCGGCCAGCACCAGAACCCCGAGCGCGCCGCGCACCAGCTCGTTCCACAGGACCTGGAACCGGGTCTGTCCGGGCGCCCCGAACAGGTACAGCACGACCCCCGGCAGGGTGAGGCGGCCGAAGTCGATCGCGGTGGTCGTGGTCGTCTTCTCGTTCACGCCGGTGAGGTCGTCGACCAGCGTGCCCGCCTGGGTGAGCACCTCTTCGGTGTTGAGGGGCTTGATCTCCGAGAGCGCACCCACGATGGTCGTCTTGCCCACGCCGAAGGGCCCTGCGATGACCAGCTTGACCGGGATGTGCTCGGTACTGATACGGCTGTCAGAGAGCGCGGAGGCCACTGAGCACCAACTCCAAGATCTCGATGTCGGGCAGGTCGGCGGCCGGCGGATCGCGGGTCAGCAGCGTTCCGCCGCCGACCAGCCCGGCGACCAGCAACCGCACCACGCAGTACGGCAGGCCCAGGTGCGCGGCGCACTCGTACACCGATAACGGCCCGTCCTGCAGCAGGGCCAGCAGATGCGACCCCGGAGGGTCGAGCCCGTCGGCGGCGGCGTCGGGCGCGATGTAGACCAGGGTCGTGCGCTCGACGCTGATGTGCTCGGGCACGGTCAACCTCGCGGCGGCCATGTAGTCCGGGACGACCCGCCGCCGTTGCCGTCCGGAGGTCATGTCCGGACGCCCGGCACCCTGGCCGCGCTGGCCTCGTCGAGAGCCTTGATCAGCTTCTGCACCTGCAGCTGCACCTCGTACGCCAGCGCGCCGATGTTGACCGCCCCGGTGGCGGCGACGACGATGGCGGCGCGGTCGCCGGCCGGTGCGACGTAGTAGTAGCCGCTGCCCGCAGAGATGACGATGTCCACGACCTCGCCGTCGGTGCCGTTGCTGAGGCCGTCGCACAGGGCGCGGGCGGCCCCCAGCACGGAGCTCGTCATGGCGGCGGCACGCTCACCGCTCTCGGTCGTCACATCGGCCGAGCCGCCGAGAATGAGCCCGTCACGGCTCAGCACCACGCCACGGGCGACCCCGGGCAGGGCCAGGAGGGGCGACAGGACCCAGGACACGTCGAGGGACAACGGGCGACCCTTGTTTTGAACACGGCCTGAAGCGCTGTGAGTGTCCATGGATCGGTCAATTCCCTTCGGTGATGTCGTGCTGCTCGGCCGGGAGCGCTTCGCGGCGGCCCGCTTCGGCTCCGACCTGGAAGTCTCCCCACCGCTTCTGGGCCTCCTCCGGGGTGGTGAGCAACCTGCTGTCAGGACCCTGAGAGCCGCCTCCGGCGGGCCGGGCACCGGACGCGGCACGCGGCGTCGGCGGCGCCTGGCGGCGGCGTTGCGGCAGCGGCGCCAGATCCTCCCCGGACCGCTGCTGGGGCGCCGTCGGGGGCTCGGCCCGTACGGGCTCCTGACGGTGAGCCGCCGCCATGGGCTGGACCGGCGCGGCGGACACGGGCTCCGGCCGGAGGGCCGTGCCCGCGGACGGGACGGCGGCGCGGACCGGCTCGGGCGCCAGCACCGACGGCCGGCTGTCCTCCGGCATCTCCACCAGCAGGGCGGTGGGGATGCTCAGCACGGCCTGCACGCCGCCGAAGGCGCTCTTCTTGACCGTGACCTGCATGCCGTAGTGCGAGACCTGGCGGCCGATCGCGGCCCAGCCGGTGCGCGGCGGGTTGCCGAGGTCGACCAGGCGGACCGGCTGGGTGCCGCCCAGCAGGCGCGAGGCGCGGGCGTACTGGTCCTCGTTGAGTCCGACGCCGGCGTCGTCGATGACGATGGCGGCGCCGTTGTTGGTCTCGTGCACGGCGATGGTCACCTTGAGCGTGCCGTGGGAGTGGTGGACCGCGTTGGCCAGCAGCTCGGCGGTGATGAACAGGATCGACTCCGCGGCGCGGGCGGCGACCCCGATCCGGCGGCGCAGGTGGTTGGCCGGGCCCTCGATGCGCAGCTCGAAGTTCTCGACCCGGGAGATGGCGCCCACCACCAGGTCCACCAGATAGGTGTCGTCACGCGACAGGCCGGTCGTGGCGCCGCAGGCGATGCCGGAGACCTGCACGCGACGGATGATGAGTTCGTTGAACATGTCGAGCCCCAGCACCTCGCGCAGGAGCGCCGTGTGCTCGTCGCCGCTGTAGCGCTGTTGCACGCCGGCGAGCAGGTCCTGGGCACGCAGCGCCTGGGTCTGCACGCGGGACATCGCGCCCCTGACGACGGACTGGGCCGCCTCGTCGATGCGCTCGCCCTCCTCGCGGACGCCTCGGGTGAGCGCGTCGAGGAGGGCGCGGTGCTGCCTGTCGACGTCCGTGCCGGCCAGCGCCGGGTTCTGCACGCCGGGCACGATCACGTGCGGGGCGCGCAGATGGGACAGCAGGGCGGGAATCCGCTTCGAGATCAGGTGCTCGGTCTCGGCGCGTACGAGGTCGTGCTGGGCACGGGCTTCGCGCAGCAGCTCCGTGCTCTCCTGGGCCTGGCGCTCCGCCTGGACCAGGCGCTGGTTCCTGGCGCTGGTCTCGCGCGTGACGTGCTCCTGCGCCTGACGGGCCTGAGCGAGCTGCCCGTGGGCCTGGGCGAGGTTGCGGCGTACGCGCGTGTGGAGGACGAGGACGCCCACGAGGGCGAGGGCGAGAACTACGGCAACGATCACTATCGGGACGCTGAAGGAGTCTGGCGGCATGACTGGTCCTGGGGTCGAGGAAGAGCCGGCGGGGGAGATGTCGACCGCCGAAGAGCCCGCTAGCGACGCGGGTCGGTCTCGCGCGGCGGCCGGCGTGGACCGCGTCGGCGTGGCGCGCGCCCTTCCGCGACGTCGGCACGGCTGCGTGCCTGGTGCGGCTCTGCCTGAGGCATGGCGAGGCCAAGCGACATGGGCGTCCTCGGTCTGAGTGGAACGACGGCCAAACGGGAAACCCAGTATTCCCGTTTAGTCACGATAGTCAACCGTGCGTAAGGTCTTCGCTGCGATGAGCTGTTGAATCTTGTCCGCTTTGTCGGGGTGTCCCGGTGGGCCCGTCGCATCAGGGTGGATCGACGACCGGCCGCCCGCGAAACGAGAGACCCCATGACCGTCCCCGACGTGTCCGAACTGCGTGACGGGTCACGACGGCGAGCCGCCGACCGTCCCCAAGGGCCCGCACTGGCCCGCGTGGAGGACCTGCGGGGGCCGGACGGGCTGCCGCTGCGCCGCTACGCGCCCGAGCATCCGTACCCCGCGGCGGTCGAGGACGTGGCCGCGGTGCTGCGCTGGGCGCGCCCGGCGGCGGTGGCCGGAGACAGCGCGGGCGGCTACCTGGCCACCATGGCCTGTATGCGGCTGCGGGACGAGGGCGACGCCTACGCCCGCCGGCTGGCGGCGGCCGGTGTGCGGGTGGTTCACCGGCAGGAGCCCGGCCTGGTGCACGGTTTCATCCAGAACATGGACCTGACCTCTCCCGAGGCGGCCGCCGCCCACGACCGACTGATCGCTGACGCGGGTGAGGCAGCTCGCCCGCCGCTACCGGCTTTCCTGGGGGCGCAGGGCGTCGATGAGCAGGTCGAGGAGCCGGCCGGTCTGCTCGGGGGTGTCGAGGGCCGCGGTGGCCAGGAAGATCCCGACGAGCATCGTGGTGACGTCGTCGGGATCGACGTCCGCGCGCAGTGAGCCCGTGTCGGCTCCCTCGGCCAGGATCGTCATGACCGAGGCGGTGATGCGTTCCCTGGTGGTGGAGGTCGGGATGCGGCCGGAGGCCTGACCGGCGCGCAGCGCGTCGGCCATGCCGCGTTTCATCGCGAAGAACGTCGCGTAGCGGTCCATCCAGGCGCGCAGCGCCATCTCGGGCGGGAACCGTTCGAGCAGGGCCGGGGCGCTCGTGGCGATGGCGTCGATCTCGGCGGCGTAGACCGCCTCCACGAGCGCCTCGCGGGTGGGGAAATGGCGATAAAGGGTGCCGATCCCGACGCCCGCCTCACGGGCGATGCTTTCGAGCGAGACGGTCTCGTCGGCCGTCGCGAAGGCGGACCGGGCGACGGCGATGAGCTTGTCCCGGTTGCGCTGGGCGTGGGCACGCAGCGGGCGCTGGGTCGTGGTCGGCCGTTCTGCGGAGGCGCCGGCGGACGCCGGTTCGGACGCGGTCAAAGTGGAGGCCCCTCCGGTATTGCTCTATAGTCGGTCGCAGATAGCGGAGGACCCTCCGATATCTCCGACATTCTATGTGGACGGGGATCCTCATGACCTCCAGCACCACCCTTTCCGGCGAGCCGGTCGACGCTTCGCGGCCCGGCGGCGCCGCCCGGTTCGCCGGGCGTACCGTGTCGCGCGTCGGATTCGGCGCCATGCAGCTCGCCCGCCTGCACGAGGACCGCGCCGCGGCTCTCGCGGTCCTGCACCGGGCGATCGAGCTCGGCGTCGACCACATCGACACCGCCCAGTTCTACGGCGACGGCTACGCCAACGACCTCCTGCGCGAGGCGATCCGGCAGCATGACGACGTCATGGTCGTCAGCAAGATCGGTGGCACCAGCAACCCCGGCGGCCCGACCCCGCTGCGGCTCGCGCAGCGGCCCGAAGAACTCCGCGCCGAGGTCGAGGACAACCTCGTCACCCTCGGTCTGGAGCAGATCCCGGTCGTGAACCTGCGCCGCCCGGACTCCGGCCCCGGGATACCGGCCGAAGGCGACCAGGTGGTCGACATCGACGACCAGCTCGCGGTGATGACGGCGATGCGCGACGAGGGCAAGATCGGCGCGATCGGGCTGGGCAGCGTCACCCTCGACGGGCTGCGCCGGGCGATCCCCGCCGGCATCGTCTGCGTGCAGAACGCCTACAGCCTCGTCACCCGCGACGACGAAGCCCTGCTCCAGCTGTGCCAGGCCGAGGGCATCCCCTGGGTGCCGTTCTTCCCCCTCGGCGGCGCCTTTCCCCAGATGCCGAAGGTGGCCGACGAGGCGGCCGTCCTCGACGCGGCGGCCTCCCTCGGCCGCACGCCCGCGCAGATCGGCCTCGCCTGGCTGCTGCACCACGCCCCGCACGTCCTGCTCATCCCCGGCACCGCCAGCATCAAGCACCTCGAGGAGAACATCGCCGCCGGTGCGATCGCCTTCGACCGCGCCATGCTCGACACGCTCGACGCCATCCCTTCCCGCTCGGCCGAGCTCCCGCTCGGCTGATTCCCCGGTGGCGGGCGGAGCGCCTCACCGGGTGCCGGCCTGCTCGGCCCTTTCGGCCAGGGTGCCGACGGTGATGGTGGCCGTGCCGGCCGCGGCGGCCACTCTGACGCGGGCCTGGTCGGCCTGTGCGAGCAGCGTGCGCGCCTCGTCGTAGAGCGTGGCCCCGGCGGGGGTGAGGGCCACCCCGCTGGGCGAGCGGTGCAGCAACGAGTAGCCGAGATCGGTCTCGAGCTGCTTGATGGCCCTGCTCAGCGGCGGCTGGGTCATGTGCAGCCGGGCGGCGGCCCGGCCGAAGTGGAGCTCCTCGGCGACCGCCACGAAGTAGCGCAGCTCGCGTAGGTCCATCACCAGCGATGATACCGGGGCGGTATCGGCCTTGCGGAATCGGGCTTGGACGCCCCGGACGTCCCCGCGATGAACTGGGCCCACCATGATCCGCGACCCACGGCACGACGCCGGCCGTGCGCACCTCGAAGGAGCCACCATGACCGAACCCCTTGTGCAGATCACGGGTGTTCGAGAGCTCGCCCACGACCTGGTGGTCATCCCCGACCGGCGCGTGCAACTCGTCCCGAACATCGGCCTCATCGGCGGGCGGCATTCCGTTCTCGTCGTCGAGACGGGGTTGGGGCCCCGCAACGCCGAAACCGTGCTGAAGTTCGCGACCGAGTACGCCCGAGGCCGCAAGCTGTACCTGACCACGACGCACTTCCACCCCGAGCACGCCTTCGGCGCGCGGGTCTTCGCCGGCGAGGCGACCTTCCTGCTCAACCGCGATCAGGCCGACGACCTGAAGGTGAAGGGGCCCGGCTACCTCGAGATGTTCAAGGGTCTCGGCGAGGCGGTCGCGCGCGAGCTCGAAGGCGTCGAGCTCGCCCGGCCGGACCTCGTCTACGACCGGGAGTACGACCTGGACCTGGGCGGGCGGGTGGTCCGGCTGCGCGCCGTGGGCCGGGCGCACAGCCGGGGCGACCAGGTGGTCCGGGTGCCGGACGCGGACGTGCTGTTCGCGGGGGACCTCGTGGAAGCCGCCCAGTTCGCCATCTTCCCGTGGTTCCCGCCGCATGACACCGACGTCTCGGGCACCCGCTGGCTCGCGGTGATGCAGCGCCTGGCCGAGGAGGGCACGCGGACGGTCGTGCCCGGCCACGGCGACGTCGGTGACGCGCGACTGCTCGCCGACGTACGCGACTACCTCCGGCTGCTGCGCGACGAGACGTGGGCGCGCCGCGACTCGGCGATGAGCGAGGAGACGATCGTCGAGGAGATCTCGGCGTTGATGATCGAACGGCACCCGGACTGGGCCGGCCGGGAGTGGATCGAGAAGGGCGTCGGGTGCCTGTGCTCCGAGCACCCGGCATGACGACTCACGAAGCCGGCCTGGCCGTGCGTCCGTACCACCAGGTCAGGATGGCCGCGACGGTGAGCGGCCGTGGGCGGCGGACAGCGGGCTCGGCCGGCCGCCGCCTGGCCGCAGGACGCGCGCTCGGCGGCCGCCGTCGCCTTCGTCCGCACGGCCACGGCGGCCACGGCGGCCACGGCGGTCGCGGTCGCCGCCGCGGCGGGCATGCCGCAGCGGCCGGCGACCTGACCACGACGGCTGCCCGCAGTGCCGTCGAGCCTCAGAGCGGGCTGCCCTCCTGTCCCTGTCCGCCGGTCGCCACCAGCTCGCCGGCGAAGTGGCACGCGGCCAGCTGCCCACCCGGGGTCTCGGCGAGCTGCGGCTCCTGCTCGGCGCAGATCGTGCGCTCCGGACGGGCCAGCGGGCCGATGGGGCAGCGCGTACGGAACCGGCACCCCGACGGCGGGCTCTTCGGGCTGGGCAGATCGCCGGAGAGCACGATGCGTTCCCGGCCGCGCACCGTGGTGTCGGGCACCGGCGAGGACGACATGAGCGCGACCGTGTAGGGATGCTGCGGCGCCGAGTAGACCGCCTCGACCGGGCCGATCTCCACGATCTTGCCGAGGTACATGACGGCGACCCGGTCGGACAGGTGACGCACGACCGAGAGATCGTGGGCGATGAACAGGTACCCGAGGCCGAGCTCGTCGCGCAGCGACTCCAGCAGGTTGATGATCTGCGCCTGGATCGACACGTCCAGCGCCGACACCGGCTCGTCGCAGATCAACACCTGCGGTTCGACGGCCAGCGCGCGGGCGATGCCGATGCGCTGCCGCTGCCCGCCGGAGAAGGCGTGCGGATAGCGGTCCAGGTGCGACTCGTTCAGGCCGACCCGCCGGATGAGCGCGTTCGCCTCGGCGGCCCGCTCGGCGACCGGCACGCCACGCATGTCGAGCGCCTCGTCGAGCGACTGCCTGATCGTGCGGCGCGGGTTGAGCGACGCGTACGGGTCCTGGAACACGTACTGCACCGTGGCACGCAGCGCCTTGGCGCCGGCCGGCGAGAACGCGTCGACGCCCTCGGCCCCGACGCGGACCACGCCCCCGGCTGGCCGGTTGATCCCGACGACCGTCCTGGCCAGCGTCGACTTGCCGCACCCGGACTCGCCGACCAGGCCCAGCGTCTCTCCGCCGGCGACCGTCAGGCTCACCCCGTCCACGGCGTACACCGGTTCGGACCGCCCGAACAGGCTCCTGCGGCCGGAGGCGACGTCGACCCGGAGGTTCTCCACGGTCAGCAGCGGGGTCCGGGCCTGTTCGGCCCGCACGGCCGGGTCGCCGGGGACCAGCGTGAGCGGGGGGATGGGCGCGCCCTGGTGGGTCACCCAGCACGCGGCGGCGTGCCCCGCCGTGGCCAGGGGCAGCAGCTCGGGGACCTCGCCGCGGCAGCGGTCCTCGGCCAGCCGGCAGCGCGGGTGGAAGGCGCAGCCGGGCGGCAGCGCGGCGGGGTCCGGCGGGGCGCCGGGGATCGCCGGCAGCCGGTTCCCGCCCGCGGTGTCCATCCGCGGCATGGCCTTGAGCAGGTCGGCGGTGTACGGGTGCTCCTGACGCGCGAAGATCGTCTCGACCGGTCCCCGCTCCACGACCCGGCCGCCGTACATGACGACGACGTCGTCGCACATCTCCGCGACCACGCCCATGTCATGGGTGATCATGAGTACGGCGATGCCCAGCTCGTCGCGCAGCTGCCTGAGCAGGCGCAGGATCTGCGCCTGGATGGTGACGTCCAGGGCCGTGGTCGGCTCGTCGGCGATCAGCAGCGACGGCGAGCCCGCCAGCGCGATGGCGATCACGGCCCGCTGGCGCATGCCTCCGGAGAACTGGTGCGGATAGTCGTCGATCCTGCGTGCGGCGTCCGGGATCCCGACCTGCTGGAGCAGTTCGAGCGCCCGCGCGCGGGCGGCGCGCTTGCCCGTGCCGTGCACGGTGAGGGCCTCGACGATCTGGGCCCCCACGGTCAGGACGGGGTTGAGCGCCGACTGCGGGTCCTGGAACACCATCGCGATCTCGGCGCCGCGGATGCGGCGCATCTCCTCCTCGGACAGCCCGAGCAGGTCGCGGCCGCCGAAGCGGATCTCGCCGGCGGCGATCCGGCCGGGCGCGGGCACCATCCGCAGGATCGAGCGGGCGGTCACCGACTTGCCCGAGCCGGACTCGCCGACCACGCCGAGGATTTGGCCGGGTCGCAGGGTGAGGCTGACGTCGTTGACGGCGTGGACGACGCCCGCGCCGGTCGCGAACTCGGTGCGCAGCCCGCGGACCTCGAGCAGGGCGCCGGCGTCGGGCGGCGCCGGGGCCGCCGGCGCGACGCCATGGGGATGAGTGGTCATTTCCGCAGCACCGCCTTGTTGAGCGCGTTGGACAGCAGGGTGAACGCCAACGCGAGGAGCAGCAGCACCAGGCCGGGCCCGAGCACGTACGTGGGGTGCACCTCGATGTAGCGGGCACCGACATTGAGCATCGCGCCCAGCGACGGGACGGGCGGCTTGATGCCGAGACCCACGATGCTCAGGCCGGACACGATGAAGATCGCGACCACCATGTAGACGGCGGCGCCGACGACGATCGGGTCCATGATGTTCGGCAGCACGTGCCGCACCAGCACGGTGCGCTTGCGCACGCCGAGCACCTTGGCGGCCAGCACGTACTCGCGCTCCTGCTCGACCTGGAGCCCGGCCCTCGACAGCCGCCCGAACCCGGGCAGGCCGCTGATCAGCACGGCCACGAACAGCGAGAGCCAGCCCGTGCCGAGCACGAGGACGACGCTCATGCCGAGCACCAGCCCCGGGAAGCCGAGGATGATGTCGAGCGCGCGCTGCATCGCGGCGCCGAGCAACCGCGAGACCACGCCGCACAGGCCCATGAGCGTCCCGACGGCGGCGCTCACCGGCACCGCGGTCAGGATCAGGCTCAGATCCGTACGAAGGCCGTAGACCGTCCGGGCGAGGATGTCGCGGCCCAGCTCGTCGGTGCCCATCCAGTGCGCGGCCGAGGGTCCGGCCAGCGAGTCGCTGCCCTGGTGGTCGTAGCCGCCGGGGAACAGGACCGGTGCCAGCAGGGACAGCGCGACGAGGGCCAGCAGCAGCCCCGCGCCGAACGCTCCGCGCGGGGTGCGCAGCGCGGTGAGGTACTGCCGCAGCGCGCCGCCGCCGGCCCGGCGCGGCACCGCCGGCGCGGGTGCCGCGGGTGCGGTGGACGTGGTGGTCATGGTTTCACGCTCCCAACCTGACGCGGGGGTCCAGGATCGCCATGGCGATCTCCGTGAGCAGCTGCACGACCACGGCGATCAGTACCGTGCCGACGATGATCACCTGTACGACGTTGTAGTCCGCGCTCAGCACGCCCGACACCCCGAGCTGCCCGATCCCGTTCCGCGCGAAGATCATCTCGATCACGACGGCACCGGCCAGCATGTCGCCGAACCGCATGCCGATCGTGACGGCGGCGGGCCCGAGGCTGTTGCGGACGACGTGGCGCAGGGTGATCATCCTTCGCGGCACGCCCTTGGCCACGGCGAGGTCGACGTAGTCCTGCCGCCACGCGTTCTCCATCGAGGACTGGACGAGCATGGCGACGTGGCCGCCCATCGGCACCGCCATCGCCACCGCCGGCAGTATCAGGTACTGCAGGCCGATCACCGGGTCGTCCAGCACAGCGACCTCCCCGCTGATCGGCAGCAGCCGGAACACCACCCCGAACAGGACGATCAGCAGCAGACCGGCCAGGAAGGGCGGCATCGCCAGCAGCACCGTGTTGCTCGCGTCGGCGGTGAACCGGGACAGCCGGGAACGCGCCGACCCGGCGAAGATTCCGAGCCCGAGCGAGACCAGGACCAGGAGGATCGTGGCCGCGACGGTCAGCTCGACCGTGCTCTCCACCCTGCTGGCGATCAGCTCGGAGACCGGGCGGTGGAACTGCAGCGACTGGCCCAGATCCCCGGTGAGCAGCCCGCCCATCCAATGGACGTACTGCTCGACCATGGGACGGTCCAGCCCCATCTCGAGGCGGATCGCCGCGACCTGCTCCGCCGTGGCCTCCGGCCCCGCCGCGATGGCGGCCGGGTCACCGGGAGCCAGGCGGGGCAGCAGGAAGGCGATGGCGGTCGTCGCCACCAGGACGAGCAGGACCGACGGCAGCCGCCGGACCAGAAAATGGATCATCTACGGCCTCGTTCACCGGGTGAGGTAGGCGGCACGCATGGAGCGGCCGTAGCGGCTGACCAGGACGTCCCGCGCGGCGCTCGCGCGCACGACCGTGGCCGGCACGATGGCGATGGTCTGCAGGAACGCGGCGTCGAGCAGGTACTGCGAGAGCTCCTTCAGCCGCTGGGCCGTCTCGGTCTCGTCGGCGCTGTCGATCAACGCCTGCGCGCGCTCGCGGTAACCGTCGTCGTCGTAGTTCGAGGTGTTCTTGGCCGGGCGCAGGTCCGGGTATCCGTACAGCGAGAGCGCCGGCGGCATCTTGGCCACCGCGGTCCAGGTCAGGAACGCCGGGCCCAGCTTGCCGGCGGTCCGGCGCGGCTCGAATTCCGCCTGGGGCAGTTCGAGCGCCGTCGGCTGGAGGCCGACGTCCGTCAGGTTGCGGGCGACGATCTCGACCACGTTGCGCGGCACCGGCAGCGCGTGGTGGGCGATCTCGAAGCGGGCCCCGGCTGCCCCGGCGGCCTGGATCAGCTGCTTCGCGCGGTCCGGCTGGTAGGAGTAGGTGGCGGCGAGCTCCGCGGGGTAGCCGGTGGCGTCGTCGCTCCACGGCAGGCTGGTCGTCGTCCCGACCCCGCCGAAGACCTGCTGGTTGATGCGCTGGCGGTCGATGGCGTAGCCGATGGCCCGGCGCACCTCGGGCTTGTCGAAGGGCGCCTTGTTGACGTCGAAGCCCAGCGCGTACACGAGCCCGTGGTTGAGGTCGAGGTGGAACTTCTTGTCGTCCACGACCGTCTTGGCGTCCTGGATGGTGAGCCCGTTCGCCAGGTGCGCCCGGCCCGACCGCAGCGCCGCCAGCTGGGCGGTGGAGTCGCCGATGACCGTGAGCTCGATGCCGTCGAGGTAGGGCAGCCCCTGCTCCCAGTACGCGTCGTTACGCGTCATCTTGATCTCCGTGCCGGCCTTGTAGCCGGACCAGAGGAACGGTCCCGTGCCGATGACCTTCGACCCGTCCGCGATCCCCTTGTAGCTCTCGCGGTCGATGATCGGCGTCGAGTCGAGGATGTCCAGCACCACTTCCTGGAGCGGCCGCGGCGAGGTGATCGTGACCTCGTGCTGACCGGTGGCGCTCGCCTTCCAGCCCTTCATCGCGCCGGTGAGCGTGGCCAGGCCGTCGCCGGCCAGCTCGCGTTCGATGGTGAACACGACGTCGTCCGCGGTGAATTCGCGGCCGCTGTGGAACTTGACGCCCTCGCGCAGCGACAGCACCAACGTCCGGTTGTCGTCCCGCAGCTCCCACTTCGTCGCCAGCAGGGGCTGCGGCTTGTTGTCCTGGTCGAGCAGGACCAGCGTCTCCAGAACGTTGCGGTTCCAGAAGATGTTGCCGGGGCGGCCGGTGAAATAGGCCGCGGGGTCCGGCGCCGCGGCGACCGTGGCGACCATGGTCCCGCCGCGGGCCGGGCCGCCGGCCGTGGCGGCTGTCTTGCTCTCGTTCACCGCGGAGCGGCAGCCGGTCAGGCCGGCCGCGCCGAGGGCGGCCAGGCCGCCGAGGAGCGTCCGGCGCGACAGGGCCGACGCGCCGGGGATGGAATCGACATGGCGATTGCTGGGGTACATCGCTGCACCACCTCACTTACTTTCTCTCGGGCCGGGGGGAGACCCGGTTGATCACTCCTCGTGCACTTTGATCGAGGTCGTGCCACGGATGTCCGCGCAGGAGAATCCGATGGCGACTTCGAACGTTCCAGGCTCGACCGCCCAGTCGTGCCGTGCCGCGTCCCAGTGCCGGAGGGCCTGCGGCGGCAGCGGGATCTCGGCGGTTCGGGTCTCGCCGGGCTCACCTCGTACGACGGCGAACCCGGCCAGCCAGCGGGCGGGGCGGTCGACGCCCGATCCGGGCCGTGCCAGGTAGACCTGCAGCACCTGCTTGCCCGGCCGCGGACCGGTGTTGCGTACGGAGACCCGCACGGTCGCGTCCGGTCCGCCGTCGCCGTCGACGCCGCTGTCGACGCTGACGACCTCCCAGGACGTGTAGCCGACGCCGTGCCCGAACGGGTACGCGGGCTCGACCCCGGCGCGCAGCCACGCGCGGTAGCCGACGTGCAGCCCTTCGCCGTACGCCAGCCGGCCGCCGGCGGGCGCCGTGTCGAGGACCGGCACGTCCTCGCCATGGGCCGGCCACGTCATCGGCAACCTGCCGCCGGGCTCGGCGTGGCCGAGGAGCACGTCCGCGAGCGCGGCGCCGGACTCCTGGCCGCCGAACCACGTCACGAGCACCGCCGCGACGTCATCGCGCCACGGCAGCAGCACGGGCGCGCCCGCGTTGACCACGACGACGGTGTTAGGGTTCTCCGCGGCGACCGCCTGTACCAGGTCGTCCTGCCCGTCGGGCAGCGACAGGTCCGCCCGGTCGAAGCCTTCGCTCTCGGTCTGCGAGCTGGTGCCGACCACGACGATCGCGACGTCCGCGGCCCTGGCCCGCTCGCGGGCCACGGCCAGCTCCTCCGCCGGGGTCCGCCGCGGCGGCCGGGAGCGGATCGAGACGGCGCAGCCGCTCCTCGGCATCCGCTGCCGCAGCAGCACATCGACCGGCCTGCCCGCGTCGAGTGGCACGTCGAACGTGCGCACGGGCGGCGTGAGGATCTCCGCGCCCGGGCCCTCGTGCGTCGGCCGCACGTCGTCGTCGAGCAGCGTCCGGCCGTCGACCGCGAACACGATCCGGCCGGCCCCGCTGAGGCCGAGCTGCCACGTGCCCGAGACGTCGGGGACGATCCGGGTGGTCAGCTCGACGGTGGTGGCCCCCGCGGGCACGTCGGCGCCGAGCCGTACGAGGGCGGCGTTGCGGCGGTCCTCGCGCGCGACCTCGGCGCCCGTGTCGTCGAGCCAGCGGATCAGCACGGGCGAGCCGAGCATCCCGGGCGGCACCGTGGCGGGGTCGCCCTCGAGGTAGCTGCCCGCCGTGTAGGTCAGCTGCACGCCAGGGGGCAGGGCGGCTTCGAGCCCGTCCAGCGGGGACACGACCTGGGTCGGCCGCACTTCGGCGCTGCCGCCGCCCTGGATGCGCGGGCTGCCGGCCAACTCGCCGAACACCGCGACGCGGCGCAGTCGCTCCGGCGCGAGCGGCAGCAGGTCGCCGGAGTTGCGCAGCAGCACGGTTCCGTCCACGGCGGCCGCGCGCAGCTCGCGGCGCGCGTCGACGGTCACCGGCGTGCGGCTCACCGGCACCGACTCCAGGGCGCCGAGCCGGGCGGCGAGCCGCAGGAGGTTCTTCACCTTCGCGTCCACCGCGGCCTCGCTGACCAGGCCGTCGGTGACGGCCTGCACCAGCGCCGGGCCCCACGGTCCGCCGGGGCCCGGCATGATGAGGTCGAGGCCCGCCGAGGCGGCGGCGGCCACCGAGCGGGTGGCGTACCAGTCGGACATGACGAGCCCGTCGAAGCCCCACCGCGTGCGCAGCGGGCTGTCGAGCAGGTCGTGCTCGGTCATCGGGGTCCCGTTGACGGCGTTGTACGACGCCATGACCAGCCACGGCTGTGCATTGCGGACGATGTGCTCGAACGGGGCGAGATACACCTCGCGCAGCGTGCGCTCGTCGAGGCGGATGTCGACGGTGGCGCGTTCGGTCTCCGAGTCGTTGGCGACGTAGTGCTTCACGGTCGCCGCCACGCCGTGCCGCTGGAGCGTTCCGACCAGGGCGGCGGCCAGCCGGCCGGTCAGGACCGGGTCCTCGGACCACCACTCGAAATGCCGGCCGGCGAGCGGGCTGCGCTGAAGGTTCGCCGTGGGGGCCAGCACCACGTCGACGTCCTTGCGGGTGGCCTCCGCGGCGAGCACGCGCCCGGCCGCGGCGGCGCGGTCGACGTCCCAGCTCGCCGCGATCCCGGTCGGGCAGGGCAGGCACGCGGACGGGGAGCCGTTGTCCCACGCCGGGCCGCGCACGCCGGCGGGCCCGTCCGACACGGTGATCTCGCGCAGTCCGACGGCCGGCTCCGCGTAGGTGCGCCAGTGGGACGCGCCGGTCAGCAGCCGTACTTTTCGCGGAAGGTCGAGCTTGCCGACCAGGGCGTCGAGGTGCTCCTCGAGTCCGCCGTTCACCGGTCCTCCTTGATGACGAGTCGTTCGAGATAGGCGGCCATGCGTCCGGGGAGGTCCATGGTGGGATCGAGCAGCCACTGGATCTGGAGCCCGTCCATCACGGCGATCATCTCGGCCGCCAGGACGTGCGGGTCGAGCGTGGCGGGCAACCGGCGCAGGTCCTGGTCCCGGCGGACGCGCTCGGCCACGCGCTCACGGACCCGGGCGTAGCGGCGCAGGAAGAACTCGCGCGCCGGGTGGCCCGGCTCGATGCTCTCCGCGGACTCCACGGCGTACAGGCGCATCGCCGTCGGGTCCTCGACGTTGTGGCGGCACAGCGAGATCAGCGCGTCCGCGACGGACAACTCCTGGAACATCGCGTCCATGTGATCCCGGCTGTCCTCGTCACGCCGTTCGAGGGCCGCGAGCAGCAGCTCTTCCTTGTTCTTGAAGTGGTGGATCAGGCCGGGCTGGGAGATGCCGACCCGGGCCGCGATGTCGGCGAGCGAAACACCGCGGTAACCGCTGTCGCCGAACATCTCGGTGGCGACCCTCAGGATCTCCTCCCGCCGCACGCCTGGCGGCCTGCGGTTACGCACCGACGGTGCCACTCCTGACAAGAGTTTTCTCCTTGTTTCTCGCGGTTTCGGCAGACCTTACCGAGTACTCGGTAAGGTACGCTACCCCCCAATTAAGTAACGGGAGGATGACCATGACGTACCGCCCGAATTTCCTGGTGGTGGTCGCGGATCAACTGAGGGCCGACGCCGTGGGCGCCTTCGGGAACTCGTCCGCGCGCACTCCGAACCTCGACCGCCTCGCCGCGGCGGGCACCGCTTTCACCAACGCGTACGCGCAGCACCCGGTGTGCTCGCCCAGCCGCGCGTCGTTCCTGTCGGGCTGGTATCCGCACACGGCCGGGCACCGGACGTTCGGGACGCCGCTGCGCGCCGACGAGCCGAACTTCCTGCGCACGCTCAAGGAGAACGGCTACCACGTGGCCTGGGTCGGGGACCGCGGCGACACCTTCGGCCCCGGCGCCACCGAGCTCGGCGTCCACGAGCACGGTTTCGGCCACCGGCCGACCAGCGGGCGGTGGGCCGGGGGCGCCCGGACGGCCACCGAGCTCCCGGCGATGGCGTCCGAGGTCGATCAGGACCTGTGGGACCGCCTCTACTACCAGGGCCGGGTGGTCGACGAGAGCGACGTCGACTTCGACGAGGCCGCCGTGCGCACCGCGGAGGAGTGGCTCGCCGATCCGCCGGAGGAGCCGTGGGTGCTGTTCGCGCCGCTGGTCGCGCCACACTGCCCGTTCCGCGCCCCCGAGCCGTGGTTCTCCCTGCACAGTCGCGACTCCGTGGGCGAACCCGTGTCGGGCAGCGGCCCGGAACCCGCGTACCTGCAGGGGATCCGCGACTACTACGGCACCGACCGGGCGACGCCGGAGGTGTGGCGGGAGGTCCGGGCCACCTACCAGGGCATGGTCTCGCGGCTCGACGCGCACGTCGGGCGCCTGCTCGACGGCGTGCGCGGGGCGGGCGCGGCCGACCGTACCGTGACGGTGTTCTTCTCCGACCACGGCGAGTACGTCGGCGACTTCGGCGTGGTCGAGAAGTGGCCGTCGGCGCTGCACAGCTGCATCACCCGCGACCCGCTGATCATCAGCGGCGGCGGGCTGCCGGCGCACGGCTCGGTCGATGCCATGGTGGAGCTGATCGACGTCTTCCCGACCGTGCTCGATCTCGCCGAAGTGCGCGCGGAGCATCACCACTTCGGCCGCAGCCTGCTCCCGGTGCTGCGCGACCCCGCCGGGGGACACCGCGAGTACGCGTTCAGCGAGGGCGGTTTCCTCGTCGAGGAGGAGCCGAAGTTCGAGCGCAGCGGCTTTCCGTACGACCGAAAGACGGCGCTGCAGCACGAGCGGCCGATGACCGTGGGCAAGGCCGCCGCCGTCCGGGACAGCCGCTGGACGTACGTGTGGCGCCTGTACGAGCCCGCCGAGCTCTACGACCGTTCGGCCGACCCGCACGAGGCGCACAACCTCGCCGGGCGTCCCGACCTCGCCGAGGTCGAGGCCCGGCTGTCCGGCGCGCTGCTGCGCTGGCTGGTGGAGACCGCGGACACCTTGCCGGAGCAGGCGGACACCCGGATGCCCCACGTCGCCCTCCCCGCTCCGGGCGCGCGGGCCGCATCCGATGCCGGTGTCTCCGGCGGGAACGCGAGATGAGAGGAACACCGTTGCTCGACAGCAAGGCCCCGACGCCGTCGCACCCCGGCGCCCACGAGGGGGGCCAGCCGAACCACCGGATGCCGGGCGTTCGTCCGGGCGTCGGGGCATGAGCGGGCGGGGATTCGGGCCGGACAGCCTGCTCGCCGACATCCTGGACCACGCCGAGGCCCGCGGCGTCATCCAGCGCACGCTGCCCGGCGTCGTGAACTCGCCCCTGCTCCTCCAACTGCGCCGGCGCCCCCTCGGCAAGATCACGGCCGCCGGCCCGTACGCCCGGCTCACCCCCGAACAGCTCGACGACCTGTGGCGCGAGCTCGCCGCGCTCGACGCCGGCGACCCGGGCGTGCGCCCCGATCCGCCGGCGATCACACCGGATCCCCGCTACGAGCCGGCCGGCACACCGCGCGGCTCGGCCGGCGTGGTCTCCGCCCCCGCCTCGGGCGAAGTATGGAGGACCTGGGAGCTCGCCCTCGCCGGACCGAGCCACGGCAACCCGTTCGTCGACGTCGAGTTGCGCGCCCACGCGACCGCTCCCGACGGGTCGACCCGCCGCCTCGGCGGCTTCTACGACGGCGACGGCATCTGGCGCGTCCGGCTGCTGCCCGACCAGGCCGGACGCTGGGTCGTCACGACGGAGGCGACCACGCCGTCCCTCGACGGCGTCACCGTCGAGCTCACGGCGTCGGCCGGTGCCGGTCGAGGGCCGGTCCGGGTGGCCGACGGGTACCACTTCGCGTACGCGGACGGGACGCGCCATCTGCCGCTCGGCACGACCGCGTACGCCTGGACCCACCAGAGCGAAGCGCTGCAGGAACAGACCTTGCGCACGCTCGCCGAATCGCCGTTCACCAAGATCCGGATGGGGGTCTTCCCGAAGTCGTATCTCTTCAACGCCAACGAGCCGCCGCTCCACCCGTTCGAGCCGGACGGCGACGGCGGCTGGGACCACACCCGCTTCAACCCCGCCTACTTCCGCGCTTTCGAGCGCCGGATCGCGGATCTCGCCGCGATCGGCGTCGAGGCCGATGTCATCCTGTTCCACGCCTACGACCGCTGGGGCTTCTCGGACATGGGCACCGCCGCGGACGACCGCTACGTCCGGTACGTGGTGCGGCGGTTGTCGGCATCGCCGAACGTCTGGTGGTCGCTCGCGAACGAGTACGACCTGCTGTTCTCGAAGACCGTCGACGACTGGGAACGGCTGGCCGCGATCGTCGTCGAAGAGGACCCGGTCGGGCACCTGCTCTCGATCCACAACTGCTTCGGCTTCTACGACTACGGCCGGCCGTGGATCACGCACGCGAGCGTGCAGCGCATCGACGTGTACCGCACCGCCGAGAACACCGACCAGTGGCGCGCACAGTGGGGCAAACCCGTCGTCATCGACGAATGCGCCTACGAAGGCGACATCGACCAGGGGTGGGGCAACATCACCGGCGAGGAGATGACCCGGCGGTTCTGGGAGGGCGCGGTGCGCGGCGGCTACGTCGGGCACGGGGAGACGTACCTGAACGACCGCGAAGAGCTGTGGTGGTCGAAGGGCGGCGAGCTCGTCGGCTCGAGTCCGGATCGGATCGCCTTTCTCAGACGGATCATCGAGGAGTCACCGACCGGCGCGCTCGACCCGCTGCCGAGCGACTGGGACACCCCCTGGGGCGGCGTGGCGTCGCGTTACCTGATCGCCTACTTCGGCTTCAACCGGCCGTCGTATCGCGACGTCACGATGGAGCCCGGCACGGTCTGGACGATCGACGTGATCGACACGTGGAACATGACCGTCGAAAGACTGTCCGGCACCTACTCGGGCAGCTTCCGAGTCCCCTTGCCGGCACGCCAATACATGGCGATCCGCTGCATCGCCACCGAAGCGCCGCAAGCGGCGGGACCGCCGCGCACTGGGGAGGTGACCGACGGGCCGCAGCGGTGAACGCAGCCCGGCGTCCCGGCCGACTCGGCTGACTCGTACCGACGGCCACTGCCACGCGACGGCCCTCATCACGCGGACGGGATCCTGCCACGTGGACGGCACCCGTCGCGCCGACTGCCTCATCGTGCCGGCCGCGCGATACTGCGCTGGAGAGGGATCCCTGGCACGGTGAGTTCCGCAGGCGTGGCGTGACCGGAGAGGGCGAGCATGCACGGGTGCCGACAGGCTGACGTACGCGTTTCGGTGCTGGACACCTCACCCATCGTGCAAGGTTCCACACCCAGGCAGGCGCTGCACAACACGGTGGATCTCGCGATCCTGGCCGACACACTGGGCTACCACCGCTACTGGGTTCCCGAACATCACAGTATGCGCGGCGTCGCCAGCTCTGCCCCCGCCGTCCTCATCGGCCACCTCGCGAACGCCACGCGGCGCCTCCGCGTCGGCGCGGGCGGGGTGCTGCTGCCCAACCACGCCCCGATCGTGGTGGCCGAGCAGTTCGGCACGCTGGCCGCACTCCACCCGGGACGGATCGACCTCGGCCTCGGCCGCGCGCCGGGCGGGTCCAAGCCGGCCGCGGACGCGGTCCGTCCCGAGAAGGAGCGGACCGCGAAACCTTTTCGCCGGCAGCTCGACGAACTCCTCGACTACCTCAACCCGCGCGAAGACGCGCAGGTCAAGGCGATTCCCGTCCTGGGCGGCAACGCTCCGCCGGTCTGGCTGCTCGGCTCCTCGACCGCCAGCAATGATCACGGTCGGCCTGCGGAGGGCTGCCGGTAAGGCCGATGTCGTGGCGGCCCAAGGCGGGTGCGTCCGTCGGTGGCTCGCCCATTGAATTGCGCACATATGTCGTGTTTGTATGAACACGTGGACCGTTTGAGAGCCATCATGAACGCCTTGCGCACCAACGACAGCGTCTCGGTCGCCGAGCTGGCCGCTGAGCACGGTGTCTCGGAGATGACCATCAGGCGCGACCTGGACGAGTTGGCCCAGCAGGGGGTCGTGCGCCGGGTCAGGGGAGGGGCGCTGTCGCTGCTGCTGCGCGGCGAGGAGCCGCCGTTCGGCGTACGGGAGCGGGAGGCGGTGGAGGCCAAGCACCGCATCGGCGCGGAGGCGGCGGCCCTGATCGCCGACGGGGAGGCGGTGGTGCTGGACGGCGGCACGACCGCGCTGGAGGTGGCCCGTGCCCTGCATGACCGCCGCCTGACCGTGCTGCCGCTGGCCCTGCAGTCGGTGTCGCTGCTGGCCTCCGCGCCACGCGTACGGCTGGTGCTGCCCGGCGGCGAGGTACGCCAGGGCGAGCTGAACTTCATGGGCCCGCTGACCGAGAACTCGCTCAAGGCGTTGCGGTTCGACACGGCGGTGATCGGCTGCTGCGGCCTGTCGGCCGAGCACGGGCTGACCGCGCACGACCTGCCGGAGGTGGCGGTCAAACAGGCGGCCATCGCCTCGGCGCGGCGGGTGATCGTGGCGTGCGACTCGGGCAAGTTCACGCGTACGGCCTTCGGCGCGGTGTGCCCGATCTCGCGGCTGGACGTGGTGGTGACGGACTCCGGCATACCGGGAGAGGAGCGCGACGCCCTGATGGCAGCAGGGGTGACGGTCAGGGAGGCCGGGTGAGAACCGCGTCCGGCGGCCTCCTCAAGCGTGAGCGTACGGCGGTCTACCTGCTCTTCTTCCTGGCCGGCACGGCCATGGGCACCTGGACGGCCCGCATCCCCGCCATCAAGGAGCACCTCGGGCTGGGAGACGGCCAGTTCAGCCTCGCCCTGCTGGCCATCGCCGGCGGGGCGATGGCCGGGATGACCGCGGTGGGCCGGCTGGTCGACCGGCACGGCAGCAGCCGCGTCATGATCCCGGCCGCTCTTCTGCAGGGCGTCGTGCTCGTGCCGCCCGCCTCCGCCCCGGGGCTGTGGGCGCTGGCGGGGACGCTGCTGGCGTTCGGGGCCGTGCACGGGATCCTCGACGTGGCCATGAACGCCAACGCGGTGGAGGTGGAGCGGGCCTACGGGCGGCCGATCATGTCGTCGTTCCACGCTGTCTACAGCATCGGCGGGTTCGCGGGCGCCACGGCGGGCGGCCTGTTCGCGCATTTCGACCTGTCGGCCGCGGCCACGTTCGCGTCGATGGGGGTGGTGATCGCGCTGCTGGCGACCTGGGCCGCCCGCTGGGCCCTGCGCTCGGTCCCGTCCGCCGCCCAGAACCCGGCCTCGGATCCGGGCTCCGGCGGGTCTGACGCGCGGCCCACGGGGATCGTCTTCCTGGGCGTGCTGGCGTTCTGCTGCCTGGTGGGCGAGGGCGCCTCGGCCGACTGGAGCTCGGTCTACCTGCGCGAGGACCTGGGCGCCTCGCCGGGGTTCGCAGCCGCCGGGTATGCCGCGTTCTCCATCATGATGACGGCGGGGCGACTGCTGGGCGACCGGCTGGCGGCCAGGTTCGGCGCGGTGCCGCTGGTGCGCTGCTGTGGGCTGCTGGCCGCCGCGGGGCTGGGGCTGGCGTTGTTGGGCGGGCATCCGGTGGCGGGGGTGATCGGGTTCGGCTGCTTCGGGGCCGGGCTGTCGTGCATCGTGCCGCAGGTGTTCTCGGCCGCCGGCCACCGCAATCCCGCCTTCGCGGGCCGGGCTCTGGCGCGGGTGGCCTCCATCGGATACTTGGGGCTCCTGTCGGGGCCGGTGTTCATCGGGGCCGCGGCCCAACTGGCCGGACTGCCCCTCGCGCTGGTCATCCCGGCGGTGCTGGCCGCCTTCGTCGCCCTGACGGCCACGGCGCTACGCACCCGTACGCCTGTCCGCTGACGCCGCCCGTCCGGTCGTCCTTGCGTCAGCCGGCGTACAACGACCCAGTGAATCTTCCGCGCAACATTTGACAGTTTCGCCGGAACATGCTCTCTGAATTATCCCTCCGAGCGCATTGAATTGAATTTGTCAAATCGACTCGACAAAGGCTTTGGCGGTCGAAATGAAGGGTTATCTTAAATGCATGGAATTTCGTCGTCTCGGCCGTAGCGGCCTGTCCGTCAGTGCGATCTCCTATGGGCACTGGCTCGCGTACGATGCCCCGGACCAGGAAGAACGCGCGCGGGCGTGCGTCGCGGCGGCGCTGGACGCGGGCATCACCACGTTCATCACCGCGGACGCGTACGCGAACACCGCGGCCGAGTCGGTGCTCGGCCGTGCGCTGAAAGGACAGCGGCGGGAAAGCCTGGAGATATCCACGAAGGTGTTCTGGCCCACCGGGCCGGGCGGGCCCAATGACAATGGCCTTGGCCGCAAGCACATCATGGAGTCGGCGCGCGCGTCGCTGCGGCGGCTGGGCACCGACTATCTCGACGTGTATCAGGCGCATCGATTTGACCGGACGGTGCCGCTGGAGGAGACCATGTCGGCGTTCGCGGACCTGGTCCGGCAGGGCCATGTGCTTTATGTCGGCGTCTCCGAATGGACGGCCGAGCAGATCACGAGGTGCGCCGCGCTCGCCCGCGAACTGCGCGTGCCGTTGGTCTCCAACGAGGCGCAGTACAGCGCGTTGTGGCGGGTGATCGAGGCCGAGGTCGTCCCGGCGTGCGAACGGGAAGGGCTCGGCCAGCTCGCCTGGTCCCCTGTCGCGCAGGGCGTGCTGACGGGCAAGTACCGGCCGGGACAGCCGCCGCCCGCCGGGTCGCGCGGCGCCGACGTGAGCGGCGCGGGCAGTTTCATCCAGCCCTTCCTGCGCGAGGACGTGCTGGTACGCGTCCAGCGGCTGCGTCCCCTGGCCGATGAGGCCGGGCTGTCGCTGGGACAGCTCGCGCTGGCCTGGGTGTTGCAGCGCCCCAGCGTGGCTTCGGCGATCATCGGGGCGTCGCGGCCCGAGCAGGTGCGGGAGAACGTCAAGGCGGCCGGCGTCCGGCTCGACGACGAGCTCATGGGGCGCATCGATCAGGTGCTGGACGACGTCGTCGAAACGAACCCGGCGCTGACCACGAGCCCGTGAAGCGCACTCGGGAGCAGGGCGAGCGGAATCGCGCGGCCTCAAGAGCCGGGAACGGGTCGCCGCAGGGCGCCGGCGCGTGCGGCGGCGAGCGTGACGCGGACCGCCTGGTCGGCCGTCGTCTCGTCGACCGGTTCTGCCGTGATGAGCAGGCGCAGGTAGATCGGCGCGGCCAGGGTCTTCAGCAGCTCGGCGGAGTCGGTGCCCTGGGGAAGCTCGCCGCGCTCGACGGCGCGCGTGACCACCGGTTCGGCTCTGGCGAGCCGGTCGTCGAACACGTGGCGCCGGGCCGCGGCGATCTCCGGGAGGTGCGCGGCCCCGGTGAGCATGGCGGCGAGGACGGCCTGCCCGGTCGGGCTGGTGAACGCCTGGACGAGCGAGCGCGCCAGGGCCCGCAGGTCGGTCTCGATCGCCCCGGTGTCGGGCACGGGGATGTCCATCGCCATGTGCTCGGCCAGGGCGTCGGTGAGCAGGCTCTCGCGATCCTTCCACCGCCGGTACACCGTCGTCTTGTGGACTCCGGCGCGCTGGGCGACGTTCTCGACGGTCAGCGCGGCGTAGCCCTTGTCCACGAGCTCGGCGAGCGCGGCGGCGTGGACGGCGGCGCGTACTTTGGCGCCGCGGCCGACCGGCCGGGCGGAGGGGTGATCGGACTGCATTGCAACTCCAAGTTGCGATATCTGTGAGGCGGGTGACAGGATGAATGTATCGCAACTATAAGTTGCGATCGTCTGCGTTCCCTAGGTGGCACATCATGCGCAAATCTCCTCCCTGGACCCTCCATGCCATGCCCGACCAGGCCGGGCGCGTCGCCGTGGTGACCGGGGCCAACAGCGGCATCGGCTACGTCACCGCCCGCGAACTCGCCCGCCTCGGCGCACACGTCGTACTGGCCTGCCGCGACCCCGAACGCGGCCAGGCAGCCCTCGCCCGCATGCGCGGTGAGGTGCCCGGCGCTCACCTGGAGCTGCGGAGAGTGGACCTGGGCAGCCTGGCCTCCATCCGGCAGTTCGCCGGCGGATGGGACCGAGGCCGCCTCGATCTGCTGGTCAACAACGCCGGGGTGGCGATGGTGCCCTACGCGCTGACCGCCGACGGGTTCGAGTCGCAGTTCGGCGTCAACCATCTGGGCACCTTCGCCCTGACCGGCCTGATTCTTCCGCACCTGCTCGCCGCGCCCGAGCCGCGAGTGGTCACCGTCAGCAGTGAGGGGCAGCGTTTCGCCCGCTTTGACCTGGAAAACCTCAACGCCGAACGCCGCTACCGCGCGGCGTTCGCGTACGTGCAGTCCAAGCGGGCCAACCTCTACTTCGCCACGGAACTGCAGCGCCGGGCCGACGCCGCCGGGCTGGAGCTGCGCAGCATGGCCGTCGCGCCCGGGCTCACCCGCACCAACGTGCTCACCGGCGGCGCCAACAGCGGCAGGGGACGGCTGTACGCGACTCTAACGCGCCTGCTGGTGCGCGCGGCCTTCCGGCCCACCCCGGAGGGGGCGAAGACCTCGCTGTACGCGGCGACCGTACCGGACCTGCCCGGCGGCAGCTACATCGTGCCCGACGGGCCGCTGCAGTTGCGCGGCGAGCCCACGCGTCGTGCTCGCGAGCGCGCCATCCGCGACCCGGACACGGCCGCTCGCCTGTGGCAGCTCTCCGAACGCCTGACCGGAGTCACCTACGAGCTCTCCGTCCCCACCGGAGCACGCCTGCGGCGCGAATGACGGGGGAGCGGACCACTTCACCTACCCGACCAGGCCGAGGAGACCAAGCCCCCACGGCGGCTACCCGTTGCCGCGCACTGGTGGCACGTCCTCAGGGCTGTCCCAGCCGGAGACGAACCAGCGGGCCTCGCCGGTGGCGGGATCGTACGACCGCCGTCTGAGCGCGCCGATGTCGGCGCCGTAGACGTGGATCCCGACGGTGGGTTCGCCGCCGACAGCCGCGACGGCATGGACGTCGTCGTCGGTGGTGCAGCAGATGGTCACCTGCCCCGGCGCCCACCACGTTTCGCCGGCCGGCGTCAGCGGCGCGCTCACGGCGGACGCCGCCGGCTTGAGGTACCGGATCTCGTGTTCGACTCCCGCGTAGATGCCGGCGACGCCCCACGTCTCGTGCGAATGCACGTTGGTCCGCTGACCCACGTTCCAGACCACGGACGCCATCGACCAGCTGCCGCCGGGAGCGATGTGGAGCGGATACGTCACGTGACGCGCGGACGATGATCGCGTGACCTCCGGCGGAAGCCGGTAACCGCCGGCCAGGAGCGCCGACAACAGCTCGGCGACCCGCGCCGTGATCTCGTGCTCGTCGTCGGTGCCGCTCACCACGAGCCCCACGTCGTGGATGAAGACCTGCAGGCGATCAGGCTCCATGGCGCTCTCCTGCGCGTAGTGCCACTACGTCGATCATGACGATGCACCCGGCAAGATCCGGTACCTGAGGTGGGTGACGCCGGGCGCCTCGACGGCCCGAACCTGCTCAAGCCGCACATCCGCGTCCCCGAGGTTGTCGAAGAGGCGGGAACCGCCGCCGAGCAACACCGGAACGACGTGCAGTTCGAGCTCGTCCAGCAGTCCCGCCGCCAGGTACTGCCGAGCGACGTGGCCGCCGCCCCACAGCATGACGTCCTTGCCGCCGGCGGCCTTCTTCGCCTGCTCCAGCGCCGACCCGATTCCGCCGGTGACGAAGTGGTACGTGGTCCCGCCCTGCATCTCCACCGGATCACGCGGGTGATGGGTCAGGACGAACACGGGGTAGTGGAAGGCCGGGTTGTCGCCCCACCACCCCGTCCACGGCTCATCGCCCCAGGCGCCACCGCCGATGGGGCCGAACATGTTCCTGCCCATCACCCCGGCGCCGATGTTGCCGATCGACTCCTCGAACACCGGGGTGCTCTCGTTCACCTCGCCGCCCTGCTCGCCGTGGGCCCGGCGAAAGGCGGCCAGCGGAACCACCCAGTCGTGGAGCCGTTCGCCGCCCTCGCCGAGCGGGTTCTCCTCGCTCTGGTTCGGGCCGGCGACGAAACCGTCCAGCGAGATCGAGATGTGACACCTGAGCTTGCTCATCGTGCCTCCTCAGTCGGCTCGGCGCCGCTGTCCGGCGCCCTCACCTGAGAGCATGGCCGGAGATATAGATGACGTCTAATGGCAATATTGCGAGAATTACATCGATATTCTCGATATATGCTCAGCCTGGTCCACCTCAGGGTTCTGGCCGCGGTGGCGCAACACGGGTCCGTGACCGAAGCGGCGAAGGAACTGCACTATTCGCAGTCGTCGGTGAGCCACCACCTGGCGCGCCTGGAAACGGCCACCGGCGTCAAGCTCGTCCAGCGCGTCGGCCGTGGGATCCGATTGACCCCGGAAGGACGACTGCTGGCCGGCCGGGCCACCGAAATCCTGGGACGGGTCGACGCGGCGACCAACGAACTGGCAGCACAGGCCGGTCTGCAGGCGGGGCGGGTTCGCCTGGCCGCCAACGCCTCGCCGCTGAGCACGATCGTGCCGAAGGCGGCCGCCAGGTTGGAGCAGGCGTACCCAGGACTTGAGCTGATCCTGATCGACCGTCACCCGGTCGAAGCCTTACAGCTGCTGCGACAGGGCGAGATCGACGTCGCACTCATCTTCCGGCACGCCGGCGCCCCGGTCGAGGAAGAGGAAGAGGGATTCCGCCTCGTCCACATCGGCGACGACCCGATCTACCTCGTAAGCCGGCGACCCGACGACAGCATCGCGAACCATCGCCACTCCGCCTGGATCGGCGGCTGCGAACGGTGCCAGGACGAGCTGACCACGCTGTGCCGGCAAGCGGGTTTCACTCCACGCATCGCATCGCTCAGCGACGACATGGTCGTCGTGCAAGCCCTCGTCGCCGCCGGCAAGGGCGTCACCACCCTGCCTGGCCTCGCCCTGCAAGCCCACCGCCGACCCGACATCCACACCACCGAACTCACCGGCTTCACCCGCCGCCTCTACGCCGTCACCTACGGCGATCCACCCGACCCACCCGCCACCATCGCCCTGATCCAGGCCATCCAAGACTCCACCCGGTAGAAACCCGGTCCGGAGACCGGGCCGGCCGCCTGCGGTGAGGTGTCACCGCAGGCGGCAGCACGCTGCCACCTACAGGAAGAGCTCACTCATGCGCACCATTTACGCCGTCACCCATCCGGAGGCGACGCACCACATCGAGGGGGTCGTCGGCGGCTGGCATGATTCGCAGCTGACGCCGGCCGGCCTCAGCGCGGCGGCCTCCATCGCCCAGGCGCTGCGGGTCCAGATCCCGGACGGCGCCGAGGTGGAGCTGTTCTCCTCGGATCTGCAACGCACCCGGCAAACGGCCGAGAAGGTCGCCGAGCTGTTCGGCGTGACACCGATCCAGGACCGCAGACTGCGGGAGAAATCCTACGGAGAGGCGGAGGGAAGGCCACAGGAATGGCTGGACCAACGATTCGTCCCGCCGCCGGCTACCGGGGAGCGGTTGGAACACGACGAGGGCGTCGAGGGCGCCGAGACCAAGGCGGCGTGGGCGCAGCGTGTCTACGCGGCCATGGACGAGATCCTGCAGCGCCCCTGCGAACACCAGATCATCGTGACGCACGGTGGCTCCCTGACAGTCGTCGTGGCGTCCTGGATCAAGATGCCGATCAAGGCGGTCGGCCACGTCTCTTTCCGGGTGCGCTCCGGCAGCATCACCACGCTGCACGAAGACGACTTCTTCCACAACCGCACGGTCGTCAACCTCGGTGACACCCGCCATCTCGACTCCGCCGCAGCCGGCTGACCTGGGCGGGCAGTAGAAGGCGTCGATGCCCGCCCACCTGCGGAAGGCCACCCACCGCTCCGACTCCACCCGGCGGCGGGTCCCGCCCGGCTCACCTCGACGCGGCGGCCGTCTGCTCGGCCCGGTTCGGTCAACGGGCTGTTTCGAGGAGGCGGCGCAGGGCGGCGTGGCCGGGAGGGCCCCAGGTGGGCTTGCCGCCGGGGCGGCCGTGGATGCCCGCTTCGCCGATGAGGATGCCGCTGAGGGCCAGCAGTACCGCCCAGCCGCGGGCGCGACGCAGGGTCGCGGCGTCCGGGGCCGGGTCGTAGGCGTCATGGAAGCGGTCGGCGGCGCCGTCCGGCAGCAGTATCCAGGCGGCGGCGAGGTCGCAGGCCGGATCGCCCGCGCAGAGGTCGCCGAAGTCGATCACGCCGCAGAAGGTGCCGTCCGCGGTGACGACGTTGGCGGGATGCAGGTCGCCGTGGAGCCACAGGGCCGGGCCCGCCCAGTCGGGCGCGGCGACGGCGTCTTCCCAGACCGCGCGGACGGCGTCCGGGTCGGAGATCAGCCCCAGGGCGGTGGCGGAGGCCAGCAGCTTGCCGAAGTGCTCGGAGCGCCCGGCCGGCGGCCTGCCGCGGCCATGGCCGCCGGCGGGAGCCGTGTCGGGGGCAGGCCGGTGAAGAGCCGTCAGGAACCCGGCCAGGGCGTCGGCCGCTTCCGCGGCGCGCGTGGCCGGGGCGTGGTCGGCGGGCGTGCCCGGCACCCAGGTGGTGACGATCCACGGCCGCGGGAACCGCCCGGAGGGCTCGCCGAGGCGCTGTGGGACCGGGACCCGCAGCGGAAGGTACGGTGCCAGCGCGGGCAGCCAGGCGTACTCCTTGAGCAGCAGCCCGTCCGCGAGCTGCGTCGCCCAGGGCAGCCGGACGGCGAGGTCGTCGCCGAGCCGCCACAACTGGTTGTCCCAGCCCCGCGCGCCGAGTCGCAAAGGATGATCGGCCAGGTCGGGGTGCTGGTCGCGCAGGAGTTCCCGGACCAACTCGGCGGTGATCTCGATCTCGGTGTGGGTCATGCCGATCAACGGTAGCCGGGCGGCCCTTACCCGGTTCGGGGTTCTCGCCGCCGCCCCTCGTCGGTGCCGTTCTGGTCGCGCGGGGCTGCCGCGCGGGGCGGCCACGTCGTGCCCAGCTCGGCGACGAGGATCTGCAGCAGGCCGGGAAAGTGCCGCTCGAGGTCCGTCCTGCACAGCCGCAGCGTGCTCCCGTTGCCGTGATCGCGCTGTGTGACCAGGCCCGCCTCCCGCAGCACCCGGAAGTGATGGGTACGGGTGGCCTTCGTCACCGGCAGGTCGAACGACCCGCAGGCGCGCTCCCGGTCCTCGGGGTCGGCCGCGAGCTCGGCCACCATCCGCCGCCGGGAGTCGTCGGCGAGCGCGGCGAACACCTTGCCGATCTCCATGCCCTCCCCCTTCAGGTACGGCTTGCATCGTACCTCGACACCCGGCTAGCCTCCACAGGTATGAACATCGTCATACCTGAAGGAAACGGCCCCATCGGGATCTACGGATTCGCCCGCCCGCGTCCCGAGCGCGCCGAGGACCTGGAACGGCTGCTGCTGTCGTTCGTGGAGCCGACCCGTGCCGAGCCGGGCGCCTGGCAGTACCAGGTTCACCGCGACGCGTCCGACCCCACCACGCTGGTCTTCTACGAGCTGTGGCGCTCCAGGGACGACCTGCGCGACCACCTCGCCCAGCCCGGCCTCGCCGAGTTCCAGCAGACTCGCATGGAGTACCTGCGCGAGGACCTGGAGATCCACTGGCTGACGCCCCTCAGCGCGGACGCTCCGGCCGAGCCCTCGCGAGAGGATCTTCCGCGGGCGGCCGCCGGAGGCCGTGATGGTCAATCCGGCCGCGGCCTTCGTCGTCCCTTCCCCGGGTGATCCATTGAGCACGTTCTCACCGCTGATCGAGGAGGTCGGCCGGTCCGGCGCGCGGCTCGTCGGAGCCGCGGCCGCGCTGACCGACGACCAGGTACGCGCTCCGTCGGCGCTCCCCTCCTGGACCCGCGGTCAGGTGCTCGTGCACCTCGCCCGCAGCGCCGACGCCTACACCTGGCTGCTGCGCTCGGCCCGCGGACACCCCGATCCCGGCAGCAGACCGAACACGGCTCCACCTGACCCAGCCGAGACCAGGGCCGAGAGCGGGGCCGAACTCGCCGCCGACGTGCGCCACAGCCTGGTGTGCTTCGTCGAGGAGGCCGGCTCGACGCCCTCCGACGCCTGGAACCGGCTGGTCACGGCGCTGGCGGGCTGGCGGCACCCGGCCTGGTTCACCTTGAGGCGGTGCCTGCGCGAACTCGAGACCCACCATGTCGACCTGCGCTGCGGCTACCGCACGGCAGACTGGCCGGCCTCATACGTCAGGTGGGCGCTCGACGACACGCTCGCCACGCTGAAGGCGCGGCGGTTCCCCCTCGGCTCGGCCGAGGCGGTCGATTTGGGTCACCGCTGGGAGCTCACCCCCGGTGGGCCCGCAGTCTCGGCCCCCGGGCACGTGCTGCTCGGCTCGCCGGCCGCACGCCCGGCCCCGGCGAGAACCTGCCGGTCCCGCCGCCCTGGCCGCAACCGCCCACCCCCGGCTGGGGCCGCGCACGCCACCCCTGACGGGTACGGTCGGGGACAGCGTGCGCAGGCGCCGAGGGCAATGCCGTACGGCCTCGTCGACCGGGCTCGAACCGGCGTCCACCCGGTCCCGAGCCGGGCGCTCTACCACTGAGCTACAACGAGGTCCGGCCATCGCCGACCGGGCTCGAACCGGCGTCCACCTGGTTGAAGAGCCAGGCGTTCTACCACTGAACTACGGCGTGACCGGCTCCAGTCTCCTGGGCGCCGCCCGGTGCGCGCCACCCCTTTTATCCGGGATGGTCCTTCACCGGCAGGTCGCTGAGCACGACTCCGGACCGCAGCCCGTGCCGGGCCTCGGCGGCGAGCTCCTGCTTGACGGGCCCGCCGCTGAACACTCCGGCCCGGCGCAGCAGCGCCGCCCATACCGGGTCGCCGATGGTCACGCCGTGGACCAGCTCCGGCGTGGGCCGGAACACCGCCGTGGCCCGCGGCGGCGCGGGCGCCGTCCAGCCGGAGGCGGCAGGGTCGAGGCCGGCGCGGCGGCAGGCGGACTCGACCTCGGCGCGCGTACAGGTCGCGGTGCCGTCGAGCACCGCCCACGGCGGCGGCAGGGTCGCCCACACCTTCGTGTTGGGATCGACGTCGCCGCCGGAGGCGCGGTGCCAGGCGGCCAGGTCGGCGGCCATCAGCCGCATCACCTTGCCGGGACATGCCGCGTCCAGCAGTTCGAGGGCGTTCAGCGCGGTCAGGCAGGACAGCCAGCCCGCGCGGGCGGCGTTGTAGGCGACGGCCAGGTTGTTCCAGGTGGTGGAGTCGTGGCCGCGCCGGACGATCATCGTCTCCCGGTCGGCATCCGGCTGCCAGCGCTCGCGCAGCATGGCCGCGCTGTGCCGCAGGACCGACGACCAGCGGCCGAGCAGCAGGCCCCGCTCCTGCTCGCTCAGGTGCTCCAGCACGTCCGGGCTGGTACGCACCTGGGCGATCATCCACCAGTCGGAGCGGCTCGCACACCGATCCAGCAGCAGCGACGCGATCTCGTCGAACGGATTGTCCCGCCCGGCCAGGCTGAACTCCCTGCGCAGCTTGCGGCGCGCGGTGTAGTACGCCACGAAGCAGGCGGCGTCGACGTCCGCGGCGAACCGCTTCAGCGGCACCTCCGCCGCGAACCCGGTGACCCCGACCATGAGCAGGTGCCGCTTGTCCTGCTCGACGGCCAGGGTCCCGGCCTTGGCCGCGACCCTGCGCAGCATCCGGAAGCGCCGGTTGTACTGCCGCTTGGAGAGGTCCATCCCGGCCGCGTCCCGGGCCTGCCGGTTGAGCCGGTCGGCCAGGAAGTCGCTGCGCTCGGGCGCCCATTCGATCGAGCGCCCCATGCTCGCGGCGAACTCCAGCAGCGACTCCGGATCGTCCGGATCCACCTCCGCCGACCGCCCGAACAGCCGGGTGGCCGCCGCCACCTGCCGTGCCCCGCCCACCGGGCGGGCGTAGTCTCCCGACATGGAGGAGAACCACGCCGCGCCTCGCGAGGAGTGCTTGGCCGCGCGTTCCAGCACCACCCGCTCGCGCCGGGTCAGCCGCCCCTCCAGCGCCTGCAGCACCAGGTCGGCGACGTCTTCCGGGCGGTAGCGGCGATCCAGCGAGCCGTGCAACTCGATCATGATCTCGCGATGGGATCGCGGCCGCGGGTTGCGGTTCCTCATGGGCTCCATGATTGCCAGATCCGGCGCGGCGATCGACTGGTTTATCCCGATCCGACCCGCGACCTCGAGGCGGGCCAGGGGAGCGGGGGTGGCCATCCGCCGTAACCTGCGGTGGTCGGCGCCGTACGCGGTGAGCATGCTCCCAGGGACGCGGCCTTCCGCACGGATTATTCGGTGGCGCTCGTGGGGGTCGGTTGACATGGTGACGGGATGGCGGAGTCATCGGGTAGGGCGTTGCCGGTCGATTACGACGCGGATCCGGGCCGCTTCGCGTCGAACCGGCTGGCGACGGCCCGGTTCGGGGCCGGAGACGTGCATCCGATGGTCGCGGCCCGGTTCACGGAGGAGCGGGCCGCTCCGGTGCTGGACGCCGCAGGCGGGACCGGGTGGCTGGCGAGCTTGCTGGCCGATGCCGGAGTTCCGACGGCGGTGGTCGACCTCGCGGCGCACGTGATGCAGGCGCCTCGGCCTGCGGTGCGCGGCGACGTGCGGGCGCTGCCGTTCGTCGACGAAGCCTTCGGTGCCGTCGCGGGCCTGTGGATGCTGTATCACTTCGACGACCCGGTCGCGGTGCTCAGGGAGCTGCACCGGGTGCTACGGCCAGGTGGCCTGCTGGCGGTCTCGGCGCCGAGCCGGGCCAACGACCCGGAGCTGTCGGCGGTCCTGCCAGGGTGGGGACAGCCGCTGAGTTTCGACGCCGAAGTGGGGCCTGCCCTTGTCGGGGAGGTGTTCGAGGTGGTGGCTGTGACGTCCTGGGACGAGCCGCTCGTGCACCTGCCCGACAGGGAGGCCGTCGCCGTTTATCTACGCGGCCGGGGTCTGCCGGAATCAGCGGCCCGTGATGCTTCCTACGGCATCGATGCGCCGCTGCGGGTGACCAAAAGAGGGTCGCTGGTGTGGGCGCGCCGCTCTGCACGGTAGAGACTTGCGCCGCCGATCCGGCCCCGATGTCCGGGTTGTCCGCCGTGGTCTCCCTCGTCGGCCGGGCGCCTGTCGGATCGTGCCGGCGGGATCGCCGCCGTCGGCCTCGCCGGCGCGTCACGGGCCGCCCTGCTCCTTCCGATCGCCGTCCTCCTCTTCGGTGACGCGGCGATCCTGCCTCGCCGCACCGCGCCCGAGCTCGAAGGCGGGGAGCAGCAACACGGGCCACCCGCCCACCGGCGTCGCAAGCGGGCGGGTGGCGACGCGTCAGGCGTACGGGTCGAACGGGATGCCGGCCGGCTTGGCCTTGGCGAGTTCCCCGTTGAACGAGGAGTCCCTGAGCCCGAACTGGGCCGAGCCGAAGTCGTGCGCGACCAGCCGGTCACGGAAGCCGGGCGGGTAGTCGTCCCAGCCGATCAGCGGCGGGAACTGCCACGAGCCCTTGTGGTTCTCCGGCTGCTCGTCGAAGCCGGCGAAGCGGAAGGCGTGGGTGGAGAGCCCGTCCTTGTGGTAGATGATCTTCGGGTGGGTGCCGGTCTCGTCCCAGGCGACCTGCGAACGCGGGCGGATGCTGTAGTTGCCGTGCGCCGAGGCCGTCACGTACTGTCCGTAGTCGCCCTGGACCCACACCACGACGTGCTCCCAGTCGTGCCGGTGACCGCAGCACCCGGGCAGCGCCTGGTCCTTCTCGAAGTAGAGCGCGTACACGTACGCGCACCAGCCGTTGTTGCACTTGGAACGCGAATAGGAGTTGGTGTTGTCGAGGTCGGACGCGTCATGGCACTGCCCGTTGACCGCGCCGCCCAGGGCCAGCCCGGGGGCGATGGTTCCGTCGCGGCCGATGGCGGGAGTGGGGTAGCAGCCGTCCCCGTCATAGTCGAAGGCCGGCTGGTGCGTACGGTCGGTCCAGGGGGCGGCCCAGTCGAGGGCGGTGGGCGGTGCGGCGTAGGCGACGCCCGGGACGGCCACGACGATCGCGATGGCGGCGATCAACACGCGTAAGGCGAACGACACCTTGCGCCTGCGTGGTCTGTCTTGCGGCATGGCTGATCTCCTCGTCGAGTTGGGGGTGATGCGACAGGGAGGAACGGCCCGAAGATCTCGACAACGGAGTTGACTGTGGATCTTTCGGGGCGGTCATGCCTCTATCAGACGACGGCCGGCCCGTGCTCGTCCAAGGCTTTCCGGCGAACAGAACGCGGCCAACGTGTTTACCGCGATATCGGGGCCCGGCGGCCGCGCGGTCGGTGATCAGCGCTCGGGGGAGGGGGCGGTGTGGCGGGGGATGTGTCGGATATTTCGCTATTACCACGACAACCTCTTGACGTGGGCCGACGTGCATGGGGTACATTCCTCGGCAACCGTCTGGGAAGTTCCCAGACAGTAGGGAGGCCCAGGTGGAACAGCGTGCCGGCAGCCCCCAGCTGTTGCGCCGGATCAACGACCGCGCCGCGTTGCTGGCCCTCCTCGACTGCGGCCCGTTGACCCGCCTGGAGCTGGAGTCACAGATCGGGTTGTCGAAACCGGCGACGGCCGACCTGCTGCTCCGGCTCGAAGAGAGCGGGCACGTACAGCGGGCCGGTTTCCGGGAGGGCGGGAAGGGGCCGCGGGCGCAGCTCTGGGCGGTCAACGGCGCGCTCGCCCACGTGGCGGCCGTCGATCTCACCCCGCGGCTGCTGGACATCGCGGTGTCCGACATCCGCGGGGAGATCGTCGCGGAGTACCGGTACCGTCCCGACGCGGAGGCGGACCTCGGTGTGGAGGATCTGCGTCGTGCGGTCTCCGCCGCCGCGGGCGAGGTCGGCCTGGGCGTCGAGCAGTTGCACACGGTCGTCGTGGGGCTGCCCGGATCGGTCGACAAGCGTACGGGGCACCTGCGCTTCGCGCCGCACCTGCCGGCCTGGCAGGGCTTCGACGTCCTCGACCGGCTCTCCGGAGCGCTCGGCACGTCGGTGGAGGTGGCGGTCGAGAACGACGTGAACCTGGTCGCCCTCGACGAGATGGCGGTCGGCAGGGCGGTGGGGGTCGAGGACTTCGTACTGCTCTGGATCGGCCGGGGCATCGGCGCCGCGGTGGTCTCCGAGGGGCGATTACTGCGGGGTGCCTCCGGCGGCGCCGGCGAGATCGACTGGATGCCCTGCCCGCAGCCCGGCGTGACAGGCGCCCACCGGGTCGGCGACGTGCTCGGCACCAGGGCGGTGACCGCGCTGGCTCGCGAGTACGGCCTCGCCGCCGACGACCTGGACAAGCTGCTCGCGCAGGATCCCGGCCCGGACCGGGACGCCCGCGCGGCCTTCCTGCGCGAGCTGGCCCGCCGGGTCGCGCTGGCCGTGGCGGGCGTGGTGTCGGTGGTCGATCCCGAGCTCGTGGTCCTCACGGGCGACGTCGGCCGGGCCGGCGGCAGCGCCCTGTGCGATCTGGTCACCGAGGAACTGGGGCAGCTCGTCCTGCCCCGGCCGGCGATCCTGCCAAGCCTGGTGACCGGGAACCCGATCCGCTCCGGCGCGCTGCGGCTGGCCTTGGCCGGGGCGCGCGACGAGGTCTTCGCCATCTCCTCCTGATGGCCGCCTCCACCCCCTTCGACCTGGCCATGGCGGCCGGTCGGCAGCAGTTCACCCCCCTTGGAGGATTTCCATGCGACGAATCGGTGTCGCGGCGGCGTGCGCGGTGCTCGCGCTGCTCGCAAGCGCGTGCGGGGCGGTAGAGACAGGGTCGTCGGGTACGGCCGCCGCGCCCTCCGCCGACGAGAAGGTGTCCCTGTCCGTCTGGAGCAAGTTCAGCGGTCGCGAGCTCGGCGTGCTCCAGAAGGCGCTGGACGGTTTCCACGCCAAGCACCCCAACATCACCGTCAACAACCAGGGGAGCCAGGACGACGACAAGGTCGCCCAGGCGATCAGAGGGGGCAACCCCCCTGACGTCGCCATCTCCTTCTCCACCGACAACATCGGCCAGTTCTGTTCCAGCGGCGCCTGGCAGGACCTCAAGTCCTACATCGCCCGCGACAAGGTGGACCTGAACCTGCTTCCCGCCGCCACCCGCACGTACACCGAGTTCAAGGGCACCCGGTGCGCGATGCCGCTGCTCGCGGACGTGTACGGCCTCTACTACAACAAGGCGATGTTCGCCAAGGCCGGCCTCGACGGGCCGCCGAAGACGATGTCGGAGCTGTTCGAGTACGCCAAGAAGCTGACGGTCCTCAACCCCGACGGCTCCATCAAGGTCGCCGGCTTCGTGCCCACGGTCGGCTTCTACGCCAACCACGTGCAGATGTGGGCGGCGAACTGGGGCGCCCAGTGGACGGGCCAGGACGGGAAGTCCGCCCTCGGCGCCGACCCCCAATGGCAGGCGATGCTGGAGTGGGCCAAGAAGTTCACCGACTTCTACGGCAAGGACAAGCTGGCGAAATTCACCGCCGGCCTCGGCCAGGAGTACTCACCGGACCACGCCTTCGAGAAGGGCCGGATCGCCATGATGATGGACGGTGAGTTCCGCACCGCCTTCATCGCGGCCGAGGCGCCCGAGCTGGAGTACGCCACGGCTCCGTTCCCGGTCGCCGACAATAGGCCCGAGCTCTACGGCGGCGGCTACACCACGGGCACGATCATCGGCATCCCGAAGGGCGCCAAGAACGCCGGCGCCGGCTGGGAACTGGTCAAATACCTGACGACGGATCCCGCTCCGCTGCAGGAGCTGGCCCACGGCCTGAAGAACGTCCCCTCCACGATCCCCGCGCTCAAGGATCCGGAGTTGCAGGGCGACGCCCACTTCAAGACCTTCCTCGACATCTTCGCCAACCCCAACCTGGCCACGAACCCGGCCAGCGCCAACGGCGGCGCCTACCTCAAGACCACCGAGGACTTCGCCATCGCCTATCAGGGCGGCGGCGTCCCCGACCTGAAGGCGGGCCTGACGAAGACGGCCACGCAGATCGACGCCGACGCCCAACTCGGCAGCTGAAGACCATGACCGCCACACCGCACGCGGCCGGATCCGCCCTCATCGGGCGGTTCCGGCCCCGGCCGGGACACTGGATACGGCCGCTGGTCTTCATGGCCCCGGCGCTGGCCGGCCTGGCGCTGTTCTTCGTCTACCCGCTCGGCGCCCTGGTCTTCTACTCCTTCACCCGCTACGACCTGCTCAACGACCCGGTGTGGGTCGGGCTGCGCAACTACGTCCACCTGCTGGCGGGCGATCCGCTGGCCAGGAAGGCGGCCTACAACACGGTGTGGCTGGTCGTCGTCATCACCGTGCTCCGCCTGGTCTTCGCCACCGGCGTCGCGGCCGTGCTGGCCCGCGTCAGGAGCGGCGCCGGGCTGTTCAGGACCCTGGTCTACCTGCCCGCGCTGGCCCCGCCGGTGGCGGCGACCCTGGCCTTCACCTTCCTGTTCAACCCGGGCACCGGGCCGGTGAACACCGTGCTCGGCTGGTTCGGGATCTCCGGCCCGCTGTGGTTCAGCGACCCCGCGTGGGCCAAGCCCGCGCTGACCCTGCTCACCCTGTGGGTCTCGGGCGAGCTGATCATCATCCTGCTGGCGGGGATGCTCGACGTGCCCGCCGAGCTCTACGAGGCGGCCGGGCTGGACGGCGCCGGGCCCGTACGGCGGTTCTGGCACATCACGCTGCCGTCGATCGCGCCCGTGCTCGTCTTCGGGGTGATCAACTCCATCATCCTCGGGCTGCAGTACTTCACCCAGGCCGTGGTGGCCGCGTCGGTGGCCTCCGGGTCGGCCGACATCGCCGGGAGCCGGCGGGTCATCGGCTATCCGGACAACTCCACGCTGACCTTCCCCGTCTGGCTGTACCAGCAGGGATTCCACTACTACAACATGGGCTACGCGTCGGCGATGTCGGTCTTCCTGTTCGTCGTCTCGACGCTGTTCACGGTGATCTTCGTACAGCGTCTGCGCCGCGCCTCCCACGCCGAGGAGATGAGCTGATGGCCGTCCTCACCGCCCGCAGCGCCGACCCCGGCCAGGCGGCCCCGGACCGGACGTCGCGGCGCCGGCGGCACCGGCGCGGCCTCATGCGCTGGATCGCGGTGCACAGCATCGCGCTGGCGATCGGGGCGATGTTCGTCCTGCCGCTGGTCTTCGTCGCGCTCACCGCGTTCATGTCGGATCGGCAGGCGCTGACGGCCGACCTGTGGCCGCGCTCGTGGCACCCGCAGAACTTCGCGGAGGTGTTCCGCGCCGCGCCGGTGCTGACGTACCTGGTCAACAGCATGCTGTATTCGGTGCTGGCCACGGCGGGGATGCTCCTGTCGAGCGTGCCGGCCGCGTACGCGCTGGCCCGGATGCGGTGGCGGGGCCGCCAGGCGGTGTTCCTGGTGGTGATCGCCGCCATGATGATCCCGCCGCAGGTGCTGTCGGTCCCGCTGTACGTCCTGTGGGCCCGCCTCCACCTCACCGGCACCCTGTGGCCGCTGATCCTGCCGTACTTCCTGATCGACGCGTTCAGCATCTTCCTGCTGCGGCAGTTCTTCCTCACGGTGCCGCAGTCGTACCTCGACGCCGCCCGGGTGGACGGCTGCGGCGACCTGCGCGCGCTGCTTCGCGTGCTCCTCCCGATGACCCGGCCCGGCATCGCCGCCGTGTCCCTGTTCTGTTTCATGTACACCTGGAACGACTACTTCGGGCCGCTGCTGTATGCGGGGGAGAACCCGGACCAGTGGACGCTTTCGCTGGCGCTGGCCTCGTTCCGGGGCGCGCACCAGGTGCAGTGGAACCTCACCATGGCCGTGACCGTGGTGGTCATGCTGCCCGTCATCCTCCTTTTCGTGTTCGCGCAGAAGTCCTTCGTCCGAGGCATCACCTTCACAGGAGTAAAGGGTTGAAACTCACCGTCGTCGGGGGCGGCTCCACCTACACCCCGGAGCTGGTCAGCGGGATCGCCGATCGTCATGCCGCCCTCGAGATCGAGGAGATCGCGCTGGTCGACCCAGACCTCGACCGTCTGGAGGTCGTGGGCGGGTTCGCCCGCCGCCTCCTCGATCGGGCCGGTCACCCGGCCAAGCTGCGCCTCACCGCCGATCTGGAGGCCGGCGCGGACGGGGCGGCCGCCGTACTGCTGCAGTTGCGCGTCGGCGGGCAGCGCGCCCGCGCGGGCGATGAGACGGTGCCGCTGGAGTGCGGCTGCGTCGGCCAGGAGACCACGGGCGCGGGCGGCCTGGCCAAGGCGCTGCGCACGGTGCCGGTCGTCCTCGACGTGGCCGAACGGGTGCGGCGCGTCGCCGGCGACCAGACCTGGATCGTCGACTTCACCAACCCGGTAGGCATCGTCACCCGGGCGCTGCTCGACGCCGGTCACCGCGCGGTGGGGCTCTGCAACGTCGCCATCACCTTCCAGCGCTGGGTGGCCGGGCTGCTCGGCGTCGCCCCTGACCGGGTCGCCCTGGAGCATGCCGGGCTGAACCATCTGACCTGGGTACGCGCCGTGCGGGTCGACGGGGTGGACGAGCTGCCCCGGCTGCTGGCCGAGCACGGCGACCGGCTCGCCGACCACGTCGGGCTGCCCGCCGCGGTGATGCGCAGGCTCGGCGCGGTGCCGTCCTACTACCTGAAGTACTACTACCGGCACGACGCGGTCGTGGCCGAGCAGCGGTCCCGCCCGTCACGGGCCGAGACCGTGGCCGGCATCGAGGACGGCCTGCTCGAGCTGTACCGCGACCCCGGCCTGGTCGCCAAGCCGGCGCTGCTGGAGCAGCGGGGCGGCGCCTACTACTCGGAGGCGGCCGTCCAGCTCGTGGCCTCCATCCTGAACGGCAGGGGAGACGTGCAGGTGGTCAACGCCCGCAACGGCTCCACCCTGCCGTTCCTGCCGGCCGACGCCGTGGTGGAGGTCCCCGCGCGGATCACCGGCGAGGGCCCCGTACCGCTGCCGTCGCCCCCGCTGCCGCCGGCGATCGCGGGGCTCGTGGCGCACGTCAGCGCGTACGAGAGCCTGGCCCTGGAGGCGGCGCTGCACGGCGGGCGGGACCGGGTGTTCGACGCGCTGCTGGCGCATCCCCTCATCGGGCAGATCGACCAGGCGGAGACCCTGGCCGACCGGCTGGTCTCGGTCAACCGCGACTTCCTGCCGTGGGCGGCGGCGTGATCGACGCGGTGCTGGCGCTCGACGGCGGCAACTCCAAGACGGACGTCCTCCTCGTCGCACCCGACGGCACGGTGCTGTCCCAGGTGCGCGGCCCCGGGGCGTCGGCGCAGCGGGTGGGCCTCGCGGCCGGCGCCGCCACCCTCGACGCGCTGGTCAGGCAGGCGGTGGGCGAGTTCGACCCGGCGCTGCGGGCCCCGTACGTCCGGCACACGGCGGCGTACCTCGCCGGAGTCGACTTCGGCCGGGAGCAGCAGGCGCTGACGCGGGCCCTGGCCGAGCTGAACTGGTCCGAGCGGATCACCGTCGACAACGACACCTTCGCCCTGCTGCGTGCCGGCGCCCCGCGCGGGCACGGGGTCGCGGTGGTCTGCGGGGCGGGCATCAACTGCGTCGGCATCGCGCCCGACGGCAGGACGCTGCGGTTCCCGGCGATCGGCCGGCTGTCCGGCGACTGGGGCGGCGGTCTGTTCCTGGGCGACGAGACGTTGTGGCGGGCGATCCGGGCCGAGGACGGCCGCGGACCCGACACCGCGCTGCGCTCTCTCGTGGCCGCGCACTTCGGGGTGTCCTCCGTGGTCGAGCTCGCCGAGCAGGTCCACTTCGGGGAGGTCCCCAGGACCCGGCTCCAGGAGCTCAATCCGCTGCTGCTGGCGACCGCGGGCCGCGGTGACGCCGTGGCCAGGAAAGTGGTCGATCGGCTGGCAGAGGAGGTGGTCCTGCTCGCGTCGGCGGCGCTGCGCCGGCTGGATCTCCTGGACGTCCCCGTCGACATCGTGCTCGGGGGCGGCATCCTCGCCAGCGGGGACGCGTACCTGCTCGACCGTATCCACGCGGGCTGCGCCCGTACGGCTCCGAAGGCGACGCCTCGCGTGGTGGACGTGCCACCGGCCGTCGGCGCCGCGCTGCTCGGGCTGGACGAGCTCGGCGCGAGCGCCGACGCGGAGGACCGCCTGCGCGACGGCTACCGCACCGGCGCCGCGGGTCGCGAGCCCTAAGAGCTGTTTCTTAGATCAGGTGCGGAGCCAGATGATCAGGGCTGCCAGGGTGATGGTGCCGTGAAAGATGTAGGCGCGTTTGTCGTAACGCGTGGCCACGGCCCGGAAGTTCTTCAGGCGGTTGATCGCCCGTTCCACGACGTTCCTTG